>CBJLAJ010000109.1:0-18581 GCA_966421005.1 uncultured Paraburkholderia sp.
GCCGGCCGCCGGATCGCCGGCCGCCGGATCGCCCACCGCGGGCTCGCCCGCGTGCTTGCCGCCGTCCTCGTTGTATTCGACGAGCCGGTTATAGAGGGTCTTCAGGCTGATGCCGAGGATCTCGGCGGCGCGCGTCTTCACTCCGCCGCACTGCTCGAGCGTAGCGAGAATGAGCTGACGATCGGCATGCGCGAGCGATGTGCCGAACGGTATGGTGACAGCGGTGCCTGTCGTCGGCTTCGACAGCGAAATCTGCAGCGGTACCGCCGCCGTCGTATCGGAATCCGCACCTGCCATGATGTACGCGCGCTGGACGTAGTTCTTGAGCTCGCGGACATTGCCGGGCCAAGGGTAGGACAGCATCATCTCCTTGGCCGCGGGCGGAAACTGCTTATGGGTGCCGTGTTGTTCGTTGTGCTCGTCGAGAAACGCCTGCGCCAGCAGCCAGACATCGTTGCCGCGCTCGCGCAGCGGCGGCAGACTGATCGGAAAGACGTTGAGCCGGTGATAAAGATCGAGCCGCAGCTTGCCTTCGAGCACGGCCTCTTCCGGATCGCGATTCGTGGCTGCAATGACGCGCACGTCCGTCTCGATCTCTTTCGTCGTACCGACACGCATGAACATGCCCGTTTCCAGCACGCGCAGAAACTTGACCTGCAGCTCGGCCGGCATCTCGGTGATCTCATCGAGAAAGATCGTTCCGCCGTTCGCGCGCTCGAAATAGCCTTTGTGTTGGCGGTCCGCGCCCGTAAACGAGCCGCGCTCGTGTCCGAACATTTCCGATTCGATCAGGTTTGGCGAAATCGCGCCGCAATTGACCGCCAAAAATGCGTGCTTGCGCCGCAGACTCAGCTCATGAATCGTCTGCGCCGCCACTTCCTTGCCGGTGCCGGATTCGCCGACGAGCAGCACCGAAGCGGCGGTTGGCGCCACCCGTCCGATCTGGTCGTAGACGGACTGCATGGCCGGCGAGCTGCCCAGCATGAGGCCGAAACGTCCCATGCGCCGCAGCTCGCCGCGCAAATTGCCGATCTGCGCTTTCAGATCGCCGGCGCGCGGCAGCCGGTCGAGCACGGCCTTCACGCGCTGCATGTTGATCGGTTTGACCAGATAGTCGGATGCGCCCATCTTGAGTGCCGACACCGCGGATTCGACTGTTGCGTGCCCCGTGATGACGACGATTTCCACACCCGAGCGCGGGTCGAGATCTTCGAATAGATCGACGCCGCTGCCGTCAGGCAACTGCAGATCGGTGAACACGACATCGGGGGTTTGCCGCACGAGCTGGATGCGCGCCTCGCGCAGATCGCCCGCCGTAGCGGTCGTCAGACCGTCTTCGGCGATGATCGAGACCAGCGCTTCCCGGGTCTCGGGGTCGTCGTCAACTATCAGCACATGTGGCATCGGGTTCAGTCATCAATGAGTGAGTCGTGTCGAAATCGACCGGAATCCGATCTGGCGGGTTCCGGGAGCAAAGTACTGTGCGGCGCTGCCGTAGCGCACCGTGGCAGAGGCATGGCGCGGGCCCTATCCTGCCCGCGCGGGCCGAACGGTGCAAGCGGCTGGCGGCCCGCTCGCGCCGATCGGGCGCGGATTAGCTATGCGGAAAGTGCCATGCGTCCGCTGTGCCGCCGACGTGCGCGTGGCCGTTCGACATAGCACCGGGCGACACGTGCGAGCCAAGCGTCGAAGGTGCCTCCTGAGTCGTTGCCGCCAATGCGCCGCCTTCCGCTTCCCAACGATTCAATTCGCTGGCGAGTCGCGCCTGCGAAGCACGATGTTTCTGCGCCCAACGCCACGCGAGCACGCCCCCTACCGCGACGAGCGCGCTGAAAATGCCGATTCTGGGACGGGCCATCTGATTCCCCTAGCATTCGTTGCCGATATGAATGGTATAGACGGTTGCAAGTTTTTCCGCGTGCGAGTCTTCCCTATAGCCGATGTTCGTTCGGATCGATCCGCCGGCCGGGAGTTCCCGATAGCGAAGACATGAATTCAGCACGTTCCGTGCCAAACGCCAAGCGGCCTTCGCGTAGCATCTTTGGCCGACGTAGGCAGGCCGCGACGTGGTTAAATACCGGTTCGACTACTCGGCAAACGCACGCGGCACGCACAACGCATCGGCCTCGCGCGACCCAAGCCCCGAACACATGGCGACGTCAAACGACCTCGACACACCAGCGGAAGTGCCCGACAACGGCTCCGCTCACCGAAACGATCCCGGCGCTCAGCGCACAGCCGAGCGCCTCGAGTCCTACGGCATGCTCTACGGCGCATCGCCCGCGATGCTCGAACTCTTCGAGCAGATCGAGCGCGTGGCGGCGACCGACGCGACCGTGCTCATCGTCGGCGAATCCGGCACGGGCAAGGAACTCGTTGCCCGGACGATCCACGATCGCAGCAGCCGCCGCGATCAACCGTTCGTGGCCGTCAACTGCGGCGCGATTCCCGATAATCTGATCGAAGCGGAACTCTTCGGGCACGAGCGCGGCAGCTTCACGGGCGCGGTGCAAGGCCGGGCGGGCTATTTCGAACACGCCAACGGCGGAACCCTCTTTCTCGATGAGGTGACCGAGATGATGCCGGTGCGCCAGGTCAAGTTACTGCGGGCGCTCGAAACCGGTACGTTCTATCGTGTCGGCGGCACGGAACTGCTGCATAGCGACGTGCGCGTCATCGCCGCGACGAACCGCGACCCGGCCTTGGCGGTGAAAGAGAACGGCTTGCGCGAGGACCTGATGTACCGCCTCGCCGTATTCCCGCTGCGCGCGCCGCCGCTACGCGAGCGCGAGGGCGATCGGGAGTTGCTCGCTCAGCATTTTCTTGCCGAGCTCAATGCGCAGGAAGGCACGAACAAGGTCTTCAGCAAGCGGGCCCGCGAAACGCTGCGCACGTATTCGTGGCCGGGCAACGTGCGCGAGCTGAAGAACAGCGTCTATCGGGCCTTCATCCTGGCCGAGAAAACAGTGGAAATCGAGCACCCGCGCCTCGCCGCACGGTCGAAAAAGGCCGTGACGCAAGGCGATGCGATGAGCATCTGGGTTGGCACACCGCTCGCCGAAGCGCAACGCCAGATCATCCTTGGTACGCTCAAGTACTGCGGTGGGGACAAGCGTCGTACAGCCAAGGCGCTCGGTGTCAGCTTGAAAACGCTCTACAACCGCCTCGGTACGTACGAAGACGAAGACGAAGCGCCATCTGCCTCCCAGACGTGAGGCCGCTCCTTCAACGCACGCAGGTGTCGCGATCAGGTGCCGTTTGAATGGCGCCCGATCGCGGCAGCGGCAAGAGCAAGGTCGAGCGCGAGGTCAAGAGCTGGATCAGGACTCGACGTCTTCGAGGCTGAAGATCTCGGTTTGATCGTTATACGAAAAGATCTCGCCGTAGCGGCCCCAGTTGATGACGGCATCGAGCGTTTCCTCGGCCGCGCTGTCCGAGAGAAAATCCTCCAGCTCCTGCTCGAACCGCACGCGCGGCGCGCGATGCCCAGGACGTTCGTTGAGCACCTTCTTGATTCGGGCGGCAAGCGGTACATGCCGCAACAGGTGTTCGGCGAACATCATCTTGCGCTCCTGCGTCCCGAACTCGGCGAACACGCGTGCGGGCGGCGTGAGAAAGATATCGCCTTCGCGCACGTCGGTGAAACCGAGATGTTGCAGGACTTCGGCAATCGGGAAGAGATCGTCGACCTCGAGATGGAGCGAACGTGCGATTTCCGGCATATCGGCCCGGCCGTGGTACGGCGGCGCCGCCAGCGTTTCGATGAGACCCGCCATCAGGTTCGTCGAGACGCTCGGCAGCCAGCTGCCGAGCTCGAGCCCTTTCTTCGTGGCTTCGTCGGTACGACGCGCCGTCATCTTCGCGTAGATATCGTCGACGAGACGCTTGAAGGCCGGATCGAGGCGGTTACGCGGGTGCGCGAACGGCACCTTGATTTCGGCAATCACGCGCCCGGGGTTCGACGAGAGTACAAGGATGCGATCGCACATGAACACCGCTTCTTCGATGTTGTGCGTCACGATCAGGATCGATTTGATCGGCATGCGCCGCTGCGTCCACAGATCGAGCAAGTCCGTGCGCAGCGTCTCGGCGGTCAGCACGTCGAGCGCGGAAAACGGTTCGTCCATCAAGAGCAGCGTGGGATCGACGACGAGCGCGCGCGCAAAGCCCACGCGCTGGCGCATGCCGCCCGAGAGCTCGCGCGGATAGGCGTTTTCGAAGCCGTCGAGGCCGATCAGATCGATTGCGGCCAGCGCCCGCTCGCGCCGCTCCCGCGCACCGACGCCTTGTGCCTCGAGCCCGGCTTCCACGTTTTGCAGCACCGTCAGCCACGGGAACAGCGCAAACGTCTGAAACACCATTGCGACGCCCTCGGCAGGGCCCGCGAGCGGCGCGCCGAGATAGTCGACGTGGCCATCCGTCGGCTCGATGAGCCCCGCAATGATGCGTAACAGCGTCGACTTGCCCGAGCCCGAACGTCCAAGCAAGCCAACGATTTCGCCCGAGCGCAGCGAGAGGTTGACGTCGTCGAGGACGAGCAGTTCGCCCTGGGCTTTCGAGAAGCCCCGGCAGACATCCCTGACATTGAGGATTTCCTCGCCGAGGCGAGGCGCGACACCGGCGCCAAGCGACGCCGCGGACACAGACGACGCTAAGCTCGATTCAGCTTTGGGATTTTGCATTGCGCTTCACTCTCGAATGGACCTATCGGGCGTTTCGATGCATCAATCGAGCCGGAGTTTCGACTCTGCGTACGCATATAGCGGCCGCCACAGACTGCGGTTGAACAGCGTGACGAAAAGCGACATGACGGTGATGCCGAGGATGATCTTCGGAAAATCGCCCGCCGCCGTCGTCTGCGCGATATACGCGCCAAGCCCGTGCGCGACGACATGCGTGTCGCCCCACTGCACCGCCTCCGAGACGATACTCGCGTTCCAGGCGCCGCCCGAGGCCGTGAGCGCACCCGTCACGTAATACGGGAAAATGCCGGGCAGCATGCACTGGCGCCACCATTGCCAGCCACGAATGCGGAAGTTCGTCGCGGCTTCGCGGTAATCGTTCGGATAAGCCGTTGCCCCGGCAATCACGTTGAACAGGATGTACCACTGCGTGCCGAGCACGATCAGCGGCGAGAGCCAGATATCCGGGTTCAAGTGAAAGCGGACGATTACGATCACGAACACCGGAAAGAGCAGATTGGCCGGGAACGCGGCGAAGAACTGCGCGAGCGGCTGAATCTTTTCGGCCAAGGTGGGACGCAGGCCTATCAACACGCCGAGCGGCACCCAGATCAACGAGGAAAGCGCGATCAGCAGCGCGACGCGCAAGAGCGTGATGAAGCCGAGCAGAACGACGTGCCACAGTTCGTCGAGCGTCACGCCGGTGCGAACGTAGGCTACGACACGCCAGACGACGTACAGCGTGCTGGCGAGCAAAAGGAGCGCCCATGCGATATCGCCGGCGCGCGACGACGTGCGTCCCGCACCACCGGCTCGACCGAGGCGCAGACCGCGCGGCAACGACAACCGGATCGGCACGCGCGCGGCCTTCGCGAAAAACGATCCCGCCGGCACGAGCAGTTGATGAATGAGCCGCGTGCGGCGCACGACATCGAGCAGCCACGATTCAGGCGCGTTACCGGAGCTCGTCGTTTCCATCCGGAACTTGTCGGCCCAGGCAACGAGCGGACGGAACATCAACTGATCGTACGCAAGGATGACGACCGTCATCGCGAGAATGACCCAGCCCACCGCGACGAGGTTCTTCTCCGAGATGGCCTGGGCGAGATAGGCGCCAATGCCGGGCAATGTGATCGTGTTGTTGCCGACCGTGATCGCTTCCGACGCGACGACGAAAAACCAGCCGCCCGACATCGACATCATCATGTTCCAGATGAGGCCAGGCATCGAGAACGGCACTTCGAGCTTCCAGAAACGCTGCCAGGCGGTCAGGTGAAAGCCGCGCGAGACCTCGTCGAGATCGCGCGGCACCGTGCGCAGGGACTGGTAGAAACTGAACGTCATGTTCCAGGCCTGGCTCGTGAAGATCGCGAAGATGGCCGCGAGTTCGGCACCGAGCACCTGCTTCGGGAACAGCGCCAGGAAAAACGTCACCGTAAACGAGATGTAGCCGAGCACCGGCACCGACTGAAGAATGTCCAGGATCGGGATCAGCACCATGCCCGCGCGACGGCTCTTCGCCGCCAGCGTGCCGTAGACGAGCGTGAAGACGAGCGAGGCGAACATCGCGGCAAGCATCCGCAGCGTGGTGCGCAGCGCATACTCCGGCAGGTTTGCCGGATCGAGCGAGATCACCTGTGTCTTGAGCGTCGAGATCGGCGCCATCGTCTGGTGAAAGCCGATGGCCGCTATCGCGATCAGGCAGATGATGAGCGGAAACGCGACGAAATCCCATCGGTTGGGCAAAAGCCGCCAGACCGATGCGTTGGCGGTGCGCTTCAGATTGAGGCCGAAATCCATCAGCGCCCCCTGGCCTGGCGGCGTGAGGCGGCAGCTTGGCACGCGCGCAAAAGCGCCGGCAGACCCGAAACTGGCAAGTTGAGCATGGCAAAGCGTATGGATGCGGTTATTCGAGGGCTCCGGCCGCCCGACGGTAAGATGGGCACATGATCCGGCTTTTTCCCGCTTTTGCGACGGCAAGACAGTACTACAGACTGCGTTTCAGGCACAACCGCGCGCCGTACCGCGCGTACCATGAAACCCCGACAGCCGTTCAGTTTGGGCCGGGCAGGCCGTTAATATAAAGCATGCATCGGGCCGAAAAACGCGCCGGCGGGGCGTTCGCGGCGGCATGCGGCCCCATTGCCGCGCCGCCAGGCGCGAGGCAGCACGCATGGACCAGGGAGTCGATGAACAAGGCAACATGGCACCGGACAATCGTCGGGGCGAGCGTCATCATAGGCGTGCTCGTCTGCTGGCTCATTGCCGGTGAGGTCGCGGACCGCATGGTCCGGCACGAACTCAACGACACGGTGCGCGGGCAGTCGCAGCTCTCGCTCGCCACGGCCGACAACATCGCCCAAATCATCGCGAGCGATCTGTCGATGGCGCGCGCCATCCCGGCCACACTGGCCGAAACGCCTGTCATCCAGCGCGTGCTCGCGCAGGTACACGGCGGCGCTCTGAACCGCTCGGAGTCGCAATCCGAACGCCGGGCTCGGTTCCTCGGCGTGCCCGCCCTGCGGCAAGCCGACGCCTTCTTGCACGACGCGCGCGGCTTTGCGGGGCTCGACAACATGTGGCTCGTCGACACGAACGGTCTATGCGTGGCCTCCAGCGACGCGTTCGAGCGCCAGACGTGCGTCGGGCTCGACCTCTCGACGCGGGGCTACGTCAAAGAGGCGCTGCTCGGCGCATACGGCCAGATGTACGCCGTGGGGCGCGTGAGCGGCGAAAATGGCGTCTTCATCTCCGCGCCGGTCTATAGCGACGGCGTCCTCGTCGGTCTCATCGTCGCCAAGATCGGACTGCGCAGGCTGAGGCACTGGGTCGCGGCACCGGGCTCGTTCGTCGCCGACGAGAACGGGGTCATCGTCATGGCCAACGAAAGCCAGTTCGAAGGTTACCGCCTGCCCGGAGCCCGCGTGACCCATATGGGCACGGCCGAACGCATGGACAGCTACCGCCGCGCCAGCTTTCCCGTGCTCGAAATCGCCCCGTTGCGATCCCGTATGGCACGCAAGGCGCCCTGGGTACCCGCGGCGCTGGCAAACCAGATGGTCGAGCTGCAGGCGGCCGGTCCGCCCTCCCTCTATGTGATGCGCAACGGGATCAACTCCGGTTTTTCGGTGCATCTGCTGACACCGATCACGCTCTGGCAGCATCTGGTCGATGAGCGCATCAATATTCGCGGACTGGCGTTCGCCGCCCTGATGGGCTCGCTTCTGTTGGCGGCCACTGTCGCCGCCTCTTATCGCCGAGAAAAACGCCATCACCGCGAGGCGCGCCGTCTCGCGAGCGAACTCCAGGCCTCGAACGCCCAGTTGTCCGCCGAAGCGCGCGACGATGCGTTGACTGGCGCCCTCTCGCGGCGGTATTTCCTCAATCTGCTGCAGCGCGAGATCGGCGCGGCGCGCGCACACGGCACGCCGCTTTGCCTGGCGATTGCCGATCTTGATCACTTCAAGCAGATCAACGACCGATTCGGCCACACTGTCGGCGATCACGCGCTCGAGCATTTCGTCGAGCGCTGCCGCACTGTGCTGCGGGCGACCGACGCGATCGGCCGTCTGGGCGGCGAAGAATTCGCCGTTCTCCTGCCGGCGACCTCGCTCGCCGAAGGGCTCGCCGTCGCCGAACGCATCCGCGAAACGCTCCGGAAGCAGCCCACCCCCAGGCTGCCGGACGCCGTCGACTTGCGTGTGAGTATCGGCGTGACCTGCCTGATCGACGACGATACCCTCGAGCGCCTCGTCAGCCGGGCCGACCGGGCCCTTTACACGGCGAAGGCCGCAGGCCGCGATCGCGCGAGCGCCTTTGGGACGAACGTCGCGGCGCCGTCGGACAACGTGGCAATGCAGCGCTAGGCGCCGGGCCCACAGCGGCCAAGGTCGGCCGATCGGCCAATCGACTGCGTCTTGACGGGTAGACCGGGTATCATCGGCTTTTCATGGCATGAAGCCGCCGATCGATCTACCTGGAGGTTCGCATGAAGGGCAATTTGGTCATCGTCTGTCGCGACCAGGACGCGGATGCGTTCGATCATCTGATGGCCGAGTACGGCGCATTTCAGACCCGCTTGTCGTCAACGGCGTGGTATCTGAAGCTCGACGCCGCCCCCGAAGCGGTGCAGGACGAAATTCTGGCGCGACTCGGCAAGTACACGACCCACTATATCTTCGGTGCCGACAGCGTGACGTACAGCACGGTCGATAGCGAGGCAGCGTCGGCGCTCGACACCTTGTTCCAATAGCGGGGGCCGCCTTTACGCGGCCGCGCTGACGGGCACGTCGCGGGGAAAACGCATCGTCACGCGCAGGCCGCCGTCCGGCGCGTTGCCGATTTCGCACGCTCCGCCCATGCGACGTACGAGCCGCTCGACGATGGCGAGCCCGAGACCGCTGTGCCCATTGCCGCCACGGGCCGGGTCAAGTCGCACGAATGGGCGGCTCGCGTCGATGAGATCGCGTGGCGCGATGCCCTTGCCGTGATCGCTGACGGCAAGCAGCCAGCCGTCAGCCGTGCGTGCCGTTTCGACTACCACGGGCGGCGCGCCGTAGGCATGCGCATTATCGAGCAGGTTCGAGAGCACACGGTCGAGCGTCGCCGTCGGCAACCGGAAAGCCGGTCCCGCCGCCAAAGCGGTTTTCACGGGCGGCGCACCCGGGGCGACGGCGCGGTAGCTTCGCACGAGACGCTCGCACTGCGCATCGACTTCGACGGGCTCGCTCGAATCGAGGCCGTCGTGCGCGAAAGCGAGGAATTGATCGACGATGTGCGTCATTGAATCGACATCGCGCACGACGCCATCGCGCTGCTTGATGTCGTCCATCATTTCCGCGCGCAACCGCATGCGCGCGAGCGGCGTACGCAGATCGTGCGCGATGCCGGCGAGCATGATGGCACGATCGTTATCCGCGCGCGACACCTCCGTCACCATTTGGTTGAAGCCATGCGTGAGCGCGCGCAGCTCGCGAGGACCGCGCTCGGGCACGGGCGGCACCGGCTGACCGCGGCCAAACCGCGCGACAGCCGAACTGAGCGCCCTGAGAGGCTGTTGGAGCCGCCAGGCCACGAAAAGCGCGCACATCACCGCCGCGGAAAAGATGATTGCGAGCCACAGCACCATGCGATCGAGCGAGCGCGGCGGATGCAGCGAAAGCATCGGCACGACGATCCAATGCGCGTCGCCAGCCTCGTGGACCCACAGCATCGGCGGGTGCCCGGGCGGGCCGATCCGAACGTCCGAGCCCGCCGGGAGGTGGTCGCGGAAGTCGTCGACGAAGCGCAGGATCGCGGGCGGCAGATCGCGACGCGGCGGCGGCACATCGGGGCTGGCAGTATCGACGGCGCGCACGCGCGAGGGCAACGGTTGGTTCGGCGCGCGCGCGACATGCTCGCGCACGGCTTCCACGAGAAACGCGGCCTCTTCGACAGCATAGCGGGCCTGCGAGTGGCTGCGTTCGATACGGATCAGCACGAACCACGCAAAGTGGGAAATGAGCAGCACCGCGACGACGAGGAGCGCCAGTCGCCCGAACAGCGAATCAATGGGTCGGCGCATTGGGCTCGCCATTCGGCACGAAAACATAGCCGCGCCCGCGCACGGTCTGCACGAAGCGCGGTGCCGACGGGTCGCTTTCCAGTATCCGGCGCAAACGCCAGACCTGGACGTCGATGCCGCGATCGGTGCCGTCGTACTCGGGGCCGTGCAGGAGTTCCAGCAGCCGCTCGCGCGTGAGCGTGCGCATGGGATGGTTGATGAAAATCTTGAGCAGCGCGAACTCGCTGCCCGAGAGCGTCAGCGGGCGGCCATCCATCGTCAGCGTGCGGCTCTCGAAGTCGAGCACGAAACGGCCGAACGCAAACGGTTCGCGCTCTTCGGGTGCCGCGGAAGGTACCGTGCGGCGGCGGCGCAAGACGGCCTGTACGCGCGCCAGGAGTTCGCGCGGGTTGAAAGGCTTGCCGAGGTAGTCGTCGGCGCCCAGTTCAAGGCCGACGATGCGATCGACGTCGTCCGCGCGTGCCGTCAACATGATGACGGGAATGTCGTCGCCCGACGCGCGCAGCTTGCGCAAGGCGGTGAGCCCGTCGACGCCCGGCATCATGAGATCGAGCACGATGAGATCGGGGCGTTCGCGCTCGAGCCGCCGCTCGAGCGTGGCCGCGTCATGGAGCACCGATACTTCGATGCCCTGCCGCACGAGATAGTCGCGCAGCAGATCGCGCAATTCGGCGTCGTCGTCGACGATGAGGATTTGAGTAGCCATGGCGCGAAGTTTAGCGCGAGCATGGCCCGCGTAACGGGCTCGGGGCAGTGAAAGGGTTACGGAAGGTTACGGCGAAAGGTGTCCGTAATCGTGGGTAACCGGGCCGGATGCGCCCGTAACACGTCCGCTTCGTGGCAGGGGCTAGCCTTCTCGCAGCGATTCAGACGCCGCATGACCGGCGCCTTCGCATCGCTTCACTTTCCATGAAGGAGTATTCGATGAACCCGATCTTGCGCGGATCGTCCCGCTATCTCGCTATCGCAGCCGCCGCGCTCGCCGTCACGTTCGGCACCGCCCACGCCGCCGGCGGCAACTTGGCGCAACCCGGGCCGGGCGGCGCCGAAATGCCCGGTGGCCCGGGGGGCTGGCACGGGCACGGTCCAATGATGTTGGAGCGCCTGAACGCGCTGCACGCCCGGCTTGCGCTGACGCCCGAGCAGGAGCAGAAATGGCAGACGGCGCTCACGACGATGAAACGGAACCACGAAGCCGAACGCGCCAATCACGAGAAGATGCGCGACCAGTTCAAGGCGGCGCAGCAGCAGCCGATCCTCGATCTCGACGCGCTGCACGCCACGCATCAGCAGATTCGCCAACAAAGCGACGCGCTTCACGAGCAGACGGCCACCGCATGGCTCGCCTTTTACGACAGTCTCGACGACCAGCAAAAGACGACCGTCAGTACCGAGCTGAAACAGCACTTCGCGAAGATGGCGTCGCGACACGAGAAGATGCGTGAGTTCTGGCAGCAGCATCGCGGCACAGGCAACGGCGGTCAGCCGACGGCGCCTTGAGCCGCACCCGCGAGGCTCCGGCGAGCCGCTGAGGGCGCACGCGGCCCGCAGCCGCCCTCGTTGTGCCCGCTTTGCCGGGTCTCATCCCTCAAAACTCGAAAGCCGCCGCGCGCCGAATGGCCGCGGCGTTTTGCTGCATGCTCGCGGTTGCACCGGGCCAGTTCGAGGACTCCCGCACTTCGTCTCGAATCCGCTTCGTACCTTGGAGGCGACAGAGCGACCCGGCCCCACGTCGAAGGCATGGACGGCCGGCCTCACCACCAGGCTGCCGTCAAAAGTGGTCGCGACCAACGCAGGACATTCGCGCATGGCGACTTGAATGACCCCTTACGCGGCGCATGGGAACCCGCGTGTAAAATGCCGCAAGCCCTCCGCCGGCTTGCCAATGACAACATTTCCTGAGAGATTTCCTATGCCAATGCAATGTGGTGCAGCCGGGTTTTTCCTGGCGTACAAGACAAATATGGAAGCGCTAGGCCTCGATGTGCCGACAAGCTGGTACGGGACTCAGGTGACGATACTGACCAAACTTGGCGCACTAGTAGCCGCCGTAGATAAGCTTGGTAAGGGGGCGACGCTGGCGGAACTGGTGGGCGCCACAACGTTGCCCGAAAAGCTGTTGGTCGGCGGAGCGGTTTATGCGTCTTACTATACTGGTGCCGCAATCGGCAGCGCGATGATCGCCATGGGCAAATACACGAGTTGCAGGCCGTCTCCGGCAAACAACGGACGAGCAGTGCTACGCTTCCAGGGGGATACTGCCATACGCGTTTCGCCCCAGTTGTACCACCATATACAGTGCCATCCCGAGATTTTCGATCAAAGCGCGCCCGGCCGCCGAGCGTATGCGCATGCGGCACTAGCCTGCGATTCGCGCGTTTCAGCCACAGCGAGGTAACTATGAAGTTCGGTTCGGCTGAGTGGTGGAAAGACCGCACGTTGCTACTCGTTGTTTCGTTGATTCTGGCGTCGCTGGCATGGGCCTTTGGGCACGCCGCGGGAGAGTGGAGCTCGCTGATTTTGGGCGTCATCGTATTCGTCGCGTTGTTCACGGAAAACCGGCGACTGCGCCGGGAAGTCAGGCGCTTGACTGACGGCACACCGCGCGCCGACCGTTGACACGCGTGCTGAACTCGCGGCTGGGTTCCGCGACTCGTGGGGCACGCAATGCGCTCAGCGCTCGATGGGCAGCACAGTCTGTGTGCGGCATGGAGCGCGCTCTCTGGGTCCGACCGCGGATTCCTCCGCGGTAGCGCCGCCTCCGCGTTGAGGTAAAATACCGCGCTTTTCGGTAGGCGAGCCCCGCCGGCCGGCATTGCGGCCGAGACTGCTCGTTGCCGCGGCGCCCGCATAACCGGGCGAAAAGTCACTCGATCCGCGTCGCGCCCGACTTTTTGGGTGTGCCGACGCGGCGCGCTATTTTTGGCCACCTAGAATTTCGCGTCGCGCTTTTCTCGCGCACCGTCAAGGATTGCACGTCCAACATGTTTCTTGAAGGCTACGGCCCGCTGATCCTCGCCGGCACTTGGCAGACCGTCAAGCTGGCGGTGCTTTCGCTAGCGTTCGCATTCGCGCTCGGTCTCGTAGGCGCCGCGGCCAAGCTCTCGAAAAACCGTCTCTCACGCTCGCTGGCCACCGGCTACACGACGCTCATCCGCGGCGTACCCGATCTCGTGCTGATGCTGCTGCTCTTTTACAGCATCCAGATCTGGCTCAACAACCTGACCGACCTCATTGGCTGGGATCAGATCGACATCGATCCGTTCGTGGCAGGCGTCATCGTGCTCGGCTTCATCTATGGCGCCTACTTCACCGAGACGTTCCGCGGTGCGTTCCTCTCGGTGCCGCGCGGCCAGCTCGAAGCGGGCGGCGCGTTCGGCATGTCCGGCTGGCAGGTCTTCAGGCGCATCATGTTCCCGCAGATGATGCGCTTCGCGCTGCCCGGCATCGGCAACAACTGGCAGGTCATGGTGAAGGCGACGGCGCTCGTCTCCATCATCGGGCTGGCCGATGTCGTAAAGGCCTCGCAGGACGCGGGCAAGGGAACGCTGCGCTTTTTCTTCTTCACGCTGATCGCCGGTGCGATCTATCTGGCGATCACGACCGTTTCGAATCTCGTGCTGCTATGGCTCGAGAAGCGCTATTCGATCGGCGTGCGCCGTGCCGAGCTATAAGCCATGATCGAGCTGATCCACGAGTACTGGCGCAATTATCTTTTCACCGACGGCTTTCGCGTCACCGGCCTTGCGATCACCCTGTGGCTGCTTGTCGTGTCGATCGGCATCGGCTTTTGCCTGTCGGTGCCGCTCGCGGTGGCGCGCGTGTCGAAAAACCGGCTGATCTCGGGCCCGGTGTGGCTTTACACCTACATCTTCCGCGGCACGCCGCTCTATGTGCAGCTGCTGCTTTGCTATACCGGCCTCTACAGCCTCGAAGTGGTACGCTCGCACGCGCTGCTCAACGAGTTCTTCCGCGACGGCATGCACTGCACGCTGCTTGCCTTCACGCTCAACACCTGCGCTTACACGACCGAAATCTTCGCCGGATCGATCAAAGCGACCGCGTACGGCGAGATCGAAGCCGCGCGCGCCTATGGCATGTCGCGCTTCACGGTCTATCGGCGCATCATCCTGCCCTCCGCGCTGCGCCGCGCCCTGCCGCTTTACAGCAACGAAGTCATTCTGATGCTGCACGCAACGACGGTTGCCTTTACCGCGACCGTGCCCGACATCCTCAAGATCGCACGCGACGTCAATTCCGCCACCTATATGTCGTTTCACGCGTTCGGCATCGCCGCACTGCTCTATCTGGCCATATCGTTCGCGCTCGTCGGCCTCTTTCGCCGCGCCGAACAACACTGGCTCGCCTATTTGCGCCCGCTTGGCAAGTAACCCGGATCTCACCCGATGCAAAAGCTTTTCATCGACGAACTACACAAGCACTACGGAGACCATGAGGTCCTCAAGGGCGTCTCGCTCCAGGCCAACGCGGGGGACGTCATCAGCGTCATCGGCTCGTCGGGCTCGGGCAAGAGCACGATGCTTCGCTGTATCAACTTTCTCGAGCAGCCCAGCGCCGGCCGCATCGTCGTCGACGGCGAGGAGGTACTGACCAAAAAGGACAGGACGGGCGCCCTGCGCGCGGCCGATCCTAAGCAGCTGCAACGCATGCGCACGAAGCTCGCGATGGTGTTTCAGCACTTCAATTTGTGGTCGCACATGACCGTGCTTGAAAACGTCGTCGAGGCACCGGTTCACGTGCTCGGGCTCGCGCGGCGCGAAGCCGAGGAACGCGCGCGGACGTACCTCGAGAAGGTTGGGCTCGCGCCCCGGCTGGAAAAGCAGTATCCGTCGCATCTGTCGGGCGGGCAGCAGCAGCGCGTGGCGATCGCGCGCGCACTGGCCATGCATCCTGATGTGATGCTCTTCGACGAGCCGACTTCCGCGCTCGATCCAGAGCTCGTCGGCGAGGTGCTGAAAGTCATGCAGAAACTCGCCGAGGAAGGCCGCACGATGATCGTCGTCACGCATGAGATGAGCTTCGCGCGCAACGTCTCGAACCACGTCGTCTTTTTGCACCAGGGGCGCATCGAAGAAGAAGGCGTTCCCAACGAGGTCTTCGGCAATACCAAGAGCGAACGGCTCAGGCAGTTTCTGTCCGGCAGCCTCAAGTAGCCTTCCCCGCGCGCGGGCTGTCGCACGTGCCGGCGCGTTCCCCCAACTTCCCCAAAGGCGCCTCGGCGCCTTTTTTCATGGCAGGAGCGCCCTACCCCCGCCAATTTCCCGAGTCAATACCTAAATTCCTGGACTTCACCCACGGTACATCGTGCGCCCCTTATGGGACAAGGGTTAGCGCGTTGCGCCCCGCACCATTGTTGCGTAATGGGACACAACCGTATGGCAATTTGGCGACAGCTCCGTCCGGCGGCCTGATTTCTGTACCCACCTATGTCTATTTTTGCTAAATTAGTAACCAAAGTAGCAAAACGCAACGCCGCAAATGTAGTTTTACTTCAAACAAGGAGACGCCGTTCCGCCATCGGAGCGGACCGGAACGGCACCAGCGCGCGTTTATCCGCGCCCTTTCCGCGAGCGATCTCCCTGAAGTCGGATTCCCGCCTGGGCGTCTCACGCCGCCCGGGCGCTATTCGCAGTATGGCTTCACTTTTTGACAGGGTATGGAGGAGAAGATGAAGAAAGCATTGCTCGCCGCGGCGCTCATGTCGGCAGGCGTCATCGCTCACGCTCAAAGCAGCGTGACGCTGTATGGCCGCCTCGATGCGGGTATCGAATACATGAGCGGCCTGCCGAACGCCAGCTACACCGGATCGACCTCGCGCTGGCGCGCGGAAAGCGGTGACTGGGGCACGAGCCTCTGGGGCATGAAGGGTACGGAAGACATTGGCGGCGGCAACAAGGTCGTGTTCAAGTTGGAAGGCAGCTTCAACACGATGACCGGCGCGGGCCCTGGCGGCGGCGGCCTCTTCAATCGCTGGGCGACGGTGGGCTTGTCGAACGACAACTACGGTACGTTCACGATGGGCCGGATGCTGTACATCGCCAACGGCGTGTGGGACTTCGATCCGTTCGGCCAATCGAACTGGTCGTCGGCATCGCTCGTGCGTGGCCGCAACTGGCCGCAGTCGAGCAACAACGTTGCCTATCAATCGCCGAAGTGGGGCGGATTCGACGTCTACGGCCAGTACGCGCTGTCGAACGCGACGAGCTGGAACGGCAACGGTACGACGGGACAAGGCCGCGAAGCCGGTCTGCAGATCACGTACACGGCTCCGATCTTCCAGGTGCGCGGTATCTATGACGAAATCCGCAACCCGGCCAACGGCGTGCTGAGCGGCGCTGACGGCGCATTCTCGTTCTCGCGCGAGTACACGGCAGGCGTGAACGTCTTCCTGGGACCGTTCAAGATCCAAGGCGTCTACCAAGCTCTCCGTACGTCGGGCTTCACGGGCGGTCTGAGCGCGCCGAGCTCGATCGATCACGAATGGGGCGGTGTGACGTGGCAAGCCACGCCGGCTGCAGCCCTGATCGGCGCGGTGTACCACGTGAACACGAACCACGGCTTCGGCAACGCAACGATCTACACCGTTGGTGGCACGTACAACCTGTCCAAGCGCACGCTGCTCGACTTCCAGGTCGCGACGGTGCGCAACAGCAAGTCGGCTAACTTCGGCCTCGACGCGAACGCGTTCGGCAATGGTGGCAACACCGCGGCCGGCTACAACGAGAACCCGCTGCATGGCCACAGCCAGACGGGTGTCTACGCTGGCATTCAGCACTCGTTCTAATCGAGCGACGTAGTCAGAAAAGTTTTACTTCATCAGTTTCACGCTGCTGCGAGAGGCGCGTATCGGTGCGGTGTCCGTCAGGGCGTCGCACCGTTTTTTTTGCGGACATGCGTTCCAAGGCATGCATGCCCGGGCGCCGCGTTGGGGCGGCGTTGGGGTGGCGTCAAACGGCCGCTTCGTTTTCTTCGCCCGTGCGGATGCGGATCACGCGCTCGACATCGGTTACGAAGATCTTGCCGTCGCCGATCTTGCCCGTGCGCGCGGCACCGATGATGGCATCGATCACCTGATCGCACTGCCTATCGGCGACGACGACTTCAATCTTTACCTTCGGCAGGAAGTCGACAACATATTCGGCGCCGCGATAGAGTTCCGTATGTCCTTTTTGCCGGCCGAAACCCTTGACCTCGGTCACCGTCAGGCCAGTCAGCCCCACCTCGGCAAGCGCCTCGCGGACTTCGTCGAGCTTGAACGGTTTGATGATTGCGGTAATGCGTTTCATGGCTGAGCCTCGTTTCGGTCTTTCGATGGAATGGCACGATTCTACGCCGCGAGCGCAGACAAGCTTCGTTCGCCCCGCAGCATCGCAACGTGGCGGATTGCATTACCATGACCGCTCGCATGCCGCGGCGAACACGCGACGAACACGGTCAAAACAAGTGAAACAGGAACGCATCGATTATCGCATGGGCATTCTGGCGTCCTTGGACGAGGTCGACGCGCGCCAGTGGAATGCGCTCGTCGCGCTCCAGCCGCAACCGACGCCCTTCTTGCGTCATGAATTTCTGAGCGCGCTCGCCGCGACGCACTGCACCACCGAGCGTACAGGGTGGGTGCCACGCTTCGTCACACTCGTCGATGCCACGAGCGGCGCATTGGGGGCGGTCGCCCCGCTCTACCTGAAGAGCCACTCATACGGCGAGTACGTGTTCGATTGGGCATGGGCCGATGCCTATCAGCGCAACGGGCTCGACTACTATCCCAAGCTCGTGTGCGCGGTGCCGTTTACGCCCGTGGAGGGCACGCGGCTCATCGCCGTCGACGACGCGGCACGCCGTCAGCTCGCCGCATCGATCATCACGCTCGCGGAGCAATCGGATGTGTCGTCGCTGCACGTGCTTTTTCCGACGACAGACGAATCCGATACGCTCGAGGCGCTCGGCATGATGCTGCGCGAAGGCATCCAGTTTCATTGGGTGAACCAGGGCTACCGCGATTTCGACGATTTTCTCTCCACGCTCGAGCAGAAAAAACGCAAGAACATCCGCGCCGAGCGCCGCAAGGTGCGCGAAGCCGGTGTGACGTTGCGCCGGGTGCGCGGCGAAGACGCGTCGGATGAGGATTGGCGCTTTTTCACGCGCTGCTATCGGCAAACCTACCGCGAGCATTTCTCGTCGCCCTATCTGAACCTCGAGTTTTTCCGCGCGATCGGCGCCTCGATGCCCGACAACCTGCTGCTCGTGATCGCCGAGCGCAACGGCCGGCCGATCGCCAGCTCACTGCTCGTCTATCAGCGCGATGCGCAAACGGG
>CBJLAJ010000110.1:0-18523 GCA_966421005.1 uncultured Paraburkholderia sp.
ACGAGGGGGGCTTCTCGAACCTTATGTTGGGTACGGCTATTGCACTCGCCATGGCGAAGTAAAGACGGGTTCGGGCGCACGCCGCGAGGGCGGTGCGCCCGAGCCTTCGCCGTGCAAACGCCATCGCGCTACGTCGATTGCATGTCGGCGTAGCGCACGATCAGTGCGTCATAGATCTGGTTGAAGAGCACATCGGCGCGCATGCCGAACGGCTCGATGTACGCGAGCACATCGCTCAGGTGCTCGTTGTCTTCCTTGTCTCCCCAGTACTTTCGATAAGTCCCGCTGCGGTAGCCGTGATCCTGCCGGAAAATATTCAGCGCAGTCTTCGCGCAAAACGTCGTGACGACGTTGTCCCATGTCAAACCCATGCGTTCGAACAAACGACTGAGGACGCCGAACGCGTTGCGTCGGCAGATCGATAGGGCGGCGAGCAGGTCGAGCAGGTCGGGAATACCGTATTCGCCAATATCGTGAACCTTTCCGTCGAGTTCGCACAGATCGTCGTCGCTCACGCAGCGCGAAACGATTTGCGTGACGGCGACGTCACATCGCCCTCCGCACTGCTGCAGAACGTCCGACACCAGCAGGCCCAGAACGTCGATCAGTTCGAGCGTGACCTGCGCGTGATATGACGGCTGCTTCGACCACCATTTCCAGCCGTAGTGATCGAGAGCTTCGGCAACTTCGACGAGTACTGCTCGCGTGAAGGGATAGCGCTTCTGGTGCCAGCGGGCATCCACATGGCAATTGAACCGTTCCTGCATGCGGACGATCGCTTCGATCTGTTGAGCGGACGGGGGCATCATATCGGGCCTCGCTGAGATGCAGCCTGTGCGATCCAGTCAGCAGCGCGTTGCGCGATCATGATCGCCGCTGCCTGCGTATTCCCGCCGATCAGTGTAGGCATCACCGAAACGTCGGCCACGCGCAAGCCCGAGACGCCTGCAACGCGGAGCCGGGCGTCGACGACGGCCTGCGTATCGGCACCCATCCTGCATGTACCGACCGGGTGATAGGCCGAGCCGGTGCGGTGCCGGATATCATCGACCCAAGCGGCGTCACTGTCGTCGGTTGCCGCATGTAGCGGGCGCGGGGCGTATCGCGCGAGCGCCGGCGCAGCGAGCACGCGGTTCATCAGACGGACGCCGCGTAGCATCGTGCGCACGTCGTCGGGGTGATCGAGGAAACCGGGATCGATCGCGGGTAGCGTTCGCGCATCTGCATGATTCAGCTGGACCGTTCCACGGCTCTTGGGGCGCAGCACGCATGCGTGACACGCAAATCCGTGGCCGCGCCAAAGCTGGCGCGCATGGTTGTCGAGCAACGCGGTGACGAAGTGAAGTTGAATGTCGGGGCGAGCCAGGTTGCGGTCCGTGCGCACGAACGCGCCCGATTGCGCGCCGTTTGTCGTAAGCACCCCGGAGCGGTTCCGACCATAACGGATGAGTGCGCGACAGACATCCGCGGGGCTGCTGGCCGACATCCCCAACGTCCTGGTTCCGCGCACGCGAAAGCAGCGCAGATAGTCGGGGTGATCCTGAAGGTTGCGGCCGACATGGGGCGAAGCATGAACGACATCGATGCCGAAAGCGGACAGGGCTTCCGGCGGTCCGACACCCGAGCACATCAGCAACTGCGGCGTGCGAATCGCGCCGGCCGTCAGGACGACTTCGCCTCGCGCTCTCAATACCTGCTCGAGTCCGTTGTCCCGCGCGATTGCAACGCCAACCGCCCGCTGCTGTTCGAACAAAATGCGCAAGGCGGTCGAATGCGAAAAGATCTGCAGATTCGGTAACGCCGGATTGGGCAGAAATGCACGTTTGGCACTCCAGCGTTCGCCATTCCTCTGCGTGACCTGGTAGTAGCCGGCGCCCTCCTGATACGCCCCGTTGAAGTCCGGATTTGCCGCGATTCCCGTTTGAGTGGCCGATTCGATGAAAGCGGCATCGAGCGGATGCGGTTCGCGCACGTCGGCAACGTTGAGCGGCCCGTCGACACCGTGCCACGCATTCGCGCCCCGCTCGTTGTGTTCGCTCGCGACGAAGTAGGGCAGGACGTCTGCCCAAGCCCATCCGGGGCAACCGAGGGACTGCCATTCGTCGTAGTCGGCCGGATGGCCGCGGACGTAGACCATCGCGTTGATCGAACTGCTGCCGCCGATGCCGCGTCCGCTGGGCATATCGCAGCGACGGCCACGTAATCCGATTTGCGGCGTGGTCCGGTATCCATGGTTGTATCGGGTTGGAACGAGAAAATGGAGCGCGGTGGCGGCCGGCACGGTCGTCAGCAGGCCGGAGCGCTCCGAACCCGATTCGATGAGGGCAATCCGCGCGTCAGGGCGTTGCCGAGCGAGCCGCCCCGCCAGCGTGCAGCCGGACGCGCCCGCGCCGACGATGATGTAATCCCAGGTTTCCATCACGACACTCCTCGAGTCTCGCCGCATGGAACCGCTCCTCGCGGGGTCATCTCGATGCAAGACGGGAGCCGCACGCAACGACCTGCGGTGGGGCTATGAAATCCATTCTATGGGCCGTTCGGAGCGCGCTGCCTTAATGGAAACCGTAGGCCTCATGTAGGCCTCTTCGGGCTGCTACGAAAGCATTCGCATTGGCAATTTGCCGAGCGTCGGACGGACGATGGCGGGTGGGGGTGTCGCGATGAAACTAAAAAGGCTGAGCCCCGTGCGATACAGGACCCAGCCCTTGGCAGTCTGGTTTGTTGCTTGCCTCAGTGTTTGCGGTGGGGACAGTTTTCCTTCGTGCAGGTGCCGTAGAGCGCCAGCGCATGCTCTTGCAGCTTGAAGCCGCGTTCCTCGGCAATCGCTTGCTGACGCTTCTCGATTTCGGGATCGAAGAACTCTTCGACGCGGCCGCAATCGACACAGACGAGGTGGTCGTGGTGCGTTCCCTCGTTCAATTCGAAGACAGCTTTGCCCGATTCGAAGTTGCTGCGCGAGAGCAGCCCCGCCTGCTCGAATTGCGTGAGTACGCGATAGACGGTGGCGAGTCCGATGTCGAGCTGCTCGTTGAGCAAGTTGCGGTAGACGTCTTCGGCCGTCAAATGGCGGACCGGGCTGCGCTGGAAAATTTCGAGAATCTTGAGGCGCGGAAGGGTCGCCTTGAGCCCGATATTCTTGAGATCCGTCGGATTGGTCATGGCAAGGCATCCCTAGAGTACAATGCAGGGCTCCAATAGTAATGGGTTTTTGCGGTTCCGGTCATCTTCGGTGAAACTCGCGCGGTCTCGTCGCATGCAAAAAGAGGCCCGCTCGGTGGGTGAAATGAGTCCAAATTTTCTTTTGAAGTGTCGGGGGAGCGGCGCGCGCGGCGCGCTCGTTATCGCCGCGGCAGTTGCGCTCCTCGCGGGATGTTCGACCTATGACAGCCTCACGCAGCGCATCGCCCAAAGCATCACGCCGTATCGGATCACCGTCGTGCAGGGCAACTTCGTCTCGAAGGAGGCTGCTGCCAAGATGCACGTCGGTATGACGCGCGCCGAAGTGAAAGCCGTGCTTGGAACGCCGCTTTTGACTGACATGTTCCATGCGGATCGCTGGGACTATCTGTTCTACTTCAAGCGCGGCTCGACGGCCGTCGTGCAGCAGCGCGATTTCGTCGTCAATTTCAAGGACGACGCGGTCACGAGTTGGCAAGGCGGCGACGATCTGCCGTCGGAACTCGAGTTGCTTGCCGATATCGATGGCGACAAGCGCGGCAAGAAAGCGAAGGCGGCTCAGGCCGCCGCCGCGAGTGCAGCCGCGGCCGCCTCGGAATCGGCTGCTGCGTCGGCCGCCTCGGCGGCTTCGGCACCGGCCGCCGCTCAGGCAGCTTCGGAAACCGAACCCGACGCGAACGCGCAGGCGGCGCAGGCGGCCAATCGTGTCGTCAATCAGACGCGCTCGGCTCCCGCGGTGCGCTCCGGCGTGCCGGGAACCGGCGCGCCGTCCGGCGCCCAGCCGCAATTCCAGTTCCACCGCGAGCCGCCCCCCGCCAAGCAAAACGAGAGCGAACCGGTTGGCCCAACCAACTCGCAGTGAGTCCTATCGTCATAAAAGTGAGAGCTGAGTGCCGATGAAAATCGCCATTGCAGGCGCATCGGGCCGGATGGGCCGGATGCTGATCGAAGCTGTTCTGAACGATCCGGAAGCGACGCTTGCCGGAGCGCTCGACCGCCCGGGCGCGCAAGCGCTCGGTGAGGATGCTGGCGCTTTTCTCGGCAAGAAAACCGGCGTGACACTGTCGGACGACATCGATGGCGTGCTGGCCGGCGCCGATTGCCTGATCGACTTCACGCGCCCCGAAGGCACCATGGCGCATCTGGACGCGGCGCTGCGGCACGGGACGAAGCTCGTCATCGGCACGACCGGCCTTGAAGAAGCGCAAAAAGCGGCACTCGCGCGCGCCGGCGAAAAGATCGGCATCGTATGCGCGGGCAACATGAGCGTCGGCGTGAACGTGACGCTGAAACTGCTCGAGTTCGCGGCGCGCCATTTCGCCCAGGGCTATGACATCGAAATCATCGAAGCGCACCATCGGCACAAGGTCGACGCACCGTCGGGCACGGCGCTGATGATGGGCGAGGCGGTGGCGGGCGCGCTCGGCCGCAAACTCGAGGACTGCGCCGTCTACGGCCGTCATGGCATAACGGGCGAGCGCGATCCATCGACGATCGGGTTTTCTGCGATTCGCGGCGGCGATATCGTGGGCGACCATACGGTATTGTTTGCCGGTACCGGCGAGCGCATCGAGATCACGCACAAATCGGCCAGCCGCGTTTCGTATGCGCAGGGCGCGCTGCGCGCCGCACGCTTTCTCGCTGCGCGCGGTACCGGTTTTTACGACATGCGCGACGTGCTCGATCTGCGGTAAGCGGCCGGCGTGCGCTTAGGCGGCCGAGCCTGGCAACCTCGCATGCCGGATGCGTCCGGCGCGCTCGACAAGCAAGGCGATGGAAAACTCGATGGCAACCACCGTGGCAACTACCGGCGTAGTTCACTATCTGCAAACGGGCGATGCCGTGACGCACGGCGTCGCGTATCTGCTGCTCGCGATGTCGGTTGCGAGCTGGTGCTTCCTGCTCGTCAAGGCCTGGATGCTCGTGCGCGCCAAACGCCAGGGGCCGCGCTCGCTCGCGCTCTTCTGGCAATCCGCGACGCTCTCCGAAGCCGTGCTTGCCATGCGCGCCACCGACAAGGAGCGGGTCTTCATACCGCTTGCCGTTGCGGCGCTCGAAGTCTCGCAGGCTCACGGCGCGCCGGGTGCCACGGCGCTGCTTGCGCGGGTCGATTTCGGCGAGCGCGTGACGCGCGCGTTGCGTCAGGCGCTGCTCGTCTCGCAGCGCCGGCTCGAATTCGGTCATGTGCTGCTGGCTTCGATCGGCAGTACGGCGCCCTTCGTCGGGCTACTTGGAACCGTCTGGGGGATCTACCACGCGCTTGGTAGCATCGCGGCCAGCGGACAGGCGATGATCGAAAACGTCGCGGGGCCCGTCGGCGAAGCGCTCATCATGACGGCCTTCGGTCTTGTGGTCGCCATTCCGGCCGTGCTCGGCTATAACATCCTCGGCCGGTTGCAGCGACAGGTGTCGGAGGAGCTGGACGGCTTCGCGCGCGATTTGCAGGCCTATGTCTGCGCGCCGGAGAAAGAGGCGCGTCGGCTGCGCGACGCGCAGCTGCAGTCGTAGCGCACTGCTGCGCACCGGCAGAGGTGCACCGACTCAGGGAGACGCGCATGGCATTCGGCGGATTCGATTCCAAGCAGGACAGCGCGCCGATGGCGGACATCAATATGACGCCGCTCATCGATGTGATGCTCGTTTTGCTCGTCATTTTCATCATTACCGCGCCCCTCTTCACGCACGCGATCCGGCTCGATTTGCCGAAGGTCGCGTCCGCGCCGGCACGGCAGACGCCACAAACGATCACGCTCTCGATCGACGACAGCGGACGCCTTTATTGGGACGGCAAGCCGCTCACGCTCGTCGCCTTGCGTGCCCAGTTGATGGCGGCCGGCAAGTCGTCCCAGCCGCCCGACATTCATCTGCGCGCCGCACGGGCCACCCGCTATGACGTCATCGCCCAGGTCATGGCTGCGGCGCAGGCGGCCGGGCTCGAGCGCATCGGCTTCGTGACCGAGCCTCCGCCCGCTGCCGCTGCAAATCCCTGAACCGATACCGGCGGCATAGTGCCCTGTCCCGCAAGTTCGTTCGCCATGAAATCGCCCATTTGGCCGCCATGCGGCGTCGCTCGTCGTTGCAATAGCTACGGCTATTGCGCCTCCTCCCTCCTTGCCTGACGACCAAATGGACAATTTCATTTGGCAAACAACTTACGGGACAGGGCACTAGCCTCGAACGGTATAATCGACCCTTTCTCCGCGCGCGCGAGACGGCACGAGCCGCCCGAGCGCGCGTTTCGCCTCGCGCGGGTGCGACAGCACCGGCCAGCGCGACGACCGCCAAGCCCTGACCACGCCATGCAAGAAAAGTATTTACCCGCCGATATCGAAGCCGCCGCCCAGGCAGACTGGCGCGCCTCCAATGCCTATCGCAGCGAGGAAGATCCGGCCAAGCCGAAGTTCTATTGCGTTTCGATGTTGCCGTATCCGTCGGGCAAGCTGCACATGGGGCATGTGCGCAACTACACGATCAACGACGTGATGTACCGTTACTTGCGGATGAACGGCTACAACGTGCTGATGCCGATGGGTTGGGACGCGTTCGGCATGCCCGCCGAAAACGCGGCCATGGCGAACGGTGTGCCGCCCGCCAAATGGACCTACGACAACATCGCCTACATGAAAGGGCAGATGCAGTCGATGGGGCTTGCGATCGACTGGTCACGCGAAGTCGCCACCTGCAAACCCGAGTACTACAAGTGGAACCAGTGGCTGTTCCTCAAGATGCTCGAAAAAGGCATCGTCTACAAAAAGACCGGTACGGTGAACTGGGATCCGATCGATCAAACGGTGCTCGCCAACGAGCAGGTGATCGACGGTCGCGGCTGGCGCTCGGGCGCGCTCGTGGAAAAGCGCGAGATTCCCATGTACTACATGCGGATCACGCAATACGCCGATGAACTGCTCGACGATATCCACGACCTCGGCTGGCCCGAGCGCGTGAAGGTCATGCAGCAGAACTGGATCGGCAAGAGCTTCGGCGTGAACTTCGCGTTTCCGTATGAAATCGACGGCGAGAAAAAGCAATTGCGCGTATTCACCACGCGCGCCGATACGATCATGGGCGTGACGTTCGCCGCCATCGCGGCCGAACACCCGCTTGCCACGCGGCTGGCGCAGGACAAACCGGAACTGCAGGTATTCATCGACGAATGCCGGCACGGCGGTGTTGCCGAAGCCGACGTCGCGACGATGGAGAAGAAGGGCGTGCCCACGGGCTTTTTCGTGACGCATCCGCTCACTCATGAGCGCGTCGAAGTCTGGATCGGCAACTATGTGCTGATGGGCTACGGCGAAGGCGCGGTGATGGGCGTGCCGGCGCATGACGAGCGCGATTTCGCGTTCGCGAAGAAATACGGCTTGCCGATCAAGCAGGTAATTGCCAAGCCCGGCTGCGATTATTCGACGGACGCATGGCAGGACTGGTACGCCGACAAGGATGGCGTGACGTGCGTCGGCAGCGGCAAGTACGACGGTCTTTCGCATGAAGCGGCTGTCGATGCGATCGCGGCGGACTTGAAGGCGCTCGGCCTCGGCGACAAGCACGTGACCTGGCGCCTGCGCGATTGGGGTATTTCGCGCCAGCGTTACTGGGGCACGCCGATTCCCATCATTCATTGCCCGTCTTGCGGCGATGTGCCGGTCCCGGAAAGCGAGCTGCCCGTCGTGCTGCCCGAGGACCTCGTGCCGGACGGCACGGGCAACCCGCTTGCGAAATCGGCCGCATTCCTCGCCTGCCAGTGTCCGAAATGCGGCGCCGACGCGCGGCGCGAGACCGACACGATGGATACGTTCGTCGATTCCGCGTGGTACTTCTCGCGCTACCCGTGCCCCGATGCGCCGACGATGGTCGATTCGCGCACCGATTACTGGATGCCGATGGACCAGTACATCGGCGGTATCGAGCACGCGATTCTGCACTTGCTCTACTCGCGCTTCTGGGCGAAGGTCATGCGCGACATGGGCCTCGTCGGGTTCGGCGAGCCCGCGAAGAATCTGCTCACGCAGGGCATGGTGCTCAACGAGACCTTCTATCGCGAAGATGCCACGGGCAAGAAGACCTGGTACAACCCGGCCGATGTCAACGTATCGCACGACGACAAGGGGCGCCCGATCGGTGCGACGCTCAACGCGGACGGCCAGCCGGTCAGTCTCGGCGGTGTCGAGAAGATGTCGAAATCGAAGAACAACGGCGTCGATCCGCAGTTGCTCATCGATCAATACGGCGCCGATACCGCGCGGCTCTTCACGATGTTCGCCGCGCCGCCCGAGCAGCAACTCGAATGGTCGGGCTCCGGCGTGGAAGGCGCGAGCCGCTTTTTGCGTCGCGCCTGGGCGTTCGGCCATGCGAACCGCGCAAGCCTCGTTACGCGCGAGACGTTCGATGCGGCCACGCTTGGCGAGGCCGACAAAGTGCTGCGCCGCGAAATCCATGGTGTGCTCAAGCAGGCCGATTTCGATTATCAGCGGCTGCAGTACAACACAGTCGTCTCGGCGGCGATGAAGATGCTCAACGCGCTCGAAGCCGCCAAGGACGCGCGCGCGTCGGTGCTGCGGGAATGCTACGGTGTGTTGCTGCGGGTGCTCTACCCTGTCGTGCCGCATGTCACGCACGTGCTCTGGGGCGCACTGGCCTATTCCGACGAATTCGGCGCGCTGCTCGATGCGCCGTGGCCGAAGGTCGACGAAGCGGCACTCGAGCAGGCGAACATCGAACTCGTGCTGCAGATCAACGGCAAGGTCCGTGGTGCGCTGACGATCGCGAAGGATGCGCCACGCGAAGCCATCGAGGCCGCCGCGCTCGCGCACGAGATGTTCGCGCGCTTCAGCGAGGGCAAGCCGGCGAAGAAAATCATCGTGGTGCCGGGGCGGCTCGTGAATGTCGTCGTTTGAGGATCTGACGGTTTGATTCGTGCTTCGGGCGTGCCGATATGTCGGCCGCGCCCGCGCCAACAGACCCTTTGGGGAGCCAATGTGATTCGCCGATCATTTCTCGCGTTCGTGGCGGCAACGACGGTGCTGAGCGCATGCGGTTTTCAACTGCGCGGGCAGCAGGACTATGTGTTCAAGCGGCTTGCCGTCTCGGGCGCGACCCCCGTTGTGGCCGCGCGTCTCACGCGCATGGTGCAAGGCGGCAGCGATACCGTCGTCGTTCACTCGCCGGCGAACGCGGACGCTATCCTGACGGTCTCGGAAAGCCGTGGGCAATCGACCTTGACGCTCAATACGCAGGGCGTCGCCCAGGAGTACCTGCTGACTTACTCGATGAGCTATTCGCTCGTCGGCGCGGACGGCGCGCTGCTGATCCCGCCGAGCGTTATTGCGCTAAATCGCGCGATGACCTACAGCCCGAGATACACGACGGCGAAACAGCAGGAGTCGGAGCTGCTTTTCGCGGACATGCAAAACGATGCGGTCGATCAGCTCACGCGCCGTCTCGGTGCTGTGCGCTCGCTGCATCCCGCGCCGAGCGAGCAGGCGCCGGCCGTTGCGCCGCGCGCGCCGTTGCCCCCGCCGCCGCTTTGATCGCCGCGCCGCCAAGCCGAGAGCACACCGCATGCAGCTACGACTCGACGCGCTCGAACCACATCTGAACAAGGGGCTTGCTGGTCTCTACGTCGTCTATGGCGACGAGCATCTGCTCGTGCAGGAGGCGAGCGATCGTATCCGCGCCGCGGCGCGCGCGGCCGGATTCACCGAGCGGTCCGTGTTCACCGTCGAGCGCAGCTTCGATTGGAGTTCGCTGATCGGCGCGAGCCAGTCGATGTCGCTCTTCGGCGATCGTCAGCTCGTCGAGCTGCGCATTCCGTCGGGCAAGCCGGGCAAGGAGGGCGCCGACGCGCTGAAGACGCTGGCCGCGGCGGGCAATCCCGATGTGCTGATGCTCGTCACGTTGCCGCGTCTCGACGCCGCAACGCAAAAGGCAGCGTGGTTTTCGGCGCTGGAGCAGGCCGGTGTCGCGCTGCGCATCGATCCTGTCGATCGTGCGCAATTGCCGAACTGGGTGGCCCAGCGTCTCGCGCAGCAGGGTCAGCGCGTGCCGGCCGGGGAAGAGGGGCGACGCTCGCTGCAGTTCATCGCGGAGCGCGTGGAGGGCAATCTGCTCGCCGCGCATCAGGAAATTCAAAAACTCGGGTTGCTGTATCCGCCCGGAACGCTGACGTTCGAGCAGGTGCACGACGCGGTGCTCAACGTCGCTCGCTACGACGTCTTCAAGCTCAACGAGGCGATGCTTGCGGGCGATGTCGGCAGGCTCGCCCGCATGCTCGACGGTCTGAAGGGCGAAGGCGAAGCGGCCGTGCTCGTGCTGTGGGCGCTCACTGAAGAGCTGCGCACGCTGCTGCGTATCAAGCGCGGTGCCGCGGCGGGCAAGCCGCTCGCCACGCTGTTGCGCGAAAACCGCGTCTGGGGGCCGCGCGAGCGTCTCGTCGGCCCGGCGTTGGGCCGATTGACGGAAAGCGTGCTCGAACGGGGGCTCGCGCTGGCTGCCCAGCTCGACCGGCAGGTCAAGGGCCTGACGGGCAGTGTGCCGGGCGGGCGCTGGCGCGATGCGCTGCCGCCCGATCCCTGGGACGGCCTGTTCGAGCTTGCCGCGCTCGTGGCCGCGCCAGGCAAGCGTGGCGCGCGAGCGCCCCGCCACGTCGCTTGAGCGCAGCGTTCGCGGCGCCGCCAGCCGGTTGCGCTTACAATCGGTGCATCGCGGGTGGACGATCGGTGGATCGCGCGTGAATCGCGGTGTGCCCTACGGCTATCAGTATCAAGGTCAGTTTCAAGCATCAGTATTGCGCGCACGGCGCGCGGAATCGACGAGAAGCAAGATGAATATCGACGAGTACATGACCGGCGTCGGCCGGCGCGCCCGCCACGCATCGCGAGCGATGGCGCGCGCCTCGAGTGCGGCGAAAAACGATGCGCTGGAGGCGATCGCCCGCGCCATCGAGCGCGAGGTGCCGGCGCTGAAGGCCGCCAATGCGGGTGATGTCGCGCGCGCGCGGGACAAGGGGCTCGACGCGGCATTCGTCGATCGGCTGACCCTGTCGGACAAGGCGATCGCGACGATGATCGAAGGGCTGCGGCAGGTGGCCGCGCTGCCCGATCCTATCGGCGAAATCGATGGTCTCAAATACCGCCCGAGTGGCATTCAAGTCGGACAGATGCGCGTGCCGCTCGGCGTGATCGGCATCATTTACGAATCCCGCCCGAACGTGACGATCGACGCCGCCGCGCTGTGTCTCAAGTCCGGCAACGCGACCATTTTGCGCGGCGGCTCGGAGGCGCTTGCTTCGAATTCGGCGCTTGCGGCGTTGATCGGCGAAGGTCTTGCGGCGGCCGGGTTGCCGCGCGACGCGGTGCAGGTGGTCGAGACGGCCGATCGTGCGGCCGTCGGCAAGCTCATCACGATGACGGAGTTCGTCGATGTGATCGTGCCGCGCGGTGGCAAGAGCCTCATCGCGCGATTGATCGAGGAAGCCCGGGTGCCGATGATCAAGCACCTGGACGGCATTTGCCATGTCTATGTGGACGACCGCGCCGATATCGCCAAGGCGCTGGCCATCTGCGAGAACGCCAAGACCCACCGCTACGGTACCTGCAACACAATGGAGACGCTGCTCGTGGCACGCGGCGTCGCGCGTGCAGTGCTGCCGCCGCTCGCGAAGCTTTATCGCGAAAAGGGCGTCGAGTTGCGCGTCGACGCGGCCGCGCGCGCGGCGCTCGAAGCCGGTTGCGCCGGCGACGCTGCCGCGCTTGCGCTCGTCGATGCCACGGAAGAAGACTGGCGCACCGAATATCTGGCGCCCGTGCTGGCAGTCAAGGTCGTCGACGGAATCGATGCGGCCATCGAACACATCAACACCTATGGCTCCGCTCATACCGATGCCATCGTGACCGAGGACCACGACCGCGCCATGCGCTTTTTGCGCGAGGTCGATTCGGCAAGCGTGATGGTCAACGCCTCGACGCGATTCGCCGACGGTTTCGAGTATGGGCTCGGCGCGGAGATTGGCATCTCCAACGACAAACTCCATGCGCGTGGGCCTGTGGGGCTCGAGGGCCTCACGTCATTGAAATACGTCGTGCTCGGCCATGGAGAGGTGCGGCAGTAACCAGACCTATCTTTTCCCGACAATCGCTGCTGGTAAGAAGAACCATAACGATGCTCTGGATCAAGACTTTTCATATCGTGCTCGTCGCGTCCTGGTTCGCCGGGCTTTTCTATCTGCCGCGCATTTTCGTCAATCTCGCCATGGAGACCGAGCCGGCCGCTCAGCGCCGTCTGCTGACGATGGCGCGCAAGCTCTTTCGGTTCATGACGTTTATCGCGGTGCCGGCGCTCGCCTGCGGGTTATGGCTCTGGCTCGTCGTGGGTATCGGCCGCGGGCAGGGATGGATTCACGCGAAGGTGGGTGTGGTTGTGCTGCTCGTCCTCTATCACGCCTATTGCGGCCGCTTGCTGCACGTGTTCGAGCGCGGCGAGAATCACCGCTCGCACCGCTGGTATCGCTTCTTCAACGAGCTGCCCGTCCTGGGGCTGTTGGCCGCCGTGGCGCTGGTCGTCATCAAACCGTTCTGAACGTTGTCAATGAACGCGGCGCGTCATGCGTCGATATCGATGCGGCGGCGCGTCAGCGTCGCTTTCGCTTCGGCCAGCTTGTCGACGAGCTCACCCCCGCGCGTGAGCGCCACCCCCACGGCGAGAATGTCGCCGATCGCCAAGTGCGACATGCGCGAGGTCATCGGAGAAAAGATATCGGTTTCCTCGGCGATGTTCGCCGATAAGCTCACCGTGGCGAGCTGCGCAAGCGGCGAATGACTGTGCGTAATGGCAATGACGTTCGCGCCGCAGCCGAGCGCGGACTGCGCCGCATCGACGATATCGCGCGTGCGCCCCGTGTTCGATATCGCCACGACCACGTCGCCCTCGCTCAGCAACGCGGCCGACATCGAATAGGTGTGCGGGTCCGCATAGGCAACGCTCGGTATGCCGAGCCGGAAGAACTTGTGCTGAATGTCCTGCGCGGCGATGCCTGAGCCGCCCGCCCCGTAAAACTCGATGCGCGACGCCTGCCCCAGCAGTTCGACGGCCTTTGCGACGCTCGCGGCTGAGAGGCTGTTGCGCACCTCGATCAGCGCTCCGATCGTTCTATCGAACACCTTCGCGATGATGCCCGGCGCCGGCTCGTCGTGGCGGACGTCGCGGTAAACCGAGGGCACGCTTTGCGCGATACTTTGTGCGAGGCGGATCTTGAACTCGCGAAAGCCGCCGCATCCGAGTGCATGGCAAAAGCGCGCGATCGTCGGCTGGCTCACGCCGGCTCGCTTGGCCAGCTCGGTCATGGCGAGATCGAGCACCTCCCGCGGCGTGTCGAGCACGTAATCGGCCAATTTGCGTTCTGAGGGGCGCAGCTGCATGCGCATTGCTTCAATTCGGGCGAGCATGACAGTCAGGCCGCGCTGAGCGCGGCATCGAGCGGTGGTCTGCGCACAGTATCGCGGTTTGCTTGTAGAAAATCTACATAAAAATGGCCTCCGCAATGTCTGCGGACACTTAATTTGGGTAAGCGGGATGGCGGTTGGTCGTTGATGGGCATTGATGTCGTGTAGTTTTTCTACTAAACTGGCTGCGCTCAAAACGATTCAGCCCGTCAGGCGGCCCCGCCCGCCGCCCGCCTCACATGCAAGGCGCCGCGAGCGCCGTCTTCCGGTAAAAGGAGCGTTTCTCCATGGTTTCGCCGCATTCCACGCTGATTCAAGTGACCCGGCGCATCGTCGAACGGAGCCGGGCGACGCGCTCGGCCTATCTCGCGCGTATCGATGCCGCGCAAGGCCGGTTTCCCGCGCGCGGTGTGTTGTCCTGCGCGAATCTGGCGCACGGTTTCGCCGGGCTCGAAGGCAACGACAAGCTGGCCATCAAGGCGCAACGCGTGCCGAACATCGGCATCGTCTCGTCCTATAACGAGATGCTTTCGGCGCACGCGCCGTACAAGGATTTCCCCGACATCATCAAGCGCGCGGCGCGTGAGAACGGCGGCGTCGCGCAATTCGCGGGCGGTGTGCCGGCCATGTGCGACGGCATCACGCAGGGCAATCCCGGCATGGAGCTGTCGCTTTTTTCGCGGGAAGTCATCGCCATGTCGACGGCGGTTGCGCTGACGCACAACATGTTCGATGCGGCCCTGTGCCTGGGCATCTGCGACAAGATCGTGCCGGGCCTCTTGATCGGCGCGTTGCAGTTCGGCCATCTGCCGACTATCTTCGTGCCGGCTGGGCCGATGACGAGCGGCTTGTCGAATGACGACAAAGCGAAGATCCGCCAGCAGTTCGCGACGGGCCAGGTGGGGCGCGATGCGCTGCTCGAAGCCGAATCGGCCGCATATCATGGGCACGGGACCTGCACGTTCTTCGGGACGGCCAACAGTAATCAGCTGCTGATGGAAGTCATGGGGTTGCATCTGCCCGGCGCGGCATTCGTGCACCCGCACACGCCGTTGCGCGATGCGTTGACGGCTGCCGCCGCGCGTCGTGTGCTCGACCTCACCGCGGAGCGCGGCAATTACACGCCGATCGGACACGTGATCGACGAAAAGGCGATCGTCAACGGCATCGTTGCGCTGCTCGCCACGGGCGGCTCGACGAACCATACGCTGCATCTCGTCGCCATTGCGCGCGCGGCAGGCGTGCTGATCGACTGGGATGACTTCGATACCTTGTCCCAAGCCGTGCCGCTGCTCGCGAAGATCTATCCGAATGGCAAGGCCGACGTGAACCACTATCACGCGGCAGGCGGCATGGCATTTCTCGTGCGCAATCTGCTCGAAGGTGGCTTGCTGCACGACGACGTCAACACCGTCGCGGGCAAGGGCCTCGCTGCCTACACGCAGGAGCCGCGTCTCGTCGATGGCGAGCTTGCCTGGGTACCCGGCGCCGAAACGACGGGTGACGCCAAGGTGCTGCGGCCGATCAGCGAGCCGTTCCAGCCCGACGGTGGCCTGCGTCTCATGCAGGGCAAACTCGGCCGCGGGGTCATCAAGATTTCCGCGGTGGCCAGTGAGCATCGGAGCGTACGCGCACCGGCGATCGTGTTCGAATCGCAAGAGGCGGTGCAAGAAGCATTCGACAACGGCGAGCTCAAGCGCGACTTTGTCGCTGTCGTCCGGTTCCAGGGCGCGCGAGCGAACGGCATGCCCGAGCTGCATCGCCTGACGCCGCTACTCGGCGTGCTGCAGGATCAAGGCTTTCACGTTGCATTGGTGACCGACGGACGAATGTCCGGCGCATCGGGCAAGGTTCCCGCCGTCATCCACGTCTCGCCCGAGGCACTGCTGGCCGGGCCGCTCGGCAAAGTCCGCACGGGCGACATCGTCACGATCGATGCCGAGCGCGGGGTGCTCGATGTCGAAGTCGACGAGGCCGAATGGGCTGCGCGTGCCGTCGATGCGCCGAAGCATCAGGCGGAAAACGAAGTCGGCTTCGGCCGGGAATTGTTCGGCGTCTTTCGCGCGGCCGCATTGCCCGCCGAAATGGGCGCCTCCGTGTTCGGCGCCCTCGTTGGCGAGCAGGCCGAACGACACATTCACGCCATCGAGCGATAAGGAGTGCAGATGAACAAGATCGAAGACATCGTCCGGCTGGGTCCGGTCATTCCGGTGCTGGCGTTCGATTCCGTCGAGCAAGGCGAGCACGTTTCGCGCGCGCTTCACGCGGGCGGCGTCAAGGTGCTGGAAATCACGTTGCGCACGCCGGCCGGTTTGCAGGCGATCGAGCGGGCCAGCCAGCTTGCCCCCGATATCGTCGTGGGCGTCGGCACCATCACCAAGCCGGAGCATTGCGCGATGGCCAAGAAGGCGGGTGCTCGGTTCGGCGTTTCGCCGGGCCTGACCAAGGACATGCATCAGGCCGCCCAGGACGCCGGCTTGCCGCTCTTGCCCGGTGTCATGACGCCGACCGACATCCTGCTCGCGCTGGAACTCGGCTATGAGATCGTGAAGTTCTTTCCCGCGCAGCAAGCGGGCGGCGTGGCGATGCTGCAAGCGTTCCATGGCCCGTTCCCTGCGCTCAAATTCTGCCCGACGGGTGGCATCACGGCGGAGACCGCGCCCAACTTTCTCGCGCTGCCGAACGTCGTCTGCGTCGGCGGTTCCTGGTTGACACCGAAAGCGGCGCTGGCCGCCCAGAACTGGGACGAAGTCACGCGCCTTGCGCGCGGTGCCTCGGAGTTGGCCGCGCACCAGCACTGACGCAACGCTCAAAGCCACGCATCAAGCCGTCTATCGCCGCCCGGACTCTGCGCATACAATGCAGCGACGGCGCGGCGCATCGCGCCCGGTCAGTTACCTTCGTCGCATGACAAGCCAGGAGGTTTCATGGGATCGGTCCACGGCAGCCTGTTGCTCCTTTACGCGGTGATCGCGATTGCGGTCCTCATCATCCTGATCACCCGCTTCAAGCTGTACCCGTTCATCGTCCTGATCCTCGTCTCGCTTGCTCTCGGTATGGCCGCAGGCATGCCGATGGACAAGATCGTCAAATCGTTCGAAGCCGGCAACGGCGGCACGCTCGGCCACATCGCGATCGTCGTGGGCCTGGGTACGATGCTCGGCAAGATGATGGCCGAATCGGGCGGGGCCGAGCAAATCGCGACCACACTCATTCGCTGGTTCGGCGAAAAGAACATTCATTGGGCGATGCTGTTCGTCGCCATCATCGTCGGTTTGCCGGTCTTCTTCGAAGTCGGCTTCGTGCTGCTGATTCCCATTGCATTCAACGTCGCGCGACGGACCGGGAAATCGCTGCTGCTGATCGGTTTGCCGATGGTGGCCGGCTTGTCTGTCGTGCACGGTCTCATTCCGCCGCACCCGGCGGCACTGCTGGCGGTGCAGGCGTACGGCGCCGATATCGGCAAAACCGTGGCATACGGACTCATCGTCGGCGTGCCGACCGCGCTCGTCGCCGGTCCGCTTTTTGCGCTGCTGATCTATCGTCAAGTGAAACTACCTGACACCAACCCGCTCGCCGCGCAATTCGTCGAGTCCGATGAGGAGAGGGCGGCTGCCGCAGGCGCGGGGGCGCCACGCCGCGACCTGCCCAGCTTCGGCATTACGCTTTTCACGATCCTGCTGCCCGTCCTGCTGATGCTCGTCGGCAGTTGGGCGGATCTGGTCTTTGCGCCCAAGACGCTGCCGAACGACCTGCTGCGTTTCATCGGGAACGCGGACGTGGCGCTGCTCATCGCGGTGCTCGTGAGCTTCTGGACGTTCGGCGCGATGCGTGGCTTTACGCGAGCGCAGATTCAGAAGTTCTGCGGCGATTGTCTCGCGCCAATCGCGGGCATTACATTGATCGTCGGCGCGGGCGGCGGTTTCGGCGGCGTTCTGCGCGATAGCGGCATCTCGCAGCAGATCGTCGCGGTTGCGACGCAGGCGAACCTCTCGCCACTGCTCTTCGGCTGGTTCGCCGCGGCCCTGATCCGGCTCGCAACGGGTTCGGCCACGGTCGCGATGACGACCGCATGCGGCATCGTCGCGCCCGTTGCGGCGGCTGGCGCGATTCACGTGCGCCCAGAACTGCTGGTATTGGCGACGGGCTCCGGCTCGCTCATCTTCTCGCATGTGAACGATGGGGGCTTCTGGCTGATCAAAGAGTATTTCGGGATGACGGTCGGGCAGACGTTCAAGACATGGTCTTTGTGCGAGACGATCATCTCGCTGCTCGGTCTTGCGCTCACGTTTGCGTTGGCCGCCGTTCTTTGATTTCGTTGGCGGGCGCGCGATGTTGGCGGAGGTGCAATGATTCTGATCGTGATGGGGGTATCGGGGGCGGGCAAGACGCTCATCGGCGAGTTGCTGGCCGATCGGCTTGGCTGCGGTTTCATCGACGGCGATACGTTTCACAGCGCAGAGAACAAGGACAAGATGGCGCACGGTATTCCGCTCACCGACGACGATCGCTGGCCCTGGCTGGCATCGATACGCGAGGCAATCATCGAAGAGGAGAACGCGGGCGAAACGGCGGTGTTCGGCTGCTCCTCGCTCAAGCGCGAATACCGCGATGTCCTGCGTGGCGGTGTGCCGCCGGACGGCCGCGTGCATTTCATCTATCTGAAGGGATCGTTCGAGCTGCTTCACGAGCGGTTGGGCGCGCGCTCGGGGCATTTCTTCGATCCGGCGCTGCTGCAAAGCCAGCTCGATACGTTGGAAGAGCCGGGAGAGGATGAGGCGATCACCGTCGGCATCGAGCCCGCGCCAGAGGTGATCGTCGATGAAGTGCTTGCTCGGCTGAGTCAGACAGGGGCGGTTTAGCGAAGGGCTTTGCCATCGAGCTGGCCCGTTTTGCCAACGGGCGGTCGT
>CBJLAJ010000111.1:0-18500 GCA_966421005.1 uncultured Paraburkholderia sp.
ACCACGATCAGGACATGCGCAACATGGGCGGCCTGCGCAAGTACATGCCGATCACATGGATCACGTCGCTGATCGGTTCGCTCGCGTTGATCGGCACGCCGTTCTTCTCGGGCTTTTACTCGAAGGATTCGATCATCGACGCGGTTGGCCTCTCGCATCTGCCGGGCGCGGGCTTCGCTTACTTCGCGGTGGTTGCTAGTGTGTTCGTGACGGCGCTCTATTCGTTCCGGATGTACTTCCTTGTCTTCCACGGTGAGGAGCGTTTCCGCCATCCGCAGGATTTCGGCAACGGTCACGGCGCGGAAGCGGCTGCCCACGGCGACGGTCACGACCATGGTCACGATGCGCACGACGATCACGGTCACGCCCACGAACCGCACGAGACCCCCTGGGTCGTGACGCTGCCGCTGGTTCTGCTCGCGATTCCGTCGGTAATCATCGGCGCGATTGCGATCGGTCCGATGATTTTCGGCGGGTTCTTCGAGCATGGTGTCGCGTTCGAGAAGGTCATCTTCATCGGCGAGAACCACCCGGCCATCGAAGAGATGTCGAAGGAATTCCAGGGCTGGTTCGCGATGGGCCTGCATTCGATTTCGGCGTTGCCGCTCTGGCTTGCGCTCGCCGGCGTCGTCACGGCGTGGTTCCTGTATCTGAAGCGCCCGGACCTGCCGGCTGCGATCCGGCGTGCATTCGGGCCGATCTACACGCTGCTCGACAACAAGTACTACATGGACAAGATCAACGAAGTCGTCTTCGCGAAGGGTGCGGTGCTGATCGGTCGCGGACTCTGGAAGGAAGGCGATGTCGTGGTCATCGACGGTCTCGTCAACGGAAGCGCGCGCTTCATCGGCTGGTTCGCGAGAGTCATCCGCTTCCTGCAATCCGGTTACATCTACCACTACGCGTTCGCCATGATTATCGGCATGCTGGGGCTCCTTACCCTGTTTGTAACGCTCGGCGGCAAATAAGGCGGGGGACACTTAATGCACTCTTTTCCGATTCTTAGTACCGCGATCTGGTTGCCGATCGTCTTTGGTTTGGCCGTGCTCGCCGTCGGCTCCGACAGGAACCCCGCGCCCGCGCGCTGGCTTGCGCTGATCGGCTCGATTCTCGGCTTTATCGTGACATTGCCGCTCATCAGCGGCTTCGATCCGTCAACGGCCGACCTGCAGTTCGTCGAGCAGGCGAACTGGATCGAGCGCTTTCACATCACCTACCACCTTGGGGTGGATGGCATCTCGATGTGGTTCGTCGTGCTCACCGCGCTCATTACGGTGATCGTCGTGATTGCGGGCTGGGAGGTCATTACCGAGCACGTGTCGCAGTACATGGCCGCGTTCCTGATCCTGTCGGGCATCATGGTCGGCGTGTTCTCGGCGGCCGATGGCCTGCTGTTTTATGTCTTCTTCGAAGCGACGCTGATCCCGATGTATCTGATCATCGGCGTATGGGGTGGGCCGAACCGGATTTACGCCGCGTTCAAGTTCTTCCTTTACACGCTCGCCGGTTCGCTCTTGATGCTGGTGGCGCTGATCTACCTCTACGTCGTGACGGGCACCTTCGATCTCGCGACGTGGCAAAAGGCGCCGCTCGCCATGACGCCGCAGGTGCTGCTCTTCATCGCGTTCTTCCTTGCGTTCGCGGTGAAGGTGCCGATGTGGCCGGTCCATACCTGGTTGCCGGATGCGCACGTCGAAGCGCCGACGGGCGGCTCCGTCGTGCTGGCCGCGATCATGCTGAAGCTCGGTGCGTACGGTTTCCTGCGCTTTTCATTGCCGATCACGCCCGACGCGAGTCATGCGCTCGCACCGGTCATCATCGCGCTCTCGCTGACCGCGGTGATCTATATCGGTCTCGTTGCGATGGTGCAGGCCGATATGAAAAAGCTCGTCGCGTATTCGTCGATCGCGCACATGGGCTTCGTCACGCTCGGCTTTTTCATCTTCAACCAGTTGGGCGTGGAAGGCGCGATCGTGCAAATGATCTCGCACGGCTTCGTCTCCGGTGCCATGTTCCTTTGCATCGGCGTCCTTTACGACCGCATGCACTCGCGCCAGATCGCCGATTACGGCGGCGTCGTGAACGTGATGCCGAAGTTCGCCGCGCTCGTCATGCTGTTCTCGATGGCCAATTGCGGGCTGCCGGGTACGTCGGGCTTCGTCGGCGAGTTCATGGTGATCCTGGCGTCCGTCCAGTACAACTTCTGGATTGCGTTCGGCGCCGCGTTCACGTTGATTCTCGGTGCGGCCTACACGCTCTGGATGTACAAGCGCGTGTACTTTGGCGCCGTCGCCAACGATCACGTGAAGTCGCTCTCCGACATCAATCGCCGCGAATTGCTGATTCTTGGCGTGCTTGCCGCACTGACGCTTTTCATGGGCCTTTATCCGAAGCCCTTTACCGATGTGATGCACGTGTCCGTGGAGAACCTCCTCTCCCACGTCGCGCAGTCAAAGCTGCCGCTGTCTCAGTAAGGCCGAGCGGAGGAACGAAACGATCATGCAAAACGCCTCTATGTCACTCCTTCTGCCCGACGCGCTGGTCATGGTGGCCGCCGTTGTCGCGTGGCTAAACGAAACGTTCGTCGGCGATCGCGGCCGTCGCGTCACCTATCTGATCGCGGTGCTCGCCTCGCTCGTCGCGGGTGTCTGGTTCACCACGCTCGTGTTCGACCCAAATGCGCAGTCGCAATATTTCTTCGGGCACATGTATGTCGTCGATGGATTTGCGAGCGCGATGAAGGCCGTCGTGTCGCTCGGCTATGCGATCACGATGATCTACTCGCGTCAGTACCTGGAGGACCGCGATCTCTTCCGCGGCGATTACATGCTGCTCGGCATGTTTGCGCTGCTCGGACAGCTCGTGATGATTTCGGGCAGCAACTTCCTGACGTTGTATCTGGGTCTGGAGCTGATGTCGCTCTCGCTGTACGCGGCCATTGCGCTGCGCCGCGACGCGTCGCAGTCGAACGAAGCCGCGATGAAGTACTACGTGCTCGGTGCGCTGGCTTCGGGCTTCCTGCTCTATGGCATCTCGATGCTCTATGGCGCGACGGGTTCGCTCGATCTCGGCGAAGTGCTGAAGGCTGTCGCATCGGGCCGGATCAACAACGCCGTGCTGCTTTTCGGTGTGATCTTCATCGTGGCCGGCATCGCGTTCAAGATGGGCGCCGTGCCGTTCCATATGTGGGTGCCCGATGTCTACCACGGTGCGCCGACCGCGATGACGCTGCTCGTCGGCGGTGGACCGAAGGTGGCCGCATTCGCCTGGGGCCTGCGCTTTCTCGTGATGGGGTTGTTGCCGCTCGCGGTGGATTGGCAGGAAATGCTCGTGATTCTCGCGGCGCTCTCGCTGATCGTCGGCAATATCACCGGTATCGCGCAGCGTAACGTCAAGCGTATGCTCGCCTACTCGGCAATCTCGAACATGGGCTTCGTGCTGCTCGGTCTTTTGGCCGGCGTGGTCGATGGCAAGGCGGAGGGCATGGCCAACGCTTATAGCTCGGCGATGTTCTACAGCATCATCTACTTCCTCACGACGCTCGGTTCGTTCGGTATCGTGATGCTGCTGGCGCGCCGCGACTTCGAGGCCGAGACGCTCGACGACTTCAAGGGTTTGAACAAGCGGAGCCCCGTGTTTGCGTTCGTGATGATGGCGATGATGTTCTCGCTCGCCGGCATCCCGCCCACGGTCGGTTTCTACGCGAAGCTTGCGGTGCTCGAGGCAGCAATGAATGCGGGCCTGACGTGGCTCACGATCCTTGCGGTGATCACGTCGCTGTTCGGCGCGTTCTACTATCTGCGCATCGTGAAGCTCATGTATTTCGACGCGCCGCAAGACACGGCTCCTATCGCGAGCCCGGCTGCGAACCGGTGGCTGCTGGCCATCAACGGCGTTGCGGTGCTCGTGCTCGGTCTTGTGCCCGGTCCGTTGATGACCCTCTGCCTGAACGCAGTCGCACATACGCTGCCTGCGCTCTGATGTCAGCAGCGGGCTGGTTAATCGTATTGTTGGCGGTCGCGGCCGCCAACCTGCCGTTCATGAACCAGCGGCTTTTCGCGTTCGTGCCGCTCGGCGCGACAAGAAAAAGCACTTGGATTCGGATCGGCGAATTGATCGTGCTGTATTTTGTCGTGGGTGCCCTGGGCTTCATGCTGGAGGCGCGCGCGGGCAACCGCTTCGATCAGGGCTGGCAGTTTTACGCGATCACGTTTTGCCTTTTTGTGGTGTTCGCGTTTCCCGGCTTCACGTTCCAATATCTCGTCAAGCGCCGTTGACGGCCACGCGCCGTCATGCGGCTCGTTACCGGAGAGCAGCCGATGGCTCAATTGCCCGATCACGATCACGACGCCTCGTTGACCGAAACACGCATCGGTAGCGAAACCGTCCATGAAGGTTCGTTTCTTCATGTCAAACGCGATACCGTGCGCCTGCCCGACGGCAAGCTTGCCACGCGCGAATACGTGCAGCATCCCGGTGCTGTCATGGTGATTCCGCTGTTCGATGACGGACGCGTGCTGCTCGAACGCCAGTACCGGTATCCGATCGGACGCGTGATGATCGAATACCCGGCGGGCAAGCTGGACCCGAACGAGGGCCCGCTCGCTTGCGCCAAGCGTGAATTGCAGGAAGAAACGGGCTACACGGCTCGAGAGTTCGTCTTTCTGACCCGCATCCATCCGATCATTTCCTATTCGACTGAATTCATCGATCTTTTCCTGGCGCGTGGCCTGATCGGGGGCGAACCCGCGCTCGACGACGGGGAATTTCTCGATACGTTCATTACGGATGTGCCCCAAATGCTCGAATGGATCCGTACGGGCGAAATCAGCGACGTCAAGACGATCATTGGCACGATGTGGCTCGACAAACTGCTCTCCGGCGCCTGGCAACCAGGCGAGACGCAGCGAACGACACCCGATTCGGACGCGTAAAGCGCCGCGGGCGTTCGCGCCCGCGCCCGGTTTTCTGCAAATTCGCTCGCCAAAAACGATTTCGCGCTACACTTGGCTGCACGTTTGCTCCCCATCCACCATGAAGGTCCTCGATTTACAGTGCTCGCACGGTCATCGGTTCGAAGGTTGGTTCGCGTCCGTCGATGATTTCGAATCCCAGTTGTCGCGCAAATTGGTCGAATGCCCGATGTGCGCCGCGACTGAGGTGAGCCGTTTACCCTCGGCGCCGCGGCTGAACCTGTCCGGCGCGACGAGCGCGCAAGACGACGCCGCGCGCCGCGCCTCGGGCGACGAGGACAAGGCACGTGGCGGCGCTGTGCCGGAACGTATGCGTGAGATCGAAGCGCAAGCCATGCGCGTACTTCGCGAAGTGCTCGGAAAGACGGAAAACGTCGGTGAGCGCTTTGCCGAAGAAGCGCGGCGCATCCACTATAACGAGGCGCCGGCCCGTAACATCCGCGGCGTAGCCACGCCCGAAGATGCGCGCTCGCTCGTCGAAGAGGGCATCGAGGTCATGCCGGTGCCCGGCGCGTGGGTGCCCAAGGAAACACTGCAATAGGTCGATCGGTCATCGGCCGTGCGGTGTCTTGCGCGGTTCCCGCACCGTCTCCATACTCATCCTGTATCGTTCTGAAGGCGCCGTGCGGTCTTTCGCCCGCTGCGAACGGTGGCTGTTGCACCGCGCGAGGCGCCGTCACGTTCAACGGGAGACAGCGAGATGGGTGTGAGCTTTGAGGACCTCGAAGTCGGCGCGCGCAAGGAAATCGGCGCGCACACGTTCACGCGCGAAGAGATCGTCGAATTTGCCACCCGGTACGATCCTCAGCCATTCCACGTCGACGAAATCGCGGCGCATGCTTCACCCTATTGCGGGTTGATCGCAAGCGGCTGGCATACCTGCTCGGTGCTCATGAGTATCTTCGTACGCAAGACGCTCGAAGGCTCGACATCGATGGGCTCGCCCGGTGTCGACGAGCTTCGCTGGCTGAAGCCCGTGCGCCCCGGCGACACGATTCATCTCTTTACCTGTGTGCTCGACAAGCGTGTGCTCGGCAGTCGTCCCGATCGGGGCATCGCCACCCTGTTGTGGGAAGGCGTCAATCAAGCGGGCGAAATTGCTGTCAGTGTACGTTCGAAGGTGATCTTCGGGTTGCGTGGCGAAGGGGCGGCAGGCGCCGGAGCGTCCGAATGAATGCTCTGGCGGGCGAGCAGGGGGGCGGGGGCGAGTATCGCCCCATCGTGATTGCTCGGGCAGCGCAGCTACGCGCGCTGATTGGCGCCGAGCCGCTCGTGAGTGCCGCGGTGACGATCGATCAGGCATGCGTCGATGCTTTCGCCGATGTCACGGGGGATCGTCAATGGATTCATGTCGACCCCGAGCGCGCGGCGCGCGAATCGCCTTTTGGCGGGCCGATCGCGCACGGATTCCTGACGCTGTCTCTGATACCTGCGCTGCTGATGCGGACGGTGCAAGTCGAGCAGCGCATGGGTGTGAACTATGGACTCAATCGTGTGCGGTTTCCATCGGCGGTGCGCGTCGGTGCGCGCCTGCGCGCGCGCTTTATCGTCGCCGATGCGAGTGATTTGCCGGATGGCGCGCTGCAAGTCACCTGGGATGTCACCGTTGAAGCCGACAACGAGACGAAACCTGCTTGCGTCGCGCAATTCGTCACACGGCATTATTTCTGATCGGTTTTGACCACACTGCCGCGCTTCGTCACCGGCATTTCCCAAGGGCCATCGTACCCGCGGCCCCGGCGCATCCGTGCTCCGGTCAGTGCCGCGCGTATTGCGTCGCGCCGAACAGGATGTCGCGGGCTTTATCGTCGGTCAGCGCCCGTCTTGCGGATGCCAGGACTTCCACGCCACGTTGCACGGCCGGGCGTGCCGCAATCGCTTCATGCCAGCGCTTGACGTTCGGAAAATCCGCCAGTTCGATACCCTGGTTTTGCCATGACCGCGTCCAGGGGAAACTCGCGATGTCCGCTATCGTGTAGTCGTCGCTTGCCAGGTACTGTGTCTTGCCGAGTTGCTTGTCCATGACGCCGTACAGGCGTTTCGCCTCGTTCGTGTACCGGTTGACCGCATACTCGATCTTCTCGGGCGCGTAGATGCGAAAGTGGTGAGTCTGACCCAGCATCGGCCCCAGGCCGCCCATCTGGAACATCAGCCACTGAAGCGTTGCGTAGCGCGCGGCTGGCGCCTGCGGCAGGAACCGACCGGTTTTTTCGGCCAGATAGATCAGGATGGCCCCCGATTCGAAAATCGACAGCGGCTTGCCCTCGGGCCCGTCCGAATCGACGATGGCGGGAATCTTGTTGTTCGGGCTGATAGCGAGAAATTCAGGCTTGAATTGATCGCCGGCGCCGATATCGATCGGATGCACGCGGTATTCGAGGCCTGTCTCCTCGAGCATGATGTGGACTTTGTGGCCGTTAGGTGTTGCCCAGCTGTAAGCATCGATCATTGCTGCTCCTCGGTCAGGCCGGTGCCGGGACGTTGGGCACCGATCGAGTCGCAAATTAGCATATAACTTTCGTGCTCGCAGACGGCCGCGCAAAGTCCATGGCGTCGATACGGGCAACGCCAGCTCAGGCTGGCCCCATCGTATCGGGCCGCGGCGCATGGCGTGCAAGTTCGAGCTTGGCGATGGCGTTGCGATGCACTTCGTCCGGCCCGTCGGCGAAGCGCAGCATGCGTGCGCAAGCATAGGCGTACGCAAGCGGAAAATCGTCGCTGACGCCGCCGCCGCCGTGTGCTTGTATGGCCCAATCGATGACCTGGCATGCCATGTTCGGCGCCACTACCTTGATCATCGCAATTTCTGCGCGTGCGCCTTTATTGCCGACGGTGTCCATCATGTATGCCGCCTTCAGCGTGAGCAAACGAGCCTGCTCGATGGCGCAGCGCGCTTGCGCGATGCGTTCCTGCGTGACGGTTTGTGCCGCAATCGGCTTGCCGAACGCGACGCGCTCCAACGTCCGCTTGCACATCAGCTCGAGCGCCCGCTCGGCCAATCCAATGAGTCGCATGCAGTGATGAATGCGCCCGGGGCCCAGCCGCCCTTGCGCAATTTCGAAACCGCGGCCTTCGCCGAGCAATAGATTGGTGGCGGGCACGCGCACGTTCTCGAGCGTGATTTCCATGTGACCGTGCGGCGCATCGTCGTAGCCGAACACATTGAGCGGCCGATGCACGGTGACGCCCGGTGCATCGGCCGGCACGAGAATCATCGATTGCTGGGCGTGCTTCTCGGCATCGGGGTTCGTCTTGCCCATCACGATATAGAGCTTGCAGCGCGGATCGCCCGCGCCCGAGGACCACCATTTACGTCCATTGACGATGTAGTCCTCGCCGTCGCGCTCGATCCGCGTGCGGATATTCGTCGCATCGGACGATGCGACTTCCGGCTCGGTCATGAGGAACGCGGAACGGATCTCGCCGGCGAGCAACGGGTCGAGCCACGTTCGCTTGTGAGCCTCGCTGCCGTATCGTTCAAGCGTTTCCATGTTGCCCGTATCGGGCGCGTTGCAGTTGAATACTTCGGGCGCCCAGGGCACGCGTCCCATGATCTCGGCGAGTGGGGCATATTCGAGATTCGTGAGGCCCGCGCCCCGCGTCGAATCGGGCAGAAAGAGATTCCACAGGCCCTCGTCGCGCGCCCGCGCTTTCAGCGTTTCCACAAGCGTCGTCGGCACCCATGCGTTGCCGCGGCGGCGATTCCCCGCCACTTCGTCGGCAAACGCGCGCTCATTGGGATAGATGTATTCGTCGAAGAACGCAAGAAGCCGCACGCGCAGCGCCTGAACGTTAGGAGCGTAGTCGAAGTTCATCAACGCCTCTCGAGTATGGGTTATCGCACCTTCATCGCATACGACCAGGCGAGCTCCGCCATGGGCCGCGCACGGCGGCCTGCATCCGCTGCCTGCGCGCTCGCCGCCGTGCCCAGCGTGACACGTTTCATGATGCCTTGGAGGATTGCGGCGATTCGAAACATGTTGAACGCCAGATAGAAGTTCCAATCGTCTCCGATCGAACACCCGGTGCGTTCGCAATAGCGTTCGATATAGCTGCGTTCGTCGGGAATGCCCAGTGCCGCGAGATCGAGGCCGGCGATGCCGCGAAACGCGCGCGGGTCGACGTGCCACGCCATCGCGTGATAAGCGAAATCGACGATAGGGTCGCCGAGCGTCGAGAGTTCCCAATCGAGCACGGCCAGCACACGCGGTTCGTTCGGATGAAAAATCAGATTGTCGAGCCGGTAGTCGCCGTGGACGACGGCCACGCGTTGCGCTCCGTCGGCGGCACCTGCCGGCAGATGCGCCGGTAGCCACTCGATGAGCCGGTGCATGGCGTCGATCGGCTCGGTCTCCGATGCTTCGTATTGCTTGCTCCACCGTGCAATCTGACGCGCGAGGTAGTTGCCAGGCTTGCCGAAATCCGCGAGACCGAGCGCATCGACGGACGTTTGGTGCAGCGCTGCGATGACGCGGTTCATCTCGTCATAGACCGATGCCCGTTGTGCCGGTGTCATGTCCGGTAACGATGGGTCCCACAGGACACGTCCATCGACATACTCCATCACATAAAACGCCCGGCCGATCACCGTCTCGTCTTCGCAGAGCGCGAGCATACGCGCAACGGGGACATCGCTCGCCGAGAGTGCATCCATGACGCGATACTCGCGCTCGATGGCATGCGCGGATGGCAACAGCTCGGCCTTCGGGCCGGGTTTCGCCCGCATGACACAGCAGCACTGCGGCGTGACGAGCTTGAACGTCGGGTTCGACTGGCCGCCCGCGAATTGTTCGACGGTAAGCGGCCCCGCAAATCCGTCGAGGTGCTCGCGCAGCCAGATGGCGAGGGCGTTTGCGTCGAAGCGTTGCCGCTCGGCCACGGCGCGCGTGCCCATGAACGTGGCATAGTCCTGACGTTGATCGGCTTCGTTCTCTGCGCGCTTCGTCATCTCTCGCTCCGACAAACCTGGCGGTGCCACGGCGTCCCGAACGCTACTCGGCCATCGCGCTTGCTCCGCTATCGATAGTGGGGTGCCCGCTTTTCGAGAAAAGCCGTGATGCCTTCGAGCGCATCGCGATGATGCAGCGACGCGACGAAATGTTCGCGCTCGGTGCTCAGATGATCGTCGAGCGGTGCCTCGCGCGCCGCCGCGACGAGCGTCTTGATTCTCGCGAACGCGTTCGGCGAACCGCGGCCCAGTTCGTCGGCCCAGCCGATGGCGGTTTCGCGCGCCTGCCGCGGCTTGACCAATCGATTGACGACGCCCAACTGATGCAGCCGCTCGGCCGTAACGGGCTTCGCTTCGAGCAGCAATTCGGTTGCCAGTTGCCGCGGCAACGCCTGGCTGAGGAACCATGAGCCGCCACCGTCCGGCGTAAGCCCGACGCGGGCATAGGACATGACGAACTTGGCGTCTTGCGCCGCGACGATCATGTCGCAGGCGAGGGCAAGCGAGAATCCCGCGCCTGCCGCCGCGCCTTCGACGGCGGCGATGACAGGTTTGGTCGAAGTACGCAGCGCGAGAATCCATTGCGCGAGCAAATCGATGCTTTGCGCCTGCACCGAAACGTCTTTAGCGCGGTTTTCCAGCAGTCGGTTGAGGTTGCCGCCGGCGCAAAAAAAATCGTCGGCGCCTGTGAGCACGACTGCACGAATGGACGGATCGCGCTCGGCGGTTTCGAGCGCCACGATGGCGGCGGCATACATGTCGGGATGCAGTGCATTTCGCGCGCCGGGATTCGACAGCGTGAGCACGAGCGTCGAGTCGCTTTCGGGCGGGCGCGCTGCCAGCAGTTCTGCGCTCATGGAATCTCCAGGTACGTTGTCTCGGTGTCAGAGGCGCGCCAGCCGCTCGAGCGCCGTGGCCAGTGTTTCTTCGCGCTTCGCGAAGCAAAAGCGCACGATGCCCGATTCGTGCGGTTCATGATAGAACGCCGATACGGGAATGGCCGCGACGCCAATCTCGCGCGTGAGCCAGGTCGAAAATTCGGCCTCGGGCAGATCGCTGATCGCCGAGTAATCGACGCATTGAAAGTACGTGCCCTCGCACGGCAGCAGCTTGAAACGCGAACCTTGCAGACCGGCGCGGAAGAAATCGCGCTTGCGCTGATAGAAGGCCGGTAAGTTGAGATACGGCGCGGGGTCTTGCAAGTAGTCGGCCAGACCGATCTGCATCGGCGTGTTGACCGTAAACACATTGAACTGATGCACCTTGCGGAATTCGGCGGTGAGGGCGGCCGGGGCGGCGACATATCCGACTTTCCAGCCTGTCACGTGAAACGTCTTGCCGAAGCTCGAGACGACGAAGCTGCGGGCGGCGAGCTCCGGATAGCGGGCCACGCTCTCGTGCGGCGCGCCGTCGTAGACCATGTGCTCGTAGACTTCGTCCGAGACGATCAGCACGTTCGTGCCGCGCACGATGGCTTCCAGTTTGCGCATGTCATCGGCATGCCAGACGGTACCTGTCGGGTTGTGCGGCGTGTTGATGACGATGAGCCGCGTACGCGGCGTGATAGCCGCGGCGAGCCGCTCGAAGTCGATCGCGTACTCGGGCGCCTCGAGCGTGACGAAGACGGGCTTGCCGCCGGCGAGCTCGATCGAGGGAAGGTAGCTGTCGTAAGTCGGCTCGAGCACCACCACTTCATCGCCCGGATGGACGGTTGCCAAAATGGCGGTGAGCAGCGCCTGCGTGGCGCCGGCCGTTACCGTGATTTCCGTGTTCGGGTCGTAGCGGCGGGCGTGGACGCGCTCGATCTTGCTTGCGATCGCCTCGCGCAACGCGGAGGTGCCCGCCATCGGCGGATATTGATTATGGCCGCGCCGCATGGCCTGCGCGACAGCATCGATCACGCGCGGATCGCAATCGAAATCGGGAAAGCCCTGGCCGAGATTGACCGCGCCATGCTGCGCGGCGAGCGCGCTCATGACGGTGAAAATCGTCGTGCCGACATCGGGCAGACGCGAGGCGAGCGCAAAAGGCGCGGAGTTCGTCAGATCGGGCGTGGCATTCATGGCGCGGTGCGTCGGGGCGAAAAGGGTTGCATGAACTTGCGTTGAGATCGGTGCCTGCCGTTATGCGGGCGCGGGCATCGCCAAGCCGCAGGCGGCTGCGAACGGCGCCGGCTGGGCGATCCGGAAGCCGAAGTCGCGAAAGGCGCGCTTGTCGAGCTTGAGCAGCGCGCGGTCCTTCGACACGAGCCAGTCGGCGCGGGCCGCATGCGCCAGCTCGAGAAATTTCTGGTCGTCCCGATCCTTGCATTTGGGCAGCGGCGGCGTATTCGGCTCCTCGGCCGCGACATCGGTCAGGGTGGCGAGCCGAGCCACCGCGGCGAGCGCCATGGCTTTATCGAACGGGCGGCGCGCGAGATGCGGATAATCGAGCACATGCGCGAGCTCGGCGAGACACCGCGCGTCGATCACGGCATCGAGCGCGCCGTTCGCCAGCGCGGCGTGGATCGGGCGCGTCGCGATATCGTCGAATACGAGGATGTCGATCCAGACGTTCGAATCGAGAACGACGCGCGGCGTGCCGGACACGGCATCGGAATCAATGAGACCAGGCATTCGCTACAATTGGGCTTTTCGCATTCAACGCTCGGCACGGCGTGCCGGCAAAGCTCCATGATAATTGTTTTGTCTCCGGCAAAGTCGCTCGACTACGAGACGCCGCCTCATATCGCACGTCATACGATTCCCGAATTTATCGAAGATGCGACATTGCTCGTCGAGGACTTGCGCCGATTGTCTGCCCAGCAACTCGGCGCGCTGATGAGTATTTCCGATGCGCTGGCGACGCTCAATGCCCAGCGTTATGCGGACTGGTCGCCGCGCTTTTCGAAACGCAACGCGAAGCAGGCCGTGTTGGCGTTCAACGGCGACGTCTACGAAGGGTTCGACGCGAGATCGCTCTCGGCCGCCGATCTGGACTATGCGCAGCAGCATGTGCGCGTGTTGTCGGGACTCTATGGCCTCCTGCGGCCGCTCGATTTATTGCAGCCATACCGCCTCGAAATGGGCACGCGCCTGCCTAATGCGCGCGGCAAGGATTTATACGCCTTTTGGGGCGAACGCATCACCGAGGCGCTCAACGTCCAGTTGCGCAAGAAGTCGCATGACGCGCGGGTGCTCGTGAATTGCGCATCCGAGGAGTACTTCAAGTCGGTGAAGGCGAAGCGCCTCGATGCGCCGGTGGTTACGCCTGTGTTCGAAGACTGGAAAGGTGGGCGCTACAAGGTCATCAGCTTCCACGCGAAGCGGGCGCGCGGCATGATGGCGCGCTTCGTGGTCGAAAACCGTCTCGAAACGCCCGAGGCGCTCAAGACGTTCTCGGCGGAAGGTTACCGCTTTGACGGTGGTGCGTCTAACGACAATACCTATGTTTTCCGCCGTCGCGTTGGCGACTGAGGGCTGCGCATTCGAGTAGCCGATATTTTCATCGCTTTTTGGCGTGAGCCAGGGAACATCATGACGCTTTCGATTACGAGCAACTTTGACGGCGGTGCGATCGAAGTGCTGGACTGTCGCCAGGCCGCGGACATCCGCCTGCGCGTGAGGCCCGACAATCGAGCCGATTTCGCGCAATGGTTCTATTTCCGGTTGAGCGGCGCACGTGGCGAGCGCTGCGTGATGACATTCGAAAACGCGGCGCAATGCGCGTTCCCTCACGGGTGGCCCGGCTATCGCGCGGTGGCCAGCTACGATCGCGTCCACTGGTTTCGCGTACCCACGTCGTACGAAGGGCGTGTGCTCACGATCGACCACACCCCGGAATTCGATTCGGTGTACTACGCGTACTTCGAACCTTACACGCAGGAGCGGCACGCGGAATTTCTCGGTGCGGTTCAGCAGATGCCGCACGCGACTTTGGTGGAGCTCGGCAAGACGATCGAGGGACGGCCGATGTCGCTGCTGGTGTTGGGCACCCCAGAGCCTGAAGAAAGCGGACATCTGCCCAAAAAGCGCATCTGGATCATTGCGCGTCAGCATCCCGGCGAAACGATGGCCGAGTGGTTCGTGGAGGGGCTCGTCAAGCGGCTCGCAGGATGGGGCGACTGGGCTGGGGACCCCGTTGCGCGCAAGCTCTATGAACACGCGGTGTTCTATATCGTGCCGAACATGAATCCCGACGGCAGTGTCCACGGGAATTTGCGGACCAATGCCGCAGGCGCGAATCTGAATCGCGAATGGATGGAGCCGGATTCCGAGCGCAGCCCCGAAGTGTACGCCGTGCGCGACGCGCTACATGCCATCGGGTGCGATATCTTTTTCGATATCCATGGCGATGAAGCATTGCCTTACGTTTTCGTGGCCGGCTGCGAAATGCTGCCCGGCTTCACGGCGAGTCAGGCGGCGGAGCAGGCGGCATTCATCGAGGCGTTCAAGCGGGCGAGCCCGGATTTCCAGGACCAGCACGGATACGAGGCCGGCAAGTATCAGGAGGACGCGCTCAAGCTCGCCTCGAAATATGTCGGCAACGCGTTCGGCTGCCTGTCTCTTACGCTCGAAATGCCGTTCAAGGACAACGCGAATCTTCCCGACGAACGTGTCGGCTGGAACGGCGAGCGTAGTGCCGCATTGGGTGCGGCAATGCTTGGCGCGGTGCTGCACCACATCGAGACGTTCCGCTGACGAGCCAACTGCCCCGCATTCAGTGCTGGCTGGATGGGGGGGGCGGCGGCCTTTCGACGGCGCACGGCTTATTGCGCGGCGGATTTTCTCGCCGTTTTCTTCGCACCCTGCTTGGCGCCGTGTTTCGATTTGCCCTTTCTGGTCGAATGTTCGGATCGCGGCTTGGCGGCCGGCACGGGATCGTTCCAGCTGAAGGCCAGCATCTGGGGGCCGACATAGCCGCAGCGGAAAGACAGCGCATACGGCGCGTGATCCTTGTCTTTGGCGATACCTTGTCCCGCCACCGTGACGACGTTGTCCACCTTCACCCGCTGTTTGCCTTCGTCGAACGAATCGTTCCACGGTTTGATCGACGCATGGCCGCTGTCGAAGGACTCGGGTGGGAAGACGACGCGATCGATGACGTTCGATGTACTGGCAACGAATGCGCCATGCGCGGCGCAATCGGCGACGAGCGGGTCCGCATGCATGTCGTTGATGAACTTGGCGACCATCTCGTTGCGCTCGTCGATGAGATCGGCGCGGGCGGGCACTGCTAAGACCAGGGTGAAACCGGTGGCCGCTGCCGTCAGCCAGCGAATGAACTGGTGCAGGCGGCGCGAGGTGAGGGAGCTATCCATCCAATCGATCGAATTGAGACATCAGGCACGTAAGATGCCGTACTCGCTGGCGGAGTTCAATTGGCGCGCGAATATTTCGGCCGATGAGGGCGCAACGATCCACGAGGCGAGGCGTGGTTCGTACACGCTCGCGCGATCGTGCGCCGATCTGTTGCAAAAGCAGGGGTTGCCGCTCACGTGCGCGGTCCGCCGAGGCGGTAGCGTCTCACGTCGTTCGTCGTCACCCAGGCTGGGCGGTAGACTGCAATGAGCGCGGTCGCCATCCCGGTGAACCAGGCCTCGCCGAGCGCAAGCAGAAGCACGCCGAACGCGTATCCGGCCGGCACCACGAGGAGCGAGCCACCGGCAAGCGCGACATGCAGCCCCACCGCCGCCCCCGCGGCGAGTGCGACGGCGATGGCCGGCGAGATGAAACCTTGCACGCCAATGAAGACGAAAAGATTGCGCGGCAACCAGGCGGTCGTTGCGCGCTGCACGAGCGTCGAGATACCGACAGGCACGGCGCCATAGACGAGGAAGGTGAGTGCCACGCCTTGCCATGTCGCGTCGAAGACGACGGCCGCGATGCCCGAGACCGCTGCCATGGCTACCAGCGCCAGCGCCCAGTCGAAGAGGGTGACGAAAAGTGTCGCCCCGAGCAGATGCATGACTGGGCCGTCGTCCAGCCACGCGTTCGTCGCCCAGAGCACCGAGATCGCCACGACAACTGCGAGCCAGACGTGCTGAAGCGTCGCATCCTGCAGGCGCTTGAAGGGCCTGCAGGCCAGGGCGAGCGCGACGAGCGCCACCGCGGCGACCCACGCACCGACGGCGACCCACGGCTGAAGCGGCGTATAAAGGAAACCCATATCGTCCATATTACTCGTTGGAATGCCGATCGTGCGAGCGCCGCGCGCGGGCACGCGGTTTTGCCATCAACCGGTACGCGATATCGTCTTGCGAAACGGCATTTCCGGTTCTGCCGCCATCGGCAGCCCATGGGGATCGTCGTTGGCGAGCAGCGGGTATTTGTACCCTCCGTCCGCGCGCAGCGGAACTGCTCCGGTCCGTCCCAGCGCCGGTTTCGGCGCATCCTCGCATTCAGGCCGCAGCACCTGCAACTGGGGCGTGAGCCAGCCGTTATAGATGGCGACGGCGGCAGCGCGGTTCGGCGCCCCTAGTTGCTGAAAAATGCTCGCCAGGTGGATCTTGACCGTCCCTTCGCTGATACCCAGCGTACGCGCGATCATCTTGTTCGTGCTGCCCATATGAACGCAGCGCATGATTTGCTCCTGACGCGGCGAAAGCATGGGTGAGAACCGCGTACGGCGCGCCGGCGCTGCGAATTCGCGCATGCGCGAACCCGGGATGGGCAGCTCGGGTGGCGTCTTGCTATCGGGCAGAAACGCGGAATGCGGTGCGTAATGTCCGCCCGCCAGTACGAGTTCGAGCAGCCGTATGATCAGCTTCGGATTCGTTGTGCGGGGAACGACACCGTGCGCGCCACCTTCGTCCAACAAAGGTCGTACGCGCGCGGCAGAAGCATCGTCGATGAGTACCGCCACGCGCAGGCCCGGGTGCTCGGCAAGCGCGGCCCGTACCTCGAACGCGCGCATCGCCTCGTGCCAGTCGACGACGAGCAGCTCCACGGGTGCGCGCCTGAGCGCGCGATAGGTCTGTGCCCAATCCCTGGCCTCGCAAAAGCGGGCCTGCCGGTTGATCTGCCGCAACAGCGCCTTCAAACCGTCGCGTCGTTCTGCTTCTGAACTGAGAACTGCGAACCGCATACTTGCCTCCTGGGTAGTCCAATCGGGCGGTGCGGTCGGAACGAGCCGGGAGCGGGCCGGCCGGGCTTCTTGCACCGCCGACGCAATAATGACAAATTCCTTACAGCGAAGCGGCTAGCCGGACGGCATAGGACGGGTAGGGAGGGGCGGACGGTGGCTCTCGAGCCGCCGTCCGGAGGGCGGATCAGTGGAAGTGCGGTTGCGCGGGCTCGGCGTCTTCAGGCATTTCCGCGTGAACGATTTCACCGAGCGGGTCCGCGTACAGGGGCACCCCGCAGTCGTCGCAGTATTCGGGTTCGAAGCGTCCGGCGTGCCGGCGGATGTCCGTGACGCCCGCTTCTTTGAGCAGGGCGATGATCTCTTCGAGCGGACCATCCGCGTCTTCGGCTTCCTCGTCGCCGGAGAGCTCGCCGTTTTCGCGTCCGTAGAGCGGCCAGACGACGCCGTAGACGACGTCGTTGCTGCCACGCCTCGTGAAACCGATCCGATATTCGTCGATGCGTCTTTCGCCGAAGCCGGCTACGACCGCGCGCAGCTCCTGCGGTGCCGCGCCGGTGGTATCGAAGAGGTAGCGGATCGCTGTGCGCACCGTGTGCGGGCGCACACGCTCATCGGCATCGCGGCAGGCGGAATAGTAGGCGTCGGGCAACAGGCACTCGAACTCGCAGCCGGGCAAGACGAGCGCAAGATTGGCGCCGCCTTGCGTGGCCCACTGCTCGAGGCACTGACCGCGCTCGATCCGTACGTTGTTTTCCTCTTCCTGCCAGCGAAAAAGCGGCGCGCCGACCGGGGCAGCGACCACGGCCAGCAAAAAGCGCGGATCGGCCAGGATGGGGGAGGTTTCGGGCAGGTCGCCCGAATTGATTTTTGCCGGCGTGCCGGCGAGTGCTGCCTGGATGAGTTGCTGGGCGACGCGATAGGTCTCGACGTGGTGCCGCGGCAACTGATCGATGCTGTAGAGAAACGGCGCGAGGGCGACGCGCGTGTCGCCAGCGAGGACGTGCGCTTGAAGATGCGCGCGCAAGGCCTCGACGGAATCGGCTTTGAGCGGGCCGGACGGGATCACATAGCGCGTCCAGGCGAGCACCGGGGCGGCAACGAGCAGCGCCTCGTAGGCGGTGCCTTCATAGTCGACGACGAACGATTCGCTATGGGTTTCGGCCATGTCGGCGAGTGCGCCGTACGCGTCGGGATGATTTTGCTGAAGGTGATCGAGCGCCGCGTCGAGCGTCGTTTGATTGCCGTTGCGAACGATCTTCGCGAGCAGGGCATCGAGCTTGGCCTCCCAGAAGCGGTCTTCGACGCGGCTACCCGACGCGAAGAGCGCCAGAGACAGGCCGACGAGCTTATCGGCATCGGGAGGGAGGCGTTTAGCGATTCGCGAGCGCATAGGAATGAGTCAGGTTGGATTCGATGAACCCTCCATTCTAGTCGAGTCCCTTGCGGGTGGCTTTTTATCGTCGTTCGCGCGTGGCGCTTGCAAGGTGCGTCGAAGGGGCCTAGAATTGCGCCCT
>CBJLAJ010000112.1:0-18204 GCA_966421005.1 uncultured Paraburkholderia sp.
CGCTGCAAAAGCCGGTGGTGTGCGACGTGTATGACGAGCAGGCAGCGACGGGCGCGTTCGTGCTCATCGATGAAGCCACGCATCATACGGTGGCCGCCGGCATGATTCGACGATTCGAGGCTTGAGGGGGACGAACGCCGAACGCGCCGCGCCATTCATCACAACAAAAAAGCGAGGGACGCACCCTCGCTTTTTTTCATCGCGTCCGGGAGTTTATTTGCCCAATTCGTAGCCGACGATACCGCCTGCTACCGCGCCGCCCACCGTTCCGGCTGTGCTGCCATGCGTGAGCTTGTTACCTGCATATCCGCCCACCGCGGCACCGCCGAGCGTGCAGCCGCCAAGCAGCGACAGGGCGGCAACCAGAGCGCCAATCCGGATTCGTTTGAGTTGTATGAACTGAGTCATGATGCAGCCTCCGCATCGCTAGTCATACCGCATATCCAGCAAGCACCATGCCATGCACGTGCTACCCGCAAACGGGGCATTGCGTGTCGACGCCATATTCCGACGCGCTGTATCAGCGTCGTTGCTGGGCCTTCTCCAAGGCAACGAGATCGACGATCCGGACGTCCTTCCCGTTCACTTCGATCACGCCTTCCTTTTGAAACCGCGAAAGCGATCGGCTGACGGTCTCGAGCTTGATGCCGAGAAAACTCCCCATTTCCTCGCGAGTCATCCGCAACACGAATTGCGTCGGCGAGTAGGCGCGCGCCCGCCAGCGCCTCGACAGATCGAGTAGAAAGCTCGCGACGCGTTCGTCCGCCGTCATCGTGCCGAGCAACAGCATGAGACGGCTTTCGCGTACGACCTCGGCGGAAAGGATGCGGTACACATGACGCTGCACGGCCTTGACCTCGCGGCTCATCCATTCGAGCAGCTCGAATGGCATCACGCATACGCTGCTGTCTTCGAGCGCGATCACGTCGCTTGCGCACTGTCCGGTCGATATACCGTCGAGGCCGAGCGGTTCGCCGCACAGATAAAGACCCGTCACCTGATCGCGACCATCCGGTAGCAGCGTCACCTTTTTGAACGAACCCGTGCGCACGGCATAGAGATGCTTGAACGTGTCCCCCATGCGATAAAGCGCCTCGCCCTTCTTGATTTGACGATGCGCGAGCACGAGATCGTCCATTTCCCTCGTGCACGCCAGTTCATCGGGATTCATCGAGCAAAACTGCCGCATCGCGCAGCTCTTGCACGACTCGGCCGGCAATGGTCTTGCCATCGTCCGGGACAGGGCAACCCCATCTTCATACGTTCCCGGTGCGCGCCCGCTAGCGACCAACATGTCGTTCTCCTGAATACATTTGAAGCAAGCTTCGCTGTTTGATCGCCGGTTGTCATCCAATCCGCCGCGGCCAACCGTCGCACCGCGCGCCTGCAAACGCATCCGCCACAACGCGCATTACCGCCAACGCCAGTCATATCGGGGCAAAACGGGCTGCATGCGACAAATCGGCACCGTTCATGACATGGGTCAAGGGATCGCCCCCCATCTCTTGGTTTAATGGCGCCGTTTCATGTATGCCTCGACAACGCGTATCGATCCGTCGCCGGAGGCGATGACTGATGCTGAGAACAATCGCTGCAATCGCTCTGTGGTGCCTCGTCTGGGCGGGCGCCGCCCGGGCTCAGGGCACCGCGGCCGAGCGGGCACCGGACACGATGGCCGCGCGGGTACTCGGCTGCACCGCGTGCCATGGTGCTCATGGGGAGGGCACGAACAACGACTACTTCCCGCGTTTGTCAGGCAAGCCGGCGGGCTACCTTTATAACCAGTTGATCGCGTTTCGCGACGGGCAGCGGCAGTACCCGCCGATGAATTACCTGCTCGCCTTTTTGCCCGACGCGTATCTGCGCAAGATCGCCGAATACTTCGCTGCGCAGCGCCCACCGTATCCGCCGGCATCGACGCCGGCCATATCGGTCGCACTGCTCGCGCGCGGCGAAAAGCTCGTGAAAAACGGCGATGCCGCGAACGACATTCCGGCTTGCGCCTCATGTCACGGCGCCGCGTTGACGGGCATGGAGCCAGCCGTTCCCGGACTGCTGGGCCTGCACGCCGAGTACGTGAGCGCGCAGCTCGGTGCATGGCGTTACGGCACACGCAAATCGATCGCGCCCGACTGCATGCAGCGCGTCGCCTCGCATCTATCGAATGACGACATCACGGCCGTCGCCGCGTGGCTTGCTGCCTCGCCGGGACCGGCCAACCCGGCGCCCGCAGCCAAGGGAGGCCTGAAGATGCCGCTGGCCTGCGGCAGCGAACCGCAATGACGGAGCATCAGGTGCCCGCATCCTTCTTTCTTCCTCGCACATTCGTCAACCTATGCGCGTGGCTCGTGCTTGGCGCCTCCTGCACGATCGCGTTCGCGCAAGGGCCGAATCCGTCCGCGCCCGATGCGATCGGACGAGGCGAGTACCTTGCCCGCGCGGGCGACTGCATCGCCTGTCACACCAAGCCCGGCGACAAGCTCTTCGCGGGCGGCCGGGCCATGCCGACGCCGTTCGGCACGCTCTACTCGCCGAACATCACGCCCGACAAGGAAACCGGTATCGGACAATGGAGCGCCGACGAGTTCTACTCGATGATGCACACCGGCCGTTCGCGCGACGGTGCATTGCTTTATCCGGCCATGCCGTTCGGTGCCTACACCAAAGTCACGCGCGCGGATTCCGATGCGATCTTCGCTTATCTGAAATCCGTGCCGCCCGTGCGGCAGCCCAATCGGCCGCACGAACTGCGTTTTCCCTACAACAACAGACAGCTCCTGCTCGGCTGGCGCACGCTCTATTTCCGCGAAGGCGAATATCAGCCCGATCCGACCCGCTCGGTCGAATGGAACCGCGGCGCCTATCTCGTCGACGGGCTCGGTCATTGTTCGATGTGCCACACCGCGATCAATGCGCTCGGAGGCAGCTCCGAATCGAAGGCGTTTGAAGGCGGTCTGATCCCGATGCAGGACTGGTATGCGCCGTCGTTGACATCGAACAAGGAAGCCGGCCTCGGCGATTGGAGCATCGCCGATATCGCCGATCTGCTGCAAAAAGGCGTCTCGCGCCGCGGCGCTGTCTATGGACCGATGGCTGAAGTGGTCTATGACAGTTTGCAGTATCTGTCCGACGAGGATGTCCGGGCGATGGCCGTCTATCTGAAATCGCTGCCGCAACATGGCGCAGCGAATGGCGATTCGAGCGGTAACAGTTCGAGCGCGAACATATCGCGCGAAGAGCGGGGGCTGCTCGTCACGCTTGGCGGCAAGATCTATCAGGCCCAGTGCGCGAGTTGTCACGGCAAGGCCGGCGAGGGCAAGCTTCCCGATTTCCCGCCGCTCGCGAACAATCAGTCGATTCAGATGACATCGGCGGTCAACCCCATCCGCATGGTGCTCAATGGTGGCTACGCCCCTGGGACGATGCGTAACCCGTTGCCGTACGGCATGCCGCCTTTCGCGCAATCCTTGACCGACGATGAAGTGGCCGCTGTCGTCACCTACATCCGGACTGCCTGGGGCAATCGCGGCACGCCGGTCTCGGCCAGGGATGCGAACGCGTTGCGCTCCGCTCCCTTGTATTGAGCGAGGACGCTATGCATACGAACAACGAAGCCCGCACGAGCGCCGAGCCCGGCGTTGACAGGCAAGTCGAGGACGTCGTCCGCTCGGGACCGACCGGGGCGCTCGCCGTCGCCGGCATCGCCACGGCCATCGTCATTGCGCTGTGGTTCGCGTTCTACTTCCTCGTCTTCCTGCCCCGCGGCGTCATTTACTGATATCGATCGAACGACATGTCGAACACTCCTCACCCCGGTCATTCGAACGGCGCGGACGTCGCGGCGCGCATCGAGCGCAACTGGGCGATCGCCGTCGTCGGCATCGTCGCGCTGCTCGTCGTCATGGTCGTCTACACCGGATTGCATTGGGCCATGATGCCGCCGTCACGTGTGGAGACGATCGACCCGACGACGCTGCATGTGACGGGGGAATTCGTCGAGAGCAACCTCGGTACCGCGCGCGAAGCCGATGGCTCGGTGACTGTACGCGTCGTCGCGCAGCAGTATTCGTTCACGCCGCAGTGCCTTCTCGTGCCCGCCAACACGCCGGTAACGTTTCGCGCGACGAGCGCCGATGTCGTGCACGGCTTTCTCGTCACCGATACCAATATCAACTCGATGGTCGAACCGGGTTACGTGGCGACCTTCAAGACGCGATTCGACAAGCCCGCCGAGCATTTGATGCCGTGTCACGAGTACTGCGGCACTGGGCACGAGGCGATGTGGGCCAATGTCAAGGTGATCGATCGCGCCGAGTTCGACAAGCTCGCGGCAACTGCCCGGAGGCTCAGCTGTGTTAAATAACCGACGTCTCGTGCTCGCGCATTTCTGGTTCGCGTTCGCGACCTTCGGCGTTGCGCTCCTGCTCGGCGCATGGCAGATGTACGTGCGCTCACCGCTGCATGCGTGGCTTCGCCAACCGGAACTCTACTACCGCTCCGTCACCGCGCATGGCTCCGTCATGGGCTACGTGTTTCCGACGCTGATCGCCATGGGTTTCGGCTATGCGATCACCGAGCTTTCGCTCGGACAGGAACTGCGCGGCAAGCGCTGGGCATGGGCTGGATGGTGGCTCGTCGCGGTGGGCTCGCTCATGGCGATGGTGACTGTCTCGCTTGGCCAGGCATCGGTGCTCTATACGTTCTATCCGCCGATGATTGGCAGTCCTTTCTATTACCTTGGCGTCGTGCTCGTGGTCGTCGGGTCGTGGATCTGGGTCGCGCTGATGTCGATCAATCTGCGCGTCTGGAAGCGGGCCAACCCCGGCAAACCGATTCCGTTGCCGATGTTTGCGAACGTTGCAGGTTCCTATCTGTGGGGCTGGACCGCGGTCGGTGCCGCGATCGAGATCTTGTTTCAGATTCTGCCGGTCGCGCTCGGGCTCAAATCGACGATCGATTCCGGACTCGCCCGTGTGTTCTTCTCGTGGACACTGCACGCGATCGTCTATTTCTGGCTGATGCCCGCCTATATCGCGTACTACACGCTCGTGCCGCGCGCCGTGGGCGGACGCCTCTACAGCGACGGCATGGCGCGCATCTCGTTCATTCTCTTTCTCGTCGTGGCGATGCCGATCGGCATTCATCACCTTTTCGCCGATCCGCAGGTGGGCTCAGGCTTCAAGTTCCTGCAATCGGTCTTCACGGCGCTCGTTTCGGTGCCGACGCTACTGACGGTCTTCACGATCTGCGCGTCGGTGGAAATCGCCGGACGCTTGCGCGGCGGACGCGGCGCATTCGGCTGGGTGCGCGTGCTGCCCTGGCACGAACCCATGATGCTCGCGGTCGCGTTTTCGTTCGTGATGCTGGGCTTCGGCGGCGCGGGCGGTCTCATCAACATGAGCTACCAGCTCGATTCGACCATCCACAACACGCAGTGGATCACGGGTCACTTTCACCTGATCTTCGGTGGCGCGATCGTCATCATGTATTTCGCCATCGCCTACGAGTTGTGGCCGCAATTGACCGGGCGCACACTGTCGAGTGTCGGGCTCATGAAATGGCAGCTCTGGCTGTGGTTCATCGGGATGATCGTGACGACGTTTCCGTGGCATTACGCCGGAATTCTCGGCATGCCGCGCCGCATGGCCTACTTCGATTTCAACAATCCGGCCTTGGCGCCCGAAGCGATCACCGTCACGATGTCGACGGTCGGCGCACTGATTCTCGTCGCATCGGCGGTACTCTTTTTCATGGTATTGGCGCGCGGACATCGCGGTGCAGCGGTGAGGCCCGCGCAGTTCCAATTCGCCACGGCCGTACATCCGCCCGCCAAGCTCCCCGTCGCGCTCAACAGCTTCGGATTGTGGATCGCGCTGATGATCGGATTGACAGTGGTCAACTACGGCTATCCGATCGCACAATTGCTCGTGCTCAAAGAGACCTCGGTACCGGCGGTCTGGATGGGAGGCCAACGATGACGACCGAACGGCTTTTCTCGCTGCGCAACCCGTGGTTCACGGTCAGCGTTGGCGCGACGGTTGCAATAGCGGCCGCGGCCGCGCTCATTGGCTTCGTCTGGTTGCCGTCGGTGCAAACGGATGCGCAGTTCGCGGGTATCTGGAATGCGATCTGCAGCGCGGCGGGCGTACCTCAAAAGTGGTCGATCTCGACGCCGCCCACCTCGCCCATGAAGACGAGCGGTGTCGTGCTGACGCCATCGACACTCGTCAATGTGGATGCACTCTCGATCGGCCGCGGTGCGACGCTCTCGTTGCGATGCACGATGTGCCACGGTCCCCAGGGGCTCAGCCAGGCGAACTCGCCGAATCTCGCCGGCCAATATGCGTCAGTCATCTACAAGCAATTGCGGGATTTCCAAAGCGGCGCGCGGACCAATGCGGTCATGGGGCCCATGGTGGCGGCGCTGTCCGATGAGGACATGCGGGACCTCGCCGCCTATTACGCTTACTTGCCGCGTCTTGCCGGCTATCGCTCCGCGTCGCAGCCGGTGCCGGATATCGTGGCGGTCGGTTCGCCGATGCGGAATATCGCGCCGTGCGCGTCGTGCCATGGCGCGGCGGATCACAAGATCGGCGCACCGTGGCTCGAGGGGGAGCCGGCCATCTATATTCGCGCGCAATTGCAGGCGTTTGCATCGGGTAATCGCCATAACGATACGAACGAACAGATGCGCAACGTCGCACGACAAATGACGCCCGCGGAAATGGAGGCCGCTGCGCGGTATTACGCGAGCCAGCGGCCGTAGCCTCATTCCGCGCGAGCACTCCCGCGCACCTTGCCACTCGTGGCCGCATGATCGAGCGGCAATGCCGTGGTCTGCTTGACGACTTCCATTGCGAAGCTCGCGCTGACATCGAGCAGTTCGGCGACTTTGATGAGCCGCTTATAGACGCTGTCGTATCCCGCAATATCGGGCACCACCACCTTCAGCAGATAGTCGACCTCGCCCGACATCCGATAAATCTCCACGATCTCGGGCACCGTTGCGACGCCCTTGAGGAACCGCGCGGTCCACGCATCGTTGTGTTGACTCGCCCGGATCATGACGAAGGCTGTCAGGCCGAGATTGAGCTTGGCCGGATCGCAGAGCACCACCTGTTTGCGGATGACCCCCTCCTCGCGCAGCCGCTGAATGCGGCGCCAGCATGGCGTGGGCGAAAGATTGACCGCGCTTGCAATCTCGTTGAGACCAAGCGAAGCATCTTCCTGCAATAGCGTGATTATTTGCGCGTCTATTCTGTCCATGCTCGATCCGCTGAAAATTTTTTTTAAGTATAGGCGTAGTCGAGGGCCGTATCGTGAACCGTTTCGTGGCTCGAATGGAGGAACGTGCTTTGAAACCCGGCGGTACCGCGGTCCGAAGCATTGACGGGTATCGCGAACCGCTTCGGCGTGCGTCACCGTGCTTCGCTCGTCGGGAAAGACCGCCGTGCCCTTGTCGCAATAGATTGGGCACTTGCTTGGACACATGCACAACGGTGAGGATGAGCGATGCCAGTTCAATTTCCTAACGGGCCACAGGCCGGTGGCGAGGGTAGCGGTTACGATCCATGGAGCGGCAAAGGCGTTGGCGAGGCCGGGGCCGAACCCGAAGCGGCTTCCGGCCCGGAGGCACCGCGCGAGCTTGGCCCGTTGATGCGAGGACTGTCCCGCATCGTGCCGGGGCCGATTGCCGATCGCTTCATCCGACGGCAGATGCCGCTGCCAGAGGGGCGCACCGATGCAGCTATGCCGCCTTCTTCGCCCGCCGACCAGCCGGTCGGCCGACGCGAGCAGATTGCGCTCTACCGGTTGCGGCTCGTTGATGGCGAGCGCCTGCCGGCTGGCCTCGCGCCGGAAATCATCAGCGAGCTAGCAACCGGTGTACGGCAAATCGAAATTGTCGACAACCGCATTCGGGCATTCAATGTGTTGCTGCCCGCCATCCGCGCGCTCGAACCGGACTTGCGACAGGCCCCGCTCGTTGCATTGGCCCATGAGGCGTTCAATCTGAGACCCGACACTCTCGCGTTGCGCCGCGAGGTGCGTTTGCTGGCAAGCGAGGGCTGGAGCCGCCTCCATATCAGCGACCGCGGGTACGCGGAAATCGTCGGGGCGCTCATTTGCGCGCAGATTGCCGATCGAGCGGCAAAACCCGGCGGACCGAACGATTTCGTCAACAAGTTCGATCGCGATTTTCAGCTGCCGCCGGATGTCTCGCCGCAGGAATTGAGCGAACTGGCGCTCGACATCGCGGGAATGCGCGACGAACGACAATGCGTTCTGGCGTTCGACGCGATCTTGTCCGCGGCAGACGGACTTGACTCCAGGTTACGGTGCGAGCCGCTGCTTGCATTGGCCTATTCGGCGATCGCATTGCCGCCCGATACGTGGAGGCGGCGCGAGAAGCTGCGCGACAGCGCGCGAGCGGCTTGGGAAGAGAGGGGTATCGATGATGGGCACTACGCGGAGATTCTCGCGGGGCTTGCCTATTCGCAGGCATCGGGACACCTGGGCGGAAACTACGAGGAACTCGACGCGCTTTGCGCCGATATTCGGGAGCTGCCGGCAAGGTTTCAAGGATTCGTGTTCGGAGCAATGTTCACGAGCGAGATGAGCCGTCAGGAAAAAGAGCCCCGGCAAACCGTGTTCGATAGCGCTTGGGCCGGTCTCGAACGGTTGAGCGACGAGGATGCAAAGCCGGGCCTCGTTGCGTTGGCAACGAATCTCGGGCACCTGGACGAAGACGCACGAAGTTTGGCCATCGAACGGTTTCTCGATCTATGTGAAGGCGAGCGAGCCGGTCTGGCTGCTGATCTCGCCGGCATTGCGCTTCGACAAATCGCGACGCTTTTCGTGGCGCACGAGGAGCTGTTCGACCGTGCGCTCGACATCGTTTGTGGCGAACGGCCGCTCGACGTCGCGCCGCAGGTGCTGGAGAGCGATGACTGGTCGCCTGAAGAGCATTTTAGGCTCTTCGAGCGGCTGTTTCCGGTTGTGATGGAGCGGGCCGACACACCCGAGCGTGGCGCGCAGCTCGCAACGTTGATTGCGTGGATCAATGAATTCGACCCGGAAGACCAGTTCCCCGCGTTCGAGAAAGCGGTGGAAGCGATAGCTCGGACGGACATGGCTAACCGGCATGCGCCGCTTACGCAGGCGCGGCAGCTCGGCGATACCCCCCGGCTGAATTGGCACCGTGCCTCAGCGATGCTGCGCGAAGTGGGGGTCGAGTCGCTGTGGAAACACAGCACACCGGAGCTGTGGAGCGCACGCTTCAGCGAGGCCGCGCGCTGGCAATCTGGCGGAGCCAATGGCGGGGACGGCGATATGCAGCGCGGCTCGCAATGATCGGTTTCAGCCATATCAAATTGGGTTTTTGCACTGGAGGTTGGCAATGGCAATTTCTTTTTTAGGAAGATCGATCGGCAGTGTCGGTGACCGTGATACGGCGCCGGCCGCGACGACCGGCGAGACTCGCATTAAGCGCGACAGCGAAGCGTCGCCTTTGCCGCTACGCGGCCTTTCGCGGTTCGAGAGATTGCGCAATGCCCTGCCGCAACGAGGCGCCGACTCATTGTTACGCTGCCTCGTGTCGCTTCCTTCGAGAGGATCTGCCGCCGATGCGGCTGCCAGTCCGGTGGAACAAGCAGACGCTGGCGACGAATTCGCGTGGGACGTCGATTCGCTTCTTGGCGCGGATTCGAGGTCGATGCTCCTTTCCCGTGCCATGCATGCTGAGACGGGGCGCGACGAGCAGGCATCGCGCGCGTCAATCGAAACCATTCTCGACATGTGCGAAGCAGGCCACGTCGTGCTCGATGACGAGCTTGCGGGCATCACATTCCGACTGATCGCATCGCTTGAAGTCACCCCGCTCCGGGACCGTTTCCTGGATCGAGCGCTCGACATCGTCTGCAGCGATGCGCAACTGAAGATCTCACCGCAAGTGCCAATGAGCGACAAATGGGTCCCTGAAGAGCAGGTTTATATCCACGCGCGCATGCATGACGCCGTCATGACAATGCCCGACACGCCCGAGCGTGCGGTGCGGCTTGGGGCGGTTATCGGTTGGATAAGCCGATTCGAGCCTTCGGACCAACCGGCAGCGATCAAAAAAGCATGGGACGCGATCGACGATACCAACGTGGCAAATCGGTTCGTGCCGCTCACGCAACTAAGAGACCTTGCGATTTACTTGCCGACCGGGGCGGAGCGGGGCCGTCTGCTCCTCGATTTGCGCAAGCTCGACGGAGACTGGTTGCGAGCATGCCGCACAGAGGATGACTGGCGCTGGCTGTTTCCCGACCCGGAAACGCTGTCTCCGGAACTCATCGGCGCTTGATGCGCACACGTTGATCCGTGTTGCGGGTCGTATGGCCAGGGGATGCTGGCCCGCCGCTGTGCGTTACCGATTCAGTTGCGCGTTCGTGCTGCGCCGCGCAACTTTTCGCGCACGCGCTTTGCGACGAGCACCGTCAGGTAATCGACGATGCGCGCGCCGTCGCTATATTCCGCCCACGTTTGTTCGTACACCCTTTCGACAACTTCAGGCGGCGTATGGGTGTCGGCGGCAATCGACTTCACGAGGTCGTCGACGTTTGGCTGGCGCATCATGAAACTCCTTACGGTTCGAAGAAGAAAACCGGGCGGACATTCATTAGACGCCGAGCTCGAGACGCGTGCAACTAGCGTTATACCCGAACAGGGTGGTTAGCGGCGGTTTTGCGATCATAAACGGTATATACTGTTTGCACCGTTTATTGATATGGAGACCATGATGACCGGCGCAACCACTCGAAAAAGCACGACGGGCAAGGCGGCGCGTGTGCCGAAGCACGCAAACGGGCACGCGCAAGGGCACAGCGCGGCGCATGCCATCGAAGTGAATGAAGCAGCTACTGAGCCGGCTCGCGTCCCTGCGAAGGCAGGCAAAAAAGGCGGGACAGGGAAGACAGCGGTGGCGGCGCCCGTGCCCGAGAAAACGAAACGTCAGAAGAAAGAAAAAGTGGTGCGCGACAGCTTCACGATGCCGAAATCGGATTACGAGCGCATCGCGGCACTGAAGCAGAAGTGTCTCGATTCCGGCGTGGCAGTGAAGAAAAGCGAGTTGCTGCGCGCAGGTCTGATCTTGCTCGACGCATTGTCGAGCAAACGTCTCGTCGCGGCCGTCTCGACGGTCGAAACGGTGAAAACCGGCCGTCCCGCGAACGACTGATCCGCCGGTCTGTCGGTCTGCTGCCTGCCGTAGCGTGCTGTCGAAAATAAAGCGACGCACGCTGTAACCGAGCATGCGGATAAACGCGAATTAATGCACGGATTCCTTGTCAGGCTGTCGCCTCGCGGGCGAGGCGACGCCACTGTGCATCTTCTCGATGGAGACCGACATGCAAACGACACATTCCGGGACCGCGGCGTCCCCCGCCGTAACGGGCCTGCGCGGGCGCTGGAACCGTCTCGCCGATCTGGCTTCGCGAAGTATCAGTCATTCGCTGCTTGCACTCGTGTGTCGCGCAGCGATTGCGGCCATTTTCTTTCTTTCGGGCCGAACCAAGGTCGTCGGGTTGTTGACTCTCACGCCGGGCACCTACCAGCTTTTCCGCGACGAATACAAGATTCCGCTGGTTCCACCCGAAATTGCCGCGCACATTGCCGCCTATTCAGAGCATCTTTTTCCGCTGTTGCTCGTGCTGGGGCTTTTCACGCGCGGCGCGGCATTGGCCCTGCTCGGCATGACGACCGTCATCGAAGTGTTCGTGTATCCCGACGCATGGCCCACGCATCTTTCATGGGCCGGGCTGTTGCTCTATTTGATTGCGCGCGGCGGGGGCGCCGTGTCGCTCGACCGGCGGTTCGGTATCAAGTAGCACATTCGCTCGCTCAAGCGGTTGCGCGAAGCTTGGCCGCGAGCGCTTTCAAACCGCGATGTACGCCCACCTTCACCGCCGATTCGGACAAGCCCGTCAGCTGCGCCGTTTCGGCCACCGAGAGCCCTTCGAGCTTCACGTGCTGAATCGGCAGGCGCTGTTTGTCGGGCAGTTGCTCCAACAGCTTGCCGATGTCGCGCCGCGCCGCGGCGGGCTCGTCGTCGCACACGGCGAAGATATCGATGTAATCGTCGATAGGATCTTGCAGCGATTCGCGTCGTGCCCGCGCGCGAAAGAAGTCCATCAACTTGTAGCGCGCGATGGCGTGCACCCATGCCGTGAGCGGTTCGTCCGGCCGATAGGTGTGACGTCCGTTATGCACCGCGAGCAGGATTTCCTGCACGAGATCTTCCACGTCATCGCTCAATTGCGGAATGCGTCTGCGCAGGAAGCCGCGAAGATGGCGCGTCAGCTCGCTCAGAAACGTCTGATAAGCGAGGGCGTCCCCGGTCATTGCGTCGATGAGCAGGGCTCTCAGGCGAGTCTCGACCGATTGCACGTTGTGTCCGCGAGCGAGGTCACCAGTGCAGCCATCGCGGGCCTGCCAGCGCCCCGACCACGGTCGGCACGAGCATGCCGAGGACGTACCAGATCGCCCAGAACGAGACGCTCATTTCCGGGCAATGCAGGCAGTAGGCGATGGTAGCCGTGGCACCGGCCAGAAGCCCTGTGGCCGCGCCAGCAAGGCGCAGGTTGGTCGGTGCGAGCCCGCGCACGGCCGCAAACGCGGCCACGAATCCCGGAATCGACAGGAATGCGATATTGAAGGGGCAGGAGCGCCACGTCTCGCCCATGATCAGCACAGCGCGGGCGCTGGGGGGCGCCATCAGCACGACGATGAGCCCCGCCAGCCAGACGGCGGCGAGGGGCACGCCGATACTGGCCCAGGCCAGACCGACGCGCGCGCCGGGTCGCGCGAGCCGGTTCGTGACCGCCAGCGCACCTGCGGCAAGCGCGACGGGCAGCGCGACCTTGGCCCAGAAAATCGGCGTGGCTGAAACGGCGCGAATGTCCGGCCGGATGCCGTAGAAGGTCACGACGAGCAGCGTCGCGCCGAGCGCGCCCGCCAGGAGGGCCCAGCTGAAGCGTCGGGCTACGGCATGCCGATCGACCGGCGTGACACCTCTTGCCAGCAACGAGACCAGTAGATCGGTTTCCATGTCCATTTACCTCGGTTCATGTATCTAGTTCGCTGCGCGGGCCGCGGCGGTTACAGCGCGGGCGAAGTCGCGATTATCGTTCGAAAGTGGCGGGTTTGTGTAACCGAGGGGCCGTACCGTGCGAACTATAGTGAGAGCGGCTTGTGTCGCAGACGTTTTCACGCGGTTTTCATCTTCATGTCGACGAAGGCTTACATCATGCCTGCAAGCGAGGTACGCGGCGGTACTCAAACGATCGTTTCGGTGTCCCAACGAACGGTGCGGCCATGAGCTCCGGGTCGCAAACGGGGCTGCTCGGGGCCGGTCTGGGCCTCAAGCCCGCGCATTACGAAGAGGCGCGGCGCGCACGCATACCAGGGCTCTGGTTCGAAGTGCATCCGGAGAACTACATGGTCGAGGGTGGCCCACGGCTGGCGTGGCTCGAGACGATTCGCGCCCATCACCCGATATCGCTGCATGGCGTAGCGCTTTCGCTGGCGGCAGCCGCGCCGCCTGACGAAAGGCACTTGCTGCGCCTGAAAACGCTGACGCAACGCGTGCAACCGGCGCTCGTTTCCGAGCATCTCGCGTGGTCCGCCTGGCGCGGCCACTATCTTCCCGATCTGCTGCCGTTTCCGCGCACGCACGAAGCCCTCGCGCATATTTCGGCCAATATCGAGCGTACGCAAGAAGTCCTCGGTCGCCCGATCGCCATCGAAAACCCCGCGCATTATTTGACGATCGAGGGCCATGATTGGAGCGAAACCGATTTCTTGCGAGAACTGTGTCGGCGCACCGGTTGTGGCCTGCTTCTCGATGTCAACAACGTATATGTCAGCGCATGCAACGTGGGCATCGACGCCGAGGCGTATGTCGACGCGGTACCGGCCGACCGCATCATGGAGATACATCTCGCAGGCCATTCGCTCGATGCGGGCACGTCGCCGGCGCTCCTCATCGATTCGCACGATGCCGCTATCGACGATGCCGTCTGGGCACTTTATCGGCGTGTCATCGAGCGGGCGGGGCCTCGGCCGACGTTGATCGAGCGCGACGACAATATCCCGGCGTTCGACGTGTTGTTGGCCGAGCGCGGCATCGCGCAAGCGCTGCTCGATAACGACACTTGTGCGACGCGAGATGGACGCGATGCCAGCCGCAATGAGGTCGAAGTATGAACGGGGCGCTCGAACGTTTCCAGGACGCGTTCGCCGGTGCGCTTTTCGGTGCCCCATTCGACGACGCACGCGTGGCGCACCTTCACGATCAGCCGGGTTTCACGGTATATCGCAATACGGTATTCAAGGGTTGCGTCGATGCGCTGCAAGCCAACTTTCCGGCGGTGGCGCGGCTTGTCGGCGACGCGTGGTTTCGCTCGGCAGCCGCTGCCTATGTGCGCGAACACGCGCCTGACGATGCGCGTCTCGTCCACTATGGCGCGGATTTCGCCGCTTTTCTCGAAGGGTTCGAACCGGCGCGAGGCTTACCGTACCTTGCCGACGTGGCGCGGCTGGATGCGCTCTGGGTGCAGGCGCATACCGCGCGTGACGACGTATCGATCGATGCGGCCGCAGTGGCGACGTTATCGGCCGAGGCGCTTGGCCAGGCGATATTGCGCCCGCATGCCACCGCTCGCTGGATCGCGTTCGATACGGTGCCTGCGTTTTCAATCTGGAGCGCGAACCGTGAGGGCCGAGACGTTCCGGCCGATCTCGTCTGGCAAGGCGAACGGGCGTTGCTGCTACGGGCATTCGGCGAAGTGACATGGCGGCCGCTCAGCGCGGCGGGCTATGCGTTTCTCGACGCCTGTGCCGAGGGGGAACCGTTCGACGCGGCGGCAACGCGCGCGCTCGACGCGCAACCCGATGTGGCGCTCGGCGATCTCGTGGGCGTTTTGCTGGCGGCGGGTACGTTTAGTGCTGTTGAAACGGCACGGCGATGAACCCGCGTAGGGCCGCGGCGGCTCGTCCAGCGGTAGCCCTCGGTCGCTACATTGCGCATTGGCGTGTTGGCTCGTCGCCTACACTTGTGAGTGCCGTTTGCCCGACGGAGTGACGGCTTCGACGAATCGGGCGCCGTAGCCGTTCCGACCCCTGCGGGCGAATGACGGCAAGGACAGCGAAGCGGCACCGCTGCCCGGGCTCATCTGGAACGAAGGTCAACGAAGGAGTCCCATCATGTTGCAAACGAGCGAGATCCAGAAGCGCTTCAGTCATCTACAGCAAACCATCGGCGAAGCATCGCGTACCTGCGGTAGCAATCAATCGATCCCGCAAGACTTGAAAAAATGCGTCGAACAGCTCGACAGCGAATGTCAGAAGGCGCAGTCCGTCATGGCTTCGCAGGATCAGGATCGGATGCGCGAATGCATCGATCGGATGGAGAGCATCGGCGATCGCGCGGAGCAGGCGTGCAAGAGCGCCGGCGGACTTGATGCGAAAGTGAAACGGTGCGTCGACACGCTTCACAACGAGTTGTCCGATTTCAAGCACCGGCTGCACTGATGCGCAGGTCCGTAGTATGAGCTTCATCGCAGTGCGAATCGCATAGCGCGCATGATTAGCGCGAATCGCAAGCGCACTGCAATCGTTTCATGCCTGCTCGGGAGTCGCGCGGACTACGGTGGCTCCCTGCAGGATTGTCCGTGCGAGGGCATGTCCGATTCCCATGGCGATGAAGCCGACGGCGAAGTGCGCCACTTGAATCACCCAGTGAAGGGAGCCGGGCAACAGACTCGATTGCGCCACGCCAAGCACGGGCACGATCAGACTCCAAGCGAGCGCGAATAGCACGAATCCGAGACGGGCCCGTGCAACCATCGCTGACGCGATCAGAACCCAAAGACACAGGATGAACAGTGCGCCAATCGACATGTGCAACGGTCTGAGCGACAGCGCGTGGCCCGACCAGAACAGGAACCCCAGGACGATGAGGGCGAGCCCGGAAAGGCTCAGCAGGGAACGTGCAATGACAACAATGCGTTTCATGACCGCTGACCTCGCATCGATTGGAACGGGATGGGAGAAAGGCCGGCAACAACAGGCCGCACGGAGCCCTGCAAGAGGCCCGGGTGCCGCTCAATAGAAAGACGCCGTGGCGACTCCGCTGACCAACAGCGCGAGTTGCAACGCGGAGAATAGCAAGATTGCGCCAATCGCACCGATGGGGAACGCACGCGCTAGGTGCGATGAACGAAATCGGTCGCGCAACGTAAGGCGAGCGAGGGTCCGGTCCGCCCCGATACTGCCTAGACCGATCAGTGCAACCGTTGTCGCAACGCCGGCCGCCATCGCAAACGTGGCGGCGATACCGGCATTGGTCGCGTGAACCGCCATCGAGGTGACTAGCGCGAAGATCGCGCCAACGCAGGGTCGCGCGCCCGCGGCAAGGCCGAGCATGGTGATCTGCCCGGGTCGCGAGCGCGATGCTTCGTTACGTGTTGCGCGCGTGTCGATCGCCGTCCGAAATGCGGCGCGGCCGGGGTTGCCGCCTCTTGCGTTCACGTTCGAGACGCCCGCGGCAGCGTAAGGGCAAGGCGAGTCCGGTGGGAGCGGGCACGAGGTCAGCGATGGTGGATGTGGTGCTAATTATCACATCCGCGCAAGCGATCCGATCAGGCTTCGGTTCGCCAAAACGGCAGATCGCGCCAACCGTCCGGGAAGCCGCCATTGCGCAAAGCCACTAGGTCGGAGGTGGGGAACTCCGCGCAGAGGTTCTTTACTCGCTGTGGCCACGTGGTGTTCGATTCGATTTTGTTCAGCATGTGTCGTATGACACATAGGGAACCGTACACGCGCCTGCGCGCGAACTCATCCACTGCCAAGTGATAAAGATGATGGTGTGGCTGCGTTGCGGGCATTCTCAGCGCATCCGGATTGTTTCGATTCCAAAGTCGGGAGTGGTGCGCCGATACGTTGCGTACGAAGTTCAAGGAGCGCAGCCACGAACCAAGGGTTGGCCCATCAATCAGATAGCGCTGCGCGATGCGCTGTTGATCTTTGTATTTCATGCCGGCATAAAATTTTGAGAGGAGCCCGAAGTCCCAAGTTTCTGTCGCAACCCAGATCGGCATCCGCCCGTTATATCGCTGGATATGGTGCGCTACGAACTCTTCCTTGGCCTTCTTCTGAACGCCCTCTCTGAAGCGCTTGAGCCAGTCGGCATGCGGGAACTTGCCGTCCATCAGCGAGGGACATTCATGCGCGAGTCGATGGCGCCGGCCAAGCAGGTGCGCTACGTCGACACGGACCGCGACCTCGATGCGCTCAATGGCGTCCAATACCACTAGACGCAAAGCACGGTCGAAATCGTAGAGGCTGGCCGCAAGCTCAAAGGTTGCACCGTCCTGGAAATCGTCCAGTCGGGCCCCTCGATTGTTCGGGTCGGGTCTGCGCAACGGGAACCAATAGCCGACCAGCCGGTAGTAGCCGATTCGCTGAAGCGCAGCAAGAGCAGACGCTTCGTCGTTGATCGCGAGGTTTCTGGCGCGCAGTAGGCTGACTTGATCGGTATAGCGCAGATGTAGCTTCAGCGGGGAATACGGCGGCTGCGGCGCTGCGACCATAGGGCTTGTTGTCGAGGCTACAAAAGGAAATCCCCCACATGAGTTGCCGGTTTGCACCGGGCCCAGAGGTGAGGGACATATTGAGGCGTATGGTATCGATGATTGTCGCTGCTTGCAAGCGAATTGACAGCATCGCGCGAGGTCCAGCGCTGCGCACCGTGTAGCACTGAGCCGATCTCGCTCCGGCGACGACGGTACGCCCGTGAGCGTCCTCAACCCAGTCGCGGTGGTTAAGCGTCCTCTGCGGACGTTGTTAGGGAGGCCCAAACGAAACAAGGCCTAGCAAGATGGCTTAGATCAGGTCCGCTGCGTCGCGTATTCGCTGCGCTGTAGCGGGGAGCGCATTTCGCTCCAACGCCTGAGCAAAGTCTTCAGGCGTCGCGTGAGGCTTTTTCCAACGTGCCCGCATGCGTTTGAACGCGCTTATCGTAGTCAGTGCGTTCGAATGGTAGAAATGAAAAAGGCCCCCGATCGCTCGGGAGCCTTTTAAATTTCTTGGTGGGGCGTGAGTGACTCGAACACTCGACCTACGGATTAAGAGTCCGCTGCTCTACCAACTGAGCTAACGCCCCAA
>CBJLAJ010000113.1:0-18084 GCA_966421005.1 uncultured Paraburkholderia sp.
GCCAACGAACATTTCAACGAAATCCGAACCGGAGATACTGAAGAACGGCACCTTCGCCTCGCCGGCGATCGCACGCGCCAGCAACGTCTTACCGGTACCGGGCGGCCCGACGAGCAGCACCCCACGCGGAATGCGGCCACCGAGCTTCTGGAATTTTTGCGGATCGCGCAGAAAATCGACGAGCTCGGAGACCTCCTCCTTCGCTTCGTCACACCCTGCGACATCGGTGAAATTGATAGCGTTGTTGTTCTCGTCGATCAGGCGCGCGCGCGATTTGCCGAACGAGAACGCCCCGCCTTTGCCGCCGCCTTGCATCTGCCTCATCATGTAGAACCAGAACCCGATGATGAGAATCGTCGGCCCGAGATAGTAAAGCGCAGATACGAGCGCGCTCGGCTCTTCATCGGCCTTGCCGCTCACCTGAACGCCATACTTCATCAAGTCGCCGACCATCCAGATGTCGCCCGGAGATACGATCTGGTACTTTTGACCGTCTGCAGGAGTGACCGTGAGATTGCGCCCTTGAACGACGACACTCTTGACCTTGCCGTCCTTCGCGTCCGTCATGAACTGCGAATACGAGACACCTTCCTGGACGCGGGGCTTGTCGAACTGCTTGAACACAGTAAACAGCACCAGTGCGATCACCAGCCACACTGCTGCCTTCGAAAACATATTGTTGTTCAAAGCACCACTCCTTCCTTATAGACGGGCGCCTACATTTACCTTGCGGCACCACGAAAGCATTCTAATCCAGTCCGTAGACCCCTGCCATAACGTTTCGTTACCACGCAAATAGCGTTTTTCGATTCGTCAAGTGTCGTTTTCGCACATTGCGGGGCCACCACAGCATACGCCGGCCCCCATCGCCCCACCGGCGAGCTTGACGGGCGCCTCATCCCGGACGCTTCAATACCTTGCCCAGAATGAACGTTTCGGACGATTTGTCGCGGGACGCCTTGGGCTTGCGCGCCGCGACTGTTTTGAACTGGCGCTTGAATTTCTCGACGATCTGACTGTAGCCGCTCCCGTGGAAACACTTGACGAGCAAGGCGCCTTCCGGCTTCAGGTGGTTTTGAGCGAATTCGAGGGCGAGATCGCAGATATGCTCGATCCGCGCCGCATCCGCCACGGCCACGCCGGACAGGTTGGGCGCCATATCGGAAATTACAAGGTCCACGCGCCGATCGCCCACCATTTCTTCGAGCTGCGCCGCGACTGTTTCCTCGCGAAAGTCGCCCTGGATGAAATGAACGTCGGCGATGGGCTCCATCGGCAGGATGTCGAGCGCGATGATCGTCCCGTCGATACCGCCTTCGCGCGTCTCGTCACGACGCGCGCCCTGCGCGAGCTTGTTGCGCGCGTACTGGCTCCAGCTGCCCGGCGCCGAGCCGAGATCGACGATCACCTGCCCCGGGCGAATCAGCTTGTCCTGCTCGTCGATTTCCTTGAGTTTGTAGGCTGCTCGCGCGCGGTACCCTTCGCGCTGCGCCAGCTTGACATAAGGATCGTTGATATGGTCGTGCAGCCACGACTGATTGAAGCGATTTTTTGCCATCGAAAGGTTTACAACGGTTGCTGCGTCGCCGCACTTTTGGCGGATAATACGCGTTTTGCCGATGTGGCTGCCGCGCTCACGCGGTTTGTCACACTCGTCACGCCTTCGTAACGTATTTGCAAGGCGCCCACATTTTAGTCGAGTTGCCGATTCCCACATGCCTGCCCTCAAAGTCTCTCCCGCTCAACGCGCCGAATTGCGCGCCCAGGCTCATGCGCTCAAACCGGTCGTGCTGGTCGGGGGCGATGGGTTGACCGACGCCGTGCTGGCCGAGATCAAGGTCCACCTTGCCGCGCATCAGCTCATCAAGATTCGCGTGTTCGGCGACGAACGCGAAGAGCGTGCAGCCATCTACGAACAGATCTGCGATACGCTCGGTGCGGCCCCCATCCAGCAAATCGGCAAATTGCTCGTCATCTGGAAGCCGCAGGAAAGCGCGCGTACCGCCGCGGTGAAAAGTCCCGCCGCAACGAAGACCACCAGCCGTACCCCCGCCGCAAAAAGCCCTGCTGCGACCAAGACCGCAGGCCGCACCGCCGGTAGCGCTGCCCGCGGCCGCGCTGTGCCCAGCGTACAGCAAGCCGCCGGCGAAAAACCGGTGCGCGGGGCCGCGCCGCGTTTGGTGAAGGTAGTCAAACCGACGGAGAACCCCAAGCGCAGGCCGAAGCCGCAAACCGTACTCGTGCGTGGTAATGAACGTGTCACCGCGGGTGGCAACATCAAGCGCGCGAAGAAACGTCAGACCAGTGCCAAGCGCCAGCATCAAACAGTGAAGTAATCCGGCCTCGGGGCGCCCGTTCGACACCGGGCGCCGCCGCAGCGCAAAGCCGCAGCTCAGGCCGGGCCGTCCGCGCGGCCGAGCGTGTCCACGGGCAGCTTCCAGACGAGCACGATGCCAAGCAGGCTTTCGATCAGGTAAATCAGGCTCGAGATGCCATGAAGCATCCCGAATCGCGCGGCATAGGCCGAATGCGCCACATCGACGCCCGCTTCGAGCGCGGCGCCGCGCATCGCTTCCATGAACGGCTGCAGCGCGAAATAGCCGACCAGCACGCAAACCAGCATACCGGCCAGCAACCCTCTGAGCGGCCGATACACGAGCGAACCGCGCCGCACGAGCACATTGCCGAGCGCGAGCGCCAAAATCCCGCAGAGCACGCCGATCATCGCTTCGATGCGAAATAGCCGGGCCGCCACAGCGCCCGCGGCGACGCGGTCGAGCGTGGCGAAAAGCGTCGGCGCGGCGGCGTAGCCGATGGTCAGCAACGAGCCGACCCAAACGACGACGAGCAACCTGAAAATGCGGTGGGGAGCCAGGGACACGAGCCCGCCTGTCAGACGTAGCTGACGGCGATGATTTCGTATTCGCGCACGCCGCCGGGCGCTTGCACCGCGGCCACGTCGCCTTCCGATTTGCCGATCAGCGCACGCGCGATCGGCGAGCTGACCGAGATCAGACCGTGATCGATATCGGCCTCGTCGTCACCGACGATCTGATAAGTCACGATGTCGCCCGAATCGAGATCCTCGAGCTCGACAGTGGCCGCGAAGACCACGCGGCCCTCGGCATCGAGCGCGGCAGGGTCGATCACCTGCGCGGCGGCGAGCTTCGACTCGATTTCGGCAATGCGGCCCTCGATGAAACCCTGCTTTTCCTTGGCTGCATCGTATTCGGCGTTTTCGGACAAATCCCCTTGCGCGCGCGCCTCGGCGATCGAGTTGATGACGGAGGGACGCTCAATGGATTTCAAGCGCTGCAGTTCGTCGCGCAGCTTGTTGGCGCCCCGTTTTGTCAATGGAATGGTGCTCATAGACAGATCAGTAAGCAAAAAAGACGGCTATAAAAAAGCACCGCGGTTAAGTGCATCCCGTCAGGCGTTGTGGCCACCGGAGGGGACGCCGCTTAACCGCGGCATCTGGGGTCGAAGCCGACCCCGTCTAGTAATCAGAGGCTTAGTTTAGGCGAGCATGAAGGCCTTGTAAATCATAGACTTCCAAGTCGCGCAGGTAACGCAGCCCCTCGACGGCAGCGCGCGCACCCGACATCGTCGTGTAGTACGTGACCTTGTTCGCCTGCGCGCTCATGCGAATCGAGCGCGAATCGGCGATCGCGGCGCGCGTTTCGTCGACCGTCGTGAACACGAGCGCGATCTCGCCGTTCTTGATCATATCGACGATATGGGGGCGTCCGTCCTTGACCTTGTTGACGACCTTGACCGGCACACCGGCTGCCGCAATCGCCGCGGCCGTACCTTTCGTCGCGACGATCGGGTAGCCGAGTTCATGCAGCATGCCGGCCACTTCGACCGCTTTCGCCTTGTCGGCATCCATTACCGTGATCAACACGGTGCCCGACTCGGGGAGGCGCGAACCGGCGGCGAGCTGCGACTTGAAAAGCGCTTCGCCGAACGTCTGGCCCACGCCCATCACTTCGCCCGTCGAACGCATTTCGGGGCCCAGCACCGGATCGACGGTCGGGAATTTGACGAACGGGAAGACGGCCTCCTTTACGCTGAAGTAAGGCGGCTCGACTTCCTTCCCGATGCCCTGCTGCGCGAGCGTTTGCCCGACCATCGCGCGCGCGGCGATCTTGGCGAGCGCCAGCCCCGTTGCCTTCGATACGTAAGGCACCGTGCGAGAAGCGCGCGGATTGACTTCGAGCACGTAAATGACGTCCTTCACCGTGCCGTCGTCCTGCTTCACCTGCTGAATCGCGAATTGGACATTCATCAGGCCCACGACGTTCAGTGCGCGCGCCATCGCGCCCGTCTGGCGCTTGAGCTCGGCCACCGTTTCCTTCGAGAGCGAGTAAGGCGGCAGCGAACAGGCCGAATCGCCCGAATGCACGCCGGCCTGTTCGATGTGCTCCATCACGCCGCCGATGAACACCGCCTCGCCATCCGAGATGCAATCGACATCGCATTCGATCGCATCGTTCAGAAAACGGTCGAGCAACACCGGCGAATCGTTCGACACCTTCACGGCCTCGCGCATATAGCGCTCGAGATCGCGCGGCTCGTGGACGATTTCCATCGCACGTCCGCCGAGCACGTACGAGGGACGCACGACGAGCGGGTAACCGATTTCGTCGGCAAGTGTGAGCGCGTCCGCTTCGGTGCGCGCCGTGCGGTTCGGCGGCTGTCGCAACTGCAGATCCTGCAGCAACTTCTGGAAGCGCTCGCGATCTTCCGCTGCATCGATCATGTCGGGCGACGTGCCGATGATCGGCACGCCGTTGGCTTCGAGATCGAGCGCGAGCTTCAGCGGCGTCTGACCGCCGTACTGAACGATCACGCCAAGCGGCTTTTCCTTGTCGACGATCTCGAGGACGTCTTCAAGCGTGAGCGGCTCGAAATAAAGGCGATCGGACGTGTCGTAGTCCGTCGACACCGTCTCGGGGTTGCAGTTGACCATGATCGTCTCATAGCCGTCCTCGCGCATGGCAAGCGCGGCATGCACGCAGCAGTAATCGAACTCGATACCCTGCCCGATGCGGTTCGGCCCGCCACCCAGCACCATGATCTTCTTGTTCGACGTCGGCATCGCCTCGCATTCTTCCTCGTAGGTCGAATACATGTAGGCCGTCTTCGTGGCGAATTCAGCGGCGCAGGTATCGACCCGCTTGTAGACCGGGCGCACGTTCAGCTCGATGCGGCGGCGGCGCACGTCGGCCGGCTCGGCCGAGACGAGCTTCGCGAGCCGGCGGTCCGAGAAACCGCTTTGCTTCAAAAAGCGCAGCTCTTCCTTCGAAAGGCTGGCGAGCGTGCGGCCGGCGAGTGCCTTCTCCTTGGCGACGATCTCTTCGATCTGCGCGAGGAACCAGGGATCGATCGACGTCTCTTCGAACACTTCGTCGAGCGACATGCCGAGGCGGAACGCATCGCCCACGTACCAGATGCGATCCGGACCGGGCTCGCCTATCTCGCGCACGATCTCGTCGCGGTTGGTGGATTTCTCGTCGAGCCCGTCGACACCGACTTCAAGGCCGCGCAGCGCTTTCTGGAACGATTCCTGGAACGTGCGGCCGATCGCCATCACTTCCCCGACCGATTTCATCTGCGTCGTCAGATGCGAATCGGCCTCGCGGAATTTCTCGAACGCAAAGCGCGGGATCTTCGTGACGACGTAGTCGATCGTCGGCTCGAACGAAGCGGGCGTCTGCCCCCCCGTGATTTCGTTCTTGAGCTCGTCGAGCGTATAGCCGACAGCCAGCTTGGCGGCAACCTTCGCAATCGGAAAGCCTGTGGCCTTCGAAGCGAGCGCCGACGAGCGCGACACGCGCGGATTCATTTCGATGACGATCACGCGGCCGTCGTTCGGATTGATGGCGAACTGGACGTTCGAACCGCCCGTATCGACGCCGATTTCACGCAGGACTGCGAGCGACGCATTGCGCAGCAGTTGGTATTCCTTGTCGGTCAACGTCTGCGCGGGCGCAACGGTGATCGAATCGCCCGTATGGATACCCATCGGGTCGAGGTTTTCTATCGAGCAAACGATGATGCAGTTGTCCGCGCGATCGCGCACGACTTCCATCTCGTACTCTTTCCAGCCGAGCAGCGATTCCTCGATGAGCAATTCGTGCGTCGGCGACAAGTCGAGACCGCGCCGGCAGATTTCTTCGAATTCCTGACGGTTATACGCGATACCACCACCCGAGCCGCCGAGCGTAAACGATGGCCGGATCACGACCGGATAGCCCGGGCCGCCTGTTTGCACGGCGATCTCGGCCTGGACCTTCAGCGCCTCGTCCATCGAATGCGCGACGCCGGACTTCGCCGAGCCCAGGCCGATCTTCGTCATCGCATCCTTGAACTTCTGGCGATCCTCCGCTTTGTCGATCGCTTCGGGGGAAGCGCCGATCAGCTCGACGCCGTACTTGGCCAGCACGCCCTCGCGGAAAAGATCGAGCGCGCAGTTGAGCGCCGTTTGCCCGCCCATCGTCGGCAGGATCGCGTCGGGACGCTCTTTCGCGATGATGCGCTCGACCACCTCCCAGGTGATCGGCTCGATGTAGGTCACGTCGGCCGTGTTCGGATCGGTCATGATCGTGGCCGGATTGCTGTTGACGAGAATGACCTTGTAGCCCTCCTCGCGCAGCGCCTTGCAAGCCTGTGCGCCCGAGTAATCGAACTCGCACGCCTGACCGATGATGATCGGACCCGCGCCGATGATGAGAATGCTCTTGATGTCTGTCCGCTTGGGCATAACGCTCTCGCTAATGTATTTCTGGTATCTCTGACGAAGGCGGCGCGTTTCGCTCGCGCCGCGGCACGAATCACGCGGCTGCGATACCGCGCTTCGCGTCCATCAACGCGGTGAAGCGGTCGAACAGATAGCCGATATCGTGCGGGCCGGGCGAGGCCTCCGGGTGACCCTGGAAGCAGAACGCGGGCTTGTCCGTCAATTCGAAACCCTGCAACGTGCCGTCGAAGAGCGAAACGTGCGTGACGCGCGCATTGGCGGGCAGCGTGGCCGCGTCGACAGCGAACCCGTGGTTCTGCGACGTGATGACCACCCGGCCGTCGCCCAGATCCTTGACAGGGTGATTCGCGCCGTGATGGCCCGTTTTCATTTTCATCGTCTTCGCGCCGACGGCGAGACCCATGATCTGATGGCCGAGGCAGATGCCGAACGTCGGGACGCCCCGATCGATGAATTCTTTGGTCGCGGCGATCGCGTAGTCGCACGGTTCCGGGTCGCCCGGGCCGTTCGAGAGAAACACGCCGTCCGGGTTGAGCGCAAGCGCGTCGGCCGCGCTCGATTGCGCGGGCAACACCGTCACATGGCAGCCGCGCTCGGCAAGCATACGCAGGATGTTGTATTTGACGCCGTAATCGAAGGCCACCACGCGGTAGCGCGGCGAGCGCTGTGCGCCGAAGCCGCTGCCGAGGCGCCATTCGGTCTGCGACCACTCGTAAGGCTTGGCCGTCGACACGACCTTGGCGAGATCCATGCCCGCGAGGCCCGGAAACGAACGCGCGAGTTCCACCGCACGCGCTTCGTCGTCGGTGCCCGCGAGAATGCAGCCGTTTTGCGCGCCCTTGTCGCGCAAGATGCGCGTGAGCCGGCGCGTATCGATTCCGGCGATGGCCACGACGCCTTCGTCGCGCAGATACTCGGCGAGCGTGCGCTCCATCCGGAAGTTCGACGCGCGCACCGGCAGATCGCGCACGATCAAGCCAGCAGCATGAACTTTCATCGATTCGACGTCTTCACCGTTGACCCCGACGTTGCCGATATGGGGATAGGTGAGCGTCACGATCTGCCGCGCGTAGCTCGGATCGGTCAGGATTTCCTGATAACCGGTGATGGCTGTGTTGAAGACCACCTCGCCGATCGTATGGCCGGCTGCGCCGATCGCATAACCGCGAAAGACCGTGCCGTCAGCGAGTGCAAGCAGAGCGGGAGGAAAAGACGGCAACACGGGAAGCTCCTTGGGGAGCACCCTGTTGCCGACCTGTCATCCGCCCGGAGGCTGCCGCGGCGCCGATGGTTCGGCGGCAAACGCGGCGCTCGACGTTCCTCGTTGCGCGTAAAGCCTGGCTGGCATGCCGGGGCGCTCGATTGCCCGAAACGGCTGCTTTTGCCAAAACTACGCCACGGTGCATTGAGCGGCGGATGAACGGGATGGGGAAGGTAGGCGCTAGGGTGCGGGTTGAATAGCGAAACTTTCGAATTATAGCGTGAAAGCCCTATTCCCGACAATGGACATACGGCGCCGGATGCTGCGGGAGAGGTTCGCCGCCGCTCGCGCGGCGAACGGATCATGCGGTCACTGCTGCTTCGTTTGTCCGCGCGAGGACGCGACAGTCGTATTCTGCTGCTTGCCTTGAGCCGACTTCGCGCCCTTCTTGCCCGGCTTGGAGGCGGTTTCGACGCTCTTACGCGCCGGCGCGTCGGCTTTGCTTTCGACTTTGCCGTTGGCCGCAACCTTCACGGACTTGGTCCGCGCTCCGCCGCGCGAGGCGGTCCTGCCCGAATGCGCTTTCGGTTTGACTTCGGCCGCGCGCGCCTCGATCTTCTCTGCGCGCGCATCGGCCGGCACAGTCGTCGCGATTTTCTGCGGCCCCGGCTCCGCCGGCACGGCTTTGCCCACAGGCACGTGCAGCACGACGACCTGACCCGGCATGAGCGTTTCGCGCTTCGTCCGGTTCCACGCCTTCAGTTGCGCGATCGAGACCTGATAGCGCGCCGCAACCGCCGCGAGCGACTGCTTGCGGCGCACGCGGATCAACATCTTGCGTGTGTCGGGAACGTCGGGCTCCATGGCAAGCACCGCGCTTTCGGCGACATCGGCGCTGATATCCTCGTCGTCGCCATCGCGCGGCACGAGCAGCGTCGAGCCGGGCTTCAGACGCATGCCGGCCGGGATCTTGTTGACTTCCATCAGCGTATCGGCGTCGACCCCGAGCTTTTCAGCCAGCGCGGCGGGACGCGCGCGCTCGGTCACCGTATAGGTGGTCCACGACGACAATTGACCGCCGAACGATTTGAGATTGCGTTCGAAAGCGCTTGCGTTGTCGAACGGCAGCAGGATTTGCGGCTGTGTCGCACCGAGAATCACCGGCCGCTTGAACGACGGGTTCAGCGAACGGAATTCGTCGAGCGACATGTTCGCGAGTTTCGCGGCCGTTGCCACGTCGATATCGTGCGACGTCGTCACCGTCACGAAATAGGGATGGTTCGGGATCGACGGCAACGCCAGGCCATACATCTGCGGATTGACCACGATGTTCTTGACCGCCTGCAGCTTCGGCACGTAGTTGCGCGTCTCGTTCGGCATGCGCAGGCTCTGGTAGTCCGTCGGCAAACCGGCGGCCTGGTTGCGCGCGATCGCACGCTGCACATTGCCCTCGCCCCAGTTGTAAGCGGCCAGCGCGAGATACCAGTCGCCGAACATATCGTGCAGGCGTGACAGATAGTCGAGCGCGGCGCCCGTCGAGGCGAGCACGTCGCGGCGCTCGTCCTGCCACATGTTCTGCTTGAGGTTGTACGTGCGACCGGTGCCGGGCACGAATTGCCACATGCCCGCGGCCTTCGCGACCGACAGCGCCTGCGGGTTGTAGGCCGACTCGATGAATGGCAAGAGCGCGAGTTCCGTCGGCATATGCCGCGACTCGAGTTCTTCAACGATGTAATAGAGGTACTTCTGCGAACGCTCAGTCATCCGCTGGACGTAGTCCGGGCGCTGCGCGTACCAATTGACCTGCATATCGACGAGATCGCCCTGCAAGTCGGGAAGCTGAAAGCCGCGGCGGATGCGGCCCCAAAGATCGCTGTCCACCGTCGTCAGCTGATCGACCGAACTCGTATCGACGTCGATCGTTTGTTTCGCGGTGGCAATACGTATGGCGTCGGCGGTGGCTTGCGGATTGGAAGCGTCGTTGGTTGAATTCGCCGTCGGCCCGCTGCTCGCGCACGCGGCGAGCGTCAGAACCAACAGCGCACTAAAGATGAATCGCATGAACGTCTCGGCTTCCAAAGCTGGAAATTGCAAGCGATAGTACGAAAGCAAGCCGTTCGCGTCAACCAATAATCACAAAAAATCCTGTCAAATCCGAGGCTTGGCGTACGTTTTCGAATCATTTCACAAGCGGGCACCCACTTTCGCCGCGCCGGGCCGCTCAGCGGAAGCGGTTTTTCCACTCCCGCATCAACGTGAACGATGTCAGCTTGTCGGGCACCGTTTCGTGCAATTGCTCGGCGAGCGTTGCGCGAATGTCGTCGCGTTGCGCACGCAGGAACGGATTCACCGCGCGCTCATGTGCGATCGTGGTCGGCAGCGTCGGCTCATGGCGCGCGCGGCGTGCGGCCGCTTCTTCATGCCATGCCCGCAGCGCCGCATTGTCGGGCTCGCAGGCCAGCGCGAAGCGGATATTGGATAGCGTGTATTCGTGTGCGCAATGCACCTGCGTTTCACCGGGCAAAGCCGCGAGCGCGTCAAGCGAGGCGAGCATCTGCGCGGGCGTGCCTTCGAAGAGCCTTCCGCAACCGCAGGCGAAGAGCGTATCGCCGCAGAACACGTGCGGCGCGACACCGTCATGGCCGGCTTGAAAGTAAGCGATGTGGCCGCGCGTGTGGCCGGGGACATCGAGCACGGTCAGATCCATCGCGGGCGCTTCGATATGCACCCTATCCCCGCCCGACAATGGGTGTGTGACCTCGGCGATGGCTTCTGCCGCCGGCCCATAGACGGGAATTGGCGCATTGCCGCAAAGCGCCGCAACACCGCCGACATGGTCGGCATGATGGTGCGTGAGTAAAATAGCGCTCAGTCGCAGGCTTCGTTGCGCGAGAAATGCGCGCACCGGAGCGGCTTCGCCCGGGTCGACCACGACCGCATCGCGCCCGTTCGATACGAGCCAGATGTAGTTGTCGTCAAAGGCCGGCACCGGCACGTATTCGAGCGTTTTCATAGGCGACGCATTCACACGATGTCTGATCGACCGATTATAGACTGGCCCGCCTGGACCGATTCTCCGCCCGGCCGTTATGTCCTGGCATGGGAGCAGGCGCAGCTCGAGCGCGTCGTGTCCAATGTGTTCGGTTATCACGCGCTGCAGCTCGGGCTGCCGCAGCTCGACGCGCTGCGGGAAAACCGCATGCCGTGCCGCGCGCTCGTGCTCGATGCCGCGAGCGGTGCAAGCGCGCCCTACCGTTTTCCACCGGCCGCGTCCAACCCGCTCGCGCCGGCCGCCCCTCCCCTGCCGCCCGATGTGCCGCTCGTGATGCCCACCGCAAGCGACCGCTATGCGCCCGACGGCCGAACCACGGTCTGGTGCGATCTGCTCGATTTGCCGTTCGAAGCGCAAAGCGTCGATCTGATCGTCATGCCGCATACGCTCGAATTCACGCGCGATCCGCACCGATTGTTGCGCGAGGCCGAGCGCGTGCTGATGCCGGAAGGGCAACTGATCATTCTCGGCTTCAACTCGTTGAGTTTGTGGGGTGTAAGGCAATCGGTGGGCAAAATGACCGGGCGCCCTTTCGTGCCGGCCGCGCAGGACCTCATCGCGTTCACGCGTATCAAGGACTGGATCAAGCTGCTCGGTTTCGAACTTGAACGCGGACGCTTCGGCTGCTATCGTCCGCCCCTCGTCGGCGAAAAGTGGCTCACGCGGTTTTCGTTCATGGAAGATGCCGGCGACCGATGGTGGCCCATTTTCGGCGCGGCCTATATGGTGACGGCGGTCAAGCGCGTACGCGGCATGCGGCTCGTAGGCCCCGTCAGGACGAAAAAGCCGGTGCTCGCACCGGGGCTCACGCCCGCCGCCACTCACAAGATACACAACCCGAGAATATGACGTGACTGACGTAACCCCCGAGTTCATCGAAATCTTTACGGACGGCGCATGCAAAGGCAATCCAGGCCCCGGCGGATGGGGCGCGCTGTTGCGCTACGGCACGCAGGAAAAGGAGCTCTTCGGCGGCGAAGCCTGCACGACGAACAATCGCATGGAGCTCATGGCCGTCATCGCCGCGCTGGAAGCCTTGAAGCGCCCCTGCAAGGCCGTCATCCATACCGATTCGCAATATGTGCAAAAAGGGATCAGCGAGTGGATCCATGGCTGGAAGAAAAAGAATTGGATGACTGCCGCGAAGACGCCCGTGAAGAACGACGATCTTTGGAAGCGCCTCGATGCACTGGCGGGGCTGCATGAAATCGAATGGCGCTGGGTGAAAGGCCATGCCGGGCATCCCGAGAACGAACGAGCCGATGCGTTGGCGAACCGCGGCGTGGCCGCGCTGGCTGTGGAGTGAGTGCGTGATTTTTGCGCTGCACTTGCCTCGTCATAACTGCTGTTAAGAACTACTTTGTCGACTATGCGCCAGATCGTCCTCGATACCGAAACCACAGGCCTCAATGCACGCACAGGCGACCGCATCATCGAAATCGGCGGCGTCGAGCTGATCAACCGCCGGCTGACCGGCAACAATCTGCATTTCTATATCAACCCGGAACGCGACAGCGACCCGGGCGCATTGGCGGTTCACGGGCTGACGACCGAGTTCTTGAGCGATAAGCCGAAGTTTGCCGAGATCGTCGACGAACTGCGCGACTATCTGCGCGACGCCGAACTCATCATCCACAATGCGGCGTTCGATCTGGGCTTTCTCGAGGCCGAGTTCGCGCTGCTCGGATTGCCACCGTTCTCGGAACACTATGCGAGCGTGATCGATACGCTCGTTCAAGCCAAATCGATGTTCCCCGGCAAACGCAATTCGCTCGATGCGCTTTGCGATCGGTTCGGCATCAGCAATGCGCACCGCACGCTGCATGGGGCGTTGCTCGATTCGGAGCTGCTGGCCGAGGTCTATCTCGCCATGACGCGCGGCCAAGAGAGCCTCGTCATCGATATGCTCGGCGAGGCACCTGCGCAACGGGCGGACGAGGCTTCGCCGCGCATCGCGGTCGCGCTTGCGTCGGTCGCTTTGCCCGTGCCGACAGCCAGTGCCGAGGAGCTCGCGGCGCATCAGGCCGTGCTCGACGATATCGAAAAGGCGACCAAAGGGTCGAGCGTGTGGCGGCGCGAGGCAACGCCGGAGGGCGGCGACGCAGTTGCGCAAGCGGCTTAAAAAAGCACTTTACGCACTCCGGGACGTCTGTCATAATGCGTGGCTCTTCGGGTGGTTAGCTCAGCGGTAGAGCACTGCCTTCACACGGCAGGGGTCACTGGTTCGATCCCAGTACTACCCACCAGGATTTATTCGGTGATTTCCCCGAAGGAAGAAAGGGTTACGGCTAATTACCGTAGCCCTTTTTCGTTTCTGCGCGTCGCTTCGTGCGGCGTTTCGCTTCGCGCCGAGTCCTGCGCGAGTCCGACGGTTTTTGCTTGGTTAGTCCTGAGCCGGATTGCTCGGGACGCGCTGAGGCAGTTGCGCTGGCCGATCTGACGGCCGCCCCTTCGCTACGCCCTCCACCGGCCGCCCCGCATCGCCTCCTCCATCATGCCAAGCGTCAACGACCTACCTCCTAGCGTTTCGCGTGCGTCTGCGCTGAACGGCGATTTGACGACAGCAGCAAGGAAGGAGCCGATGCCCAACTTGGCGGACGGGTAGTAATAATGGATATCGAATTCCGACAGGTCTACGCCGAACTGCGAGGCCCATCGCCTTATCAACTGCTCGATGTGCTCCGGGCTCATGTCCAGATCGTGGTAGAGGTCGGTGTCTCGCGTCAGTTCAAGCTGACCAACAAGAGGCTTGCCCGCATCAGCGGCGATGAACTCTCGCAGGTCTGTCCAGGCGTTGTCCGTCACAAGCGATCCTCTGGCTTCGCGATGCGGTTGTAAGACTCGATCGAGCGATGAGTAATCATCGTGGCATCGGTCAGAACAAGCACCCAGCCCACGCCCGGAATCGCGCGACCGACAAACGCGCCGATGCTATTCGTGAACTTGATGCGAAGCAGAACAAGGCTTTTGAACGAGGTCACCGTCGGCAGAATCCGATGCTTCAACTCATACGGGAGCAAGCGGCGAGACACGACGGACGCAACGGACGTTCCCTTCACCGCATTCGCGAACTTGCCGCGAGTCGGAATGAAGCGTTGCCCCAACAAGATCATCGCGACTCCCACCGCGTCGTCTATGCCAAGCTGTTTGCAAGTTTCGTCGATGAAAATCAGAAAAAAGTTCTTCGCGACTGAGGCCCTCGTCGATTCCGTATGTGTATGAATTCGGCATCTCATAATTCATATGATGATAGTCCGCCAGGGTATCGCGAAGCCGATGCGCAGACAATAGACAAGCTGACACGGCGCATATTTCGCTGAACCGCCCGGTGGTATCCTATCGCCCGCCGGAATTGACAAACATCAACCGTGCAAGATCCAACAAAAACGAGAGAGAGAATATGGGCCAATCCTGCATAGCCGGGTTCTATCCGGCTTTCAAACAGAACATGGAAGCGATCGGGCTAACTGTCCCGACAGGTCTGTTCGCGACACAACAGCAAACTGTTTCGACCATCGGACAACTCTTGGGTCTCGTGAAGACCTTCGGCATGAAGGTCACGATTCGCGAGCTCATCGGTGCCGGTTCGTTGACCGATATGCTCGCCGCGGCAGCGGGGTACTCTGCGGCGTTCTACGCGGGCGGAGCGATCGGAAGCCTGATCGTCGCGACAGACAAGACCATCGGCTGTAAGGTTGGGCCAGTTACGCAAGGGCAAATCCATCGCGTAATGCTTGGGGGAGCCATAATGATGTCCGATTCGATGCGTGTCCTGTTGCTTCAACACCCTGAAATCATCAGCGCCAGTATGCCGACCCGGTACTCGTACGGCGCAATGGCCCGCGCCGCCGGGGGCAAGCAATGAAAGCGTGGCTGATTGATCGCGGACTACTCGCGCTCACGGCGTTTGTTCTGGCGGGCGCCGCGTGGGCGACGATTCATTACCTCGGCGAGTCGTATTTTTCCGTCTCAACAACCGTGCTGATTGTTGTGCTCCTCGCAGAGAACTGGCGGTTACACAAACTGCTTCGCGAGCACGGCATCAACACACGATGGCACAAGCGTGTGGATCACGACGAGTCGTGAGGCGATGGCCTCGTAGGTCAAACAGGTCCCGCGCGGTCCGTCGCACGATCAGCATGGCGCTCGGAGCACAAACGTACGCGAAAGCAGACGATAAAGACGCCGCCCACAATATCGCCGAAGTTTACGCCTCGCGCGCTTGCCGCGCACTCACCGACGTGTACGTCGCGCTCGAACCGCTTCCGGAAGAAGTATGGCAACGTGGGGAAGGCGCTTAGTCTCGATGTCTCGTCATCGGCCGCACAGCGAGACCACCGTTTACGACGCAATACTGTTAGCCAACAGCGCTTCCCATTGAGCGGCTCGCCGCTCCCAGCGAAAATTGGCACAGACCTCCGACGCCTGGTGAAGCTTTTCTTCGGCCCAACGCGCTATATCACGTTTCTTCTTTTCCACCCGTTCGAGCAACGCACGACGAAAGTGCGCTGTCGCCTGTACCGGGTCGGTATCGAGCAAATCGTGCGGGACGTACGTCGCGAATGAGCCGCACGTCTCGGGCAATGCGCCCCGGTCTGGCACGATGACATCCATTCCGGCTGCAAGCGCTTCCAACGCCGCAATGCAGAACGTTTCCGTGAAGGTATTCGGATAGACAAAGAACGATGTCTTGCGCAGCGCTTGCGCTAACGCCGGCTGCGCAACGGAGCCAATGAGCGCTACATTTGGAAGGCTGCGCGCCCGATCATACAAAAGCTGATACGGCGAATCATCGGCCTGATAGACGGCCATGCTCGAAAACGCACGCAAACCGACAGACGAAGGGACGCCCTCCATGACATCGATCAGTTGATCGAGACCGCGAAATGGCGTGCTCGTATAGGCAACGATATCCTCGTGCTCTTTTTCCGATTGCAGTGCTTGCGCCGATTCGAAGAGTTCGACAAAGCTCGGTGTAAGACCGTTGTGAATGACAAAAACCGACTCGTCCAGCAACGGAAAACGGGCTTTCGCGCGCTCCTTCTGATAGTCGGAGACGAAAACCGTTGCGGACAGACTTTGCGCCACCTCGCGCTCGATCTCCACCAGGCCCGTCTGATCCGGGTTGTGATGGCACCAGAAAATCAATGGCGTTCCACGCGGCAACAGTTCGTTGGAAAACGTTGGTGCAAGGGCGGGCCAATTGACGATGATCACCGCATCGAACCGCTGCTCGCTGAAATACGCCGTATTCAGATGGTCGGGCAGATGCAGGCAGTGGCAGCCCATCTTGAGCTCCGGCGCATCGTTGTGACTCAGAAGATGGACAACATGTCCGCGCTGCGCGAGCGAGCGCGCGAGGTAGCACACGCAAGATTCCGATCCGCCCAAAGGCTGAGTCCACGGTGTTGAAACGTCAAAGTTGCAGGCCCAACTGACGAAGCAAATCTTCATGGCTATGCACTTTCGGTTGAGCACTCGATCGGAAATAACACGCTTTGGCAGCGCTTTGGCAATTGAAAGCGTTTGCCCTTACCGAACGTACAGTAAACGTCACCGCCGACGCGCTCGCAGTTTTGCTAGGTTTGGCCTCACATGGCTGATCTATTCTGCCTACGAAGCACTGATACCCGCCAACGTGCTCTCGTCCAGATACTTCACCCTTCCGAGGAGAGGCCATGACTACCAATGTGTTGCTCAGCATCGACGCTGCAACGATATACAAGACATTCAAGTCGACCGCGACAACGGCTGATAAACCCCAGCCGGTGGGTGCCGCGCACGTCTCTGTCATGACTTCTGACGGGAACACGACCAGCCAGAACGTTACCGACATCGCAGTGGAGGAAGGGGAGGACTTCATGTGGTGGGTACAAAGCGCGGGCCTGTATACATGCGTGATCTATAACTTCATCGACGCCAAGACCGGCCAAACCATCACGAGCGACATCATCAGCCCGCCCGCACTGAAGCACTTTGGTGGACAGCTGCTCGTCGATGGCAGGGACCCCAACAATCCAAAATTCCAGGGTACTCAGGTGTATTGCTGGAGTGCCGATGCTCAAAATACCGGAACCCTGTCATATGGCATTCAGTTCTCGATTTACGACCATACCGGCAAGGCACTCGGCTTCTACCAATTCGTCGGTGCTGCCTCTACGACTTAGTCTGTAAGGTTAGGCAGCCGCGATCATTGCCGCTTGCCGCGCTGCGTCGAATTGCCTTTGTTTTCCGTTTTGCACCCACGTATTCACCGCAATACGGGGTTATCGCTCGCTTTGTTACGTTTGCGCAAATGGCCCATACACGATCTGCCGAAGCACCGAAGCGCCCGCGTTTGCGTTCGATTACGAACGTATGGCTGTCCAATGCCGCGCCTGCTATCAGGCGCAAGCGCGGCGCGCCACGAGGTCGCCGACTCCCTGATGGTCATGCGACACCGCGCGGGAACATCGCACATCGTCCCCGGCTCCGAGCGGTGACTGTCTGCACGTGCGGGCACGATGCTACGTGGTTTTACCGAATACATCGGTAAATGGAAACAACGGCCGCGCGGGGGTACTGCGTCCAGCACTGATCGCTCCACGCTCAAATTCTGTCACAGCGACCGAAACGTCATTCAAGTCTCAGATTCCGGATAATCAAAATGGCCACCATCAAATACGGCGATATCGTTTATGTCAAAACCACGGCGGCGGGTTATGGCACGACAACGAATTTTTTGGATGTCGATGCAAGTAAACAACCCGTTTACGCGGCGGTCAATACCGGTGTGCCGTGGACGATCCTGCCTCCGATTCAAAATCCGACGGCTAATCAAAAGGGCGGCAATCCCGTCTGCTCCGGGGACATCGTCAATGTCAAGAACGAGCGGTACGGCTATCTGACGGCGGTGAAGACGGATGCAACCGTATCCTCCGATACGAGCGGCAGCATCAATTGGGCGATTGCAATCGATGGGGGCACGGTTGGCGCATCCATAACGGATGGCGACGAGGTCACGTTCACCAATAAGGACGAGGGTACGATGTATGTCGTCGACCCGCCGAATCCCGATATCCCGCCCTT
>CBJLAJ010000114.1:0-17833 GCA_966421005.1 uncultured Paraburkholderia sp.
GCTGGTCCGTTTCGAAGATGGTTCCATTGGCGAGCTGCCAGCCCATCTCGACACGATTGTGATTGACGTCGATAGGCGGCGGCTCAGTTGCGTGTGGCGTGCCACGTTGGCTTGCGATCCGCCCGTGCGCGTTCTCGAGGCCCGAATGATCGATGAAGCGGGGATTGCAGCGCTGAAGGCGCACGGGGCAGCCGCGAAACCGGTTGAGCAGCCCGCCGCCGAGGTGGCACGTGGCTAATTTACTCGGCGCACGCAAAAATGGCAGTTTCAAGGCCGTATCGACTGCTCCCTCCATCAATAAAACACCCGTTGGAAGCAGCACGCCGCCATTGCCATATCCGGTCTCGCAGGATTTGAGCGACAGCGTCGGCACGGTTCGCAATGTGCGCTTCAACGGCGATCCGGCCTACGTACTTGATCAGAGCACGCAGCCGAGTTGTATAGGCGATGCGGCTGGCAGCGCGAAAGGTGTCAAAAGCGGCACGGTGAGCGGCGAAGTCAAGCCGGTCAAAGGCTCCAGCACGGTTCACGTTGGAGGTAAGCCGGTCATCCGCGAGCGCGATCCTTGCACGCTCAACGGCGGCAATTGTCCGGGCGTCTACGTTACGCAGCCGGCGCCGTCTGCGACGATTCGGGGCGGCGCTTCCAGTGCGAACACCAACCCGCCCATTCGTCCCGAAACACCGGAAGAAGAGAGCTTCTGGCATAAGGCCAGTCCTTGGGTGCATGGCACCTTGGGCCTTGCCAGCTTTGTTCGTGGCTTATCTCTCGTTACGGGCGCGGCGGACGCCGCGATCTATGCGGGCGAGGGCGATCTGGTGGAGGCGGGTATCGCCGCCGCTAGCATGATCCCAGGCGGCAAGATCGTGACGACGGCGGGCAAGGTCATCAAGGGGGCGGCTACGCTGGGTAAAGAAGCGTCGGTTGCGGCAAAAATCGCCAAGGGCGCGCGTGAAGCGGAAGAAGCCGCAACGACCGCCAAGGTGGCGAAGGAAGCAGACGAAGCTGCCAAGCTGAAACAAGCCGAGAATGAGGCTGTTCGGCTCAAAGGGGCAGAACGAGAAACCGAGGCTGGCGGCAAGCCACCCGGTGACGGCATGAAGGTCAAGGGCAAGGAGGCGGGCCCATGCGATCATTTGCGGCAAGGCAACGGCAAAGGTCCATACCGAGGTGGCGCGCACAGTAAGACGAGTAAGCCGGTTAATGACGGCAAGGATTCGCATCATATGCCGGCAAAAAAAGTGAGTCCGCTTGATAAGGACGACGGTCCGGCGATCCAGATGGACCCGCCAGATCATCGTGAAACTATGAGCAACGGAACTCAGGGCCTGGAAGGTGAGGCATTTCGCGACAACATCGCGCAAATGCTCGCGCAGGGGCGGTGGCGCGACGCGATGGTCAAGGAAATCAAGGATGTCATGCGCGTCGCTCGAGAAACGGGCAATTCGCGAAAATACAATGAGGCGATGCTAGAGATGCTGGAATACTTCGAATGCCTGGAAAAGCATAACCTTTTGAAGTAACGGAGTGACTCATGCAAGTGGACTGGGATATTCAACCCTATGTGGGCGTTGGGCAATTAAAATTCGGCATGACACCCGACGAGGTGGCGGCCGTGCTTGGGCCGCCTGACGGATCAAGATTTAACGCCGACATGCAAGAGATCCGTGAACGGCGCAGGGAGTCTGCCTTGCAAGCCGTCTACTCGGCGAATGACAAACGCTTGGTGGAGTTGGGGTTTAGCTCGCCCATCTCTGAATTGCGATTCGATGGCGTGCAGCTTTTTTCTGCCAAATCGGATGAGGCCCTACGCCACGTTATTCAGCATGATGGCGATCCGTTCGTCACTCACGGATTTATTGTTTTTTTGGGATTAGGTATTACCATGACTGGTTTTGATGACGACGACGAGGCGCAGAAGGCTGTGACCGTATTCGAGAAAGGGCGATGGGATGCTGTCAAGCCGAGGATGCACAAGTTCGTGCTTCCGAATAAGTGACAGGCGTAGCAATGCTTGTTGTTGATTTCACCATTAGACCGTACGCGGGCGTCGGCGCGGTGTGCCTGGGTATGACACCTGATGACGTTGCGGCAGTGCTTGGGCCGCCGGACGACTCGGAACTGATTTCCGACATGGGAGAAATCCGCGAACAGAGGCAGCAGGCTGCTGTGCAGGCCGTGTATTCGGTAAATGACAAGCGTCTTGTCGAACTTGGTTTTAGCCCACCCATCGCCGGATTGGAGTTCGATGGAGTTCCGCTTTTCGTTGTTCATTCGGACGATGCCTTGCGACATGTCATTCAGAATGATTCTCAGCCACTGATCGTCCACGGGTTTGTGGTCTTTTTCGGCTTGGGCATCACTATGACTGGTTTTCACGACGATGATGAGGCGCAGAAGGCTGTGACCGTGTTCGAAGAAGGGCGATGGGATGCGGTCAAACCCGCGATGCAAAACTTCGTGTTTCCGAAAAAGTGACAGAGCGTGCCGATACTCTTAGTTTTGTCGTTAAACCATACGCAGGTCCGGGCCGGCGCGCTTGAGCATAACGTTGCCCTCCTGCATACGCTCCGTCAGCGCAACGCTTCGCACCCCTAATTAAGCACCTAAAGCAACGGCTCCCCCGGTCCGTTAACACAGAGACCATTGCAGTCGTCGCCGCTGCGCTCTCAAGGCGCATCCTCCGATTTTCGCCGACGGCAACTCATCTGCGGGTACCCGCCCCATTCGATGCCGCGTATCGCCAGGCACGACTGCTTTGTTTCGCACTGCTAACCAATGCGATGCGGGCCTCGCTCCGCGCGAAAGAGGGACGTTTCGCGCCGCGGCGGAGGAAGTTCAATCAGATGAGACGAATGGCGCTCCTTAAAGCGTTATGGGCATCTATGTCTGCCCGGGCGCAGGGCGCATTCACGAGAGGACGTACCATGAAGTGGTTTTACAGCATGAAGATTGCCCGTCGGCTGCTGCTTTTGAATTTGACGGCAGCGGTAGCGCTGTTCCTGATTACAGGCTTTGGCATTTACCAGACACGCCGTGTCTACGAGGCCGCCAGCTACTCGACAGACAACACCGTCCCGAGTCTCGAGGCGCTTGCCAAAACGGCCGACGCGTTCGACGAGCTTCGTATCCTGACGGGTAAGTACATTTCAGCGAGCGACCCCCAGGCCGCCAAAGGTCTCGAGGCCGCGATTGCGCAAAAGGCCGAGCAGGCCCGTTCTTCATTCGCGGCCTACGAGCGGCTCCTGTCCGATGACAAGGATCGCACGCTACTCGCAGCAGACCGCGCGGCCGCGGCGGCCACGGAGCAAGTGCGCGAGCAGGCGATGGCACTCGCGCGCGACGGCAAGAAAGAGGAAGCGCTCAACTTATTCACCATCCAGCTAGCCGATGCCGCGCAACACCGGGGGGAGGCACTCACTGCACACCGCGCCTATAACGCGCAACTGGGCAAACAGGGCGCCGATGAAGCCGCACGGATCATCGGCAACGCCGAATGGCTCGAGGCTGTGGGCGCGGTGGCCGTGCTGATCGGTGTACTCGCGCTCGCCTCCATGGTGGCCCGCTCGATCACGCGGCCGCTGCATGAGGCGGTCGAGTTCGCGCACAAGGTGGCACGCGGCGATTTGACGGGACGCGTGAACGCAGTGACATCCGATGAAACGGGCAACCTGCTGGCGGCGCTCTCGCAAATGTGCGAGAGCCTCAAAGAGGTGGTAGGCAAAGTTCGCGCGGGCAGCGAAACGATCGCTACCGCCACTTCGCAGATTGCCTCGGGCAATCTCGACCTCTCCTCACGCACGGAGCAACAAGCGTCGTCGCTGCAGCAGACCGCATCGAGCATGGAAGAGTTGACTTCAACGGTGCAATTGAATGCGCAAAACGCCCAGCAGGCCAGCTCGCTCGCCACCAATGCGTCCGATGTGGCGCACAAGGGAAGCGATGTCGTGGGCCGCGTGGTGGAGACGATGTCGCAGATCAGCGAACGCTCGACGAAGATCGCCGACATCACGGGCATCATCGAGGGCATCGCGTTCCAGACCAACATCCTCGCGCTCAATGCGGCTGTCGAAGCGGCCCGCGCTGGCGAACAGGGGCGCGGCTTCGCCGTTGTCGCGAGTGAAGTGCGTTCGCTCGCGCAACGTTCGTCGAGCGCCGCCAAGGAAATCAAGGATCTGATCACGGCGTCCGTGCAGACGATACAGGACGGCTCGGCGCTCGCGGGCGACGCGGGCCGGACGATGGCCGATGTCACACAGGCGATCGCGCGCGTGACCGACATCATGGGTGAGATCGCCGCCGCATCGAACGAACAAAGCCGCGGCATCGAGCAGGTCGGCGTGGCGATCACGCAGATGGACGAAGTGACGCAACAAAACGCGGCGCTCGTCGAGCAAGCGGCCGCCGCCTCTCAATCGCTGGACGAACAGGGGCGGCAGTTGAGCCAGGCAGTCGCGTTCTTCCGCGTGGCGGCCAAGGCGGCTTGAGCCCCTGAGTCCCGTCTGAACGAGTGCAAAACGCGGCATTCGTCGCCCCAACGACGGATGCCGCGTTAGCCGATGCGCGCGGTGCTTGAATTGCCCACTGTGGTTTTGTACAGTAGTGCCACTTTGAGCCCGCTCGATCCTTCTTCTTTCGATTCGCAGCGCGCACCGTCCGGTGTGCCGGCACTGCTCGCCCGCAAAATCATCCATTGCGATTGCGACTGTTTCTACGCCTCGGTCGAGATGCGCGACGACCCGAGCCTGCGCGGGCGCCCGCTCGCCGTGGGCGGCCGGCCCGAGCATCGCGGCGTCATTGCAACCTGCAACTACGAGGCTCGGCGCTTCGGCATTCATTCGGCGATGTCGTCCGCGCTCGCTGTTCGCAAGTGTCCTGACTTGCTGATCATGCCGCCCGCGATGGAAAAATATCGCGTCGCCTCGCGCCAGATCATGGCGATCTACCGCGAATATACGGCCGATGTCGAGCCCCTCTCGCTCGACGAAGCCTACCTCGATGTCACGCATTCCCTCCATTGCAAGGGCAGCGCCACGTTGATGGCCGAGCAGATCCGCGCGCGTGTGCGCGCGGCCGTCGGCGTGACCGTATCGGCCGGCGTCGCGCCGAACAAATTCGTTGCCAAGATCGCATCGGATTGGAACAAGCCCGACGGCCTGTTCGTCGTACGTCCGCATGAAGTCGACGCCTTCGTTGCCGCGTTGCCTGTGCGAAAGATTTTCGGGGTGGGGAAGGTGACTGCCGCCAAGCTCGAAAAGCTCGGCATCGTGACTTGCAACGATTTGCGCGCATGGTCGCTCGTCGATCTTCACCGCCGCTTCGGTGCATTCGGCAAACGCCTTTACGAACTCTCGCGCGGCATCGATCACCGGACGGTGCAAGCGGACCAGGAGCGCAAATCGGTCAGCGTCGAGACGACCTACGTGACCGATCTGCGCACCCTCGACGAGTGTTCGCGGGAGCTGCGCCGTCTCGCCGAGCAGCTCGATACCCGCATCGAGCGCGTGGGTGCCGCCGCCGCGATTCGCAAGATGTTCGTCAAGATCCGCTTCGCCGATTTTCAACGGACGACCGTCGAATGCGTGGCCGATGCGACGCACCTGCCGACGCTGCTGATGCTGCTCGAAAAAGGCCTCGCGCGGCGCGATCGCCCGGTGCGGCTGCTTGGCGTGGGTGTGCGTCTGGAGGAAGACGAAAGCCGTATGGCCGGCCAGTTTCCACTTTTCGACGATGGGGCAACGCAAGACCGCGAGGCCACAGACGAGGGTTAGAATCGACGGCATGCCGCCGGTGCCGCACACACCGTGCGCAGTGTCTCGCAAAACCCATTCACCCGTTCACCCGAGGACTCGCCGATGGACCTCATCATTCGCCGCGCTACGTTGCCATCGCATATCGCGGGGCGTGATCGGCCTGTCGACGTCGGCATCGTCGGCGGCCGTATCGAAGCGGTCGAACCGAATCTGAGCGCGTCGGGCCATGAGGAGATCGATGCGGCCGGCGCACTCGTGAGCCCGCCGTTCGTCGATGCGCACTTCCATCTCGACGCCGCGCTTTCCTACGGCCTGCCGCGCGTCAACGAATCGGGCACGTTGCTCGAAGGCATTGCGCTATGGGGCGAGCTCAAACCGCAACTGACGCACGAGGCGCTGGTCGACCGTGCGTTGCAGTACTGCGACTGGGCAGTCGCACGCGGCCTGTTGGCGATCCGCTCTCACGTGGACGTTTGCGATCCGCGCCTGCTGGCGGTCGAGGCGCTGCTCGAAGTGAAGCGCCGCGTCGCGCCGTACCTGGATCTGCAACTCGTCGCGTTCCCGCAGGACGGCTTGCTGCGCAGCCCGGGTGCCTTCGACAACCTCAAGCGTGCAATTGCGATGGGCGTCGACGTAGTGGGCGGCATTCCGCATTTCGAGCGGACCATGGCGGACGGAGCGGAATCGATTCGCATCCTGTGCGAATTCGCGGCGGAAAAGGGGTTGCCCGTCGATATGCATTGCGACGAATCGGACGATCCGCTCTCACGCCATATCGAAACGCTCTGCGCCCAGACGCATCGGCTCGGATTGGGCGGGCGAGTGGCGGGTTCGCATCTGACTTCGATGCATTCGATGGACAACTACTACGTCAGCAAGCTTTTGCCGCTCATGCGCGAATCCGGTGTGGCCGCAATTGCCAATCCGCTCATCAACATTACGCTGCAGGGTCGCTCGGATACCTATCCGAAGCGGCGTGGCATGACACGCGTACCGGAAATGCTGGCAGCCGGCATCCCGGTGGCCTTCGGCCACGATTGCGTGATGGACCCGTGGTACAGCCTGGGCTCGGGCGATATGCTCGAGGTCGCGCATATGGGCCTGCACGTGGCCCAGATGACAGGGCAAGCCGCGATGCGCGCCGCATTCGATGCGGTCACGGTCAATGCGGCCCGTATCATCGGGCTCGAAAGTTACGGCATCGCGCCGGGCTGCCACGCCGATTGCGTCGTGCTCGACGCGCGCGATCCGGTCGAAGCGATTCGTTTGCGCACCGCGCGGTTGGCCGTCATCCGGCGCGGAAAAGTGATCGCCCGTTCACCGGCGGCGAGAGCATCGCTTGCTATCGACGGCCGGCCGCAAGAAGTCGATTTCAAGCTCAAGCGCTAAGGCGGTTGGGAGAGGGAAGGGGACAGCAAGCGACACCCGCGCGAGGCGTGTCGCTTCCCGGATGCGCCGATGCTTACTGCGCGGGGGCGCTGGCCATGCCGTTATGGCGCAACAGTGCGTCGATCGTCGGTGCGCGCCCGCGGAACGCCTTGAACGATTCCATGGCCGGCCGGCTTCCGCCGACTTCCAGAATCTCCTGGCGATACCGCTCGCCGGTGCGGGCATCGAGCACGCTGCCGTTCGCCATCGCCGCGTCTTCGAATGCCGCGTACGCATCGGCCGACAACACTTCCGCCCACTTGTAGCTGTAGTACCCTGCGGCATAGCCGCCGGCGAAGACGTGGCTGAACGTATTCGGCCAGCGTGAGAACGCCGCCTGCGGAATCACGTGATAACGCTCGTTGATCTCGCGCGCGAGATCGTTGGCGCTTTGAGCGCCCTCGGCGTCGAAATCGATGTGCAGACGCATATCGAACATCGAGAACACGATCTGCCGCATCGTCGCCAATCCGCTCTGGAAGTTCTTGGCGGCGAACATCTTGTCGAAAAGTTCGCGCGGCAACTTCGCGCCCGTATCGACATGCGACGACATATCGGCCAGGACGTCCCATTCCCAGCAGAAGTTCTCCATGAACTGCGACGGCAGCTCGACCGCATCCCATTCGACGCCATTGATACCCGATACCGCGAGTTCGTCCACGCGTGTCAGCATATGGTGCAGACCATGACCGAACTCATGAAAGAGCGTGATCACTTCGTCGTGCGTGAAGCAGGCGGGCTTGCCGCCGACCGGTGCCGAGAAGTTGCAGGTCAGGTAAGCGACGGGCGTTTGCAAACCACCCTCGCTCTTGCGATGGCGCGAACGGGCGTCGTCCATCCAGGCGCCGCCACGTTTGCCCTCGCGCGCGTACAAGTCCAGATAGAACTGAGCGACGAGCGAACCGTCACGGTCCTCCACACGGAAAAAGCGCACGTCCGGATGCCAGCGCGCAGCCTCATCGGCCCGAATGCGCACGCCAAAGAGCGCCTCGGCAACCTTGAACAGCCCGCCTAGCACGGCCGGTTCCGGGAAGTACTGCTTGACTTCGTTCTCGGAAAACGCATAACGCTTCTCGCGCAGGCGTTCGCCCGCGAAGGCGATGTCCCACGGTTCGAGCTGGGTCAAACCCAGCTCCGAAGCGGCGAATTCGCGCAGTTCCTGCCAGTCCTTTTCAGCGTAGGGCCGGGCGCGATTCGCCAGATCGTCGAGGAACGCCACCACCTGATCGGGCGAATCCGCCATTTTGGGCACGAGCGAGACTTCGGCGAAGTTGCGGTAGCCAAGCATGTGCGCTTCTTCGCGCCGCAGCTTCAACAATTCGGCGACGATCGCCGTGTTGTCCCACTCGGCCTTGCCTGCCCCGTAGGTGCCGCCGAGTTCGGAGGCGCGCGTCACGTAGGCGCGGTACATCGCTTCGCGCATCGGGCGATGCGTGGCGTACTGCAGCACCGGAAAATACGAGGGAAAGTGCAGCGTGAATTTCCAGCCCTCGCTGCCTGCGCTCTCGGCCGCCTGGCGGGCCGCTTGAACGACATCGTCGGGCAACCCGGCGAGTTCGGCATCGGTCTTCGCGATATACGCGTATGCATTCGTCGCATCGAGCACGTGATCGGAAAACGCCTTGGCGAGCGCGGCCTGATGCTCTTGCAGTTCCATGAAGCGCGGCTTCTGATCTTCCGGCAATTCGGCGCCCGACAAACGGAAGTCGCGCAGCGCGTTCTCGAGAATCTTCTTGCGCTCGCGGCTCAGTGCCGCAAAACCGTCGCTCGCGGCGATGGCCTTGTATTTTTCGAAAAGCTCGAGATTCTGGCCGACGCTCGACCAGAACTCGGTCACGCGCGGCAGGTTCTCGCCATAGGCCGCGCGCAACTCCGGTGTATCGGCGACGGCGTTCAAGTTGCCGACGATGCCCCAGGCGCGCGAAAGTGGCTCGGTGGCCTGCTCGGTGGCTTCCACCACATCGGCCCACGTGGCCGGCGTTTTCGGATCGAGCGCATGGTCGATCGCGGCCTGCGCGTCGGCCAACAGCACATCGAGTGCAGGTGTGACGTGTTCGGGACGGATTTCGCCGAAACGCGGCAAACCGGAGAAATCGAGCAGCGGATTGTCCTCACGCGAGCGCGTGCCGGAGGACTTGGACGTATCGTGCGTGTTGTTGGCCATGTCGCTTCCTTGAAGTCGTTGATCGAATCCGGGCGTCGTGCTGCGGACCGGATACCGTATTGGAGGACTACTGCGCGCTCTAGCGACGCGATGCGCAACGTTCCGCCGATTCGATCGTGTTCACGAGCAGCATCGTGATCGTCATCGGCCCGACGCCGCCCGGTACTGGCGTGATGAACCCGGCCACCGCACTGACTCCGGCGAAATCGACGTCGCCGCAGAGTTTGCCGGCATCGTCCCGGTTCATGCCGACATCGATGACAGCGGCACCCGGCTTCACCATATCGGCCGTCACGAGATTGCGCCGCCCGGTCGCGGCGACGATCACGTCGGCGTGGCGCGTATGCGCCGCCAGATCGCGAGTCTTGCTATGGCATATCGTGACCGTTGCACCGGCTTCGAGCAAGAGCAGCGCCATCGGTTTGCCGACGATATTCGACCGGCCGATGACGACGGCGTTGGCGCCACGCAGATCGATGCCCGAGGCCTCGAACATCTTCATGATGCCGTAAGGCGTGCAGGGGCGGAACAGCGGCTTGCCGGTCATCAGCGCGCCGGCGTTCGCGACGTGAAAACCGTCGACATCTTTCTCGGGAGCGATCGCTTCGATGACCTTGTGGCTATCGATGTGCGGCGGCAGCGGCAGTTGAACCAGGATGCCGTGAATCGCCGGGTCGCGATTGAGCGCGTCGATGCGTTCGAGCAGCGCGGCTTCGGTCAGCGTGGCCGGATAGCGGTCGTAGGAGGAGTGGATGCCGTTATCGCGGCAAGCCTTCACCTTGTTGCGGACATAGACCTCGCTCGCCGGGTTGTCGCCGACGAGCACGACCGCAAGACCCGGCTGGCAGCCTCGTGCCGTCAACGCGGCCGCGCGTGCGGCGACGTCGTTGCGCAGGGTCTTCGAAAGGGCGGTGCCGTCGATCAGTGTGGCTGTCATGGTGGGTCGGTCGAGATTGAAAAAATGACGATGCGATGCGCGAGACGATGGCCGCGGCGCGGGCTTCGAAGCGAAGGGAAGAGGCGGGGCCCGTGCGGCCGCGTTTATCGCGCTGAGCCGGCGCTTACGCAACGGCGCGCAAAACGGGGATTATACCGCCGAGCCGAAAAGCGACACGTAGTGGATCAATCGCGACATCCATGCGGCGCGCGCGTCAAAACGCGGCGCCTGTGGGCGGCGCAGGCGCAACCGGGCCGACCGACCTGTCCGGACAGGATCGATTGCGCCGCCCGGCGCGGGTCATTGCTGCGGTTTGTTCGACAATGCGAGCCGCAAGAGATCCGCGACCGTATTGACGTTGAGCTTTTCCATGATGTTGGCGCGATGCGCCTCGACGGTCTTGATGCTGATGCCCAGATCGTCGGCAATCTGCTTGTTCAGACGCCCGGCGATGATGCGCTCGAGCACCTGATGTTCGCGCGCGGTCAACTTGGAGAGCCGCTCGGCCGCAGCGCGCTGTTGCTGCACGCTGGTACTCTCGCTGCGGGCTTTGTCGAGCATCCGCTCGACCAGTTTGCGCAGTTCCGCCTCGTCGAACGGCTTCTCGATGAAATCCATCGCGCCTTTTTTCATCGTCGAAACGGCCATCGGCACGTCGCCGTGACCCGTAACGAAGATGATCGGCAGCGAGGCATTTTCGGCGATAAGCCGCTCTTGCAGCTCGAGGCCGCTCATGCCAGACATCCGCACATCGAGAATCAGGCAGGCAATCTGACCGGCCAGATGCGCAGGCTGATAAGCCTCGAGGAATTGTTCGGCGCTCGAGAAGCACTGCACCCGATAGCCGTTCGCCTCGAGCAGCCAACGCAATGAATCGCGTACGGCCTCGTCGTCGTCGACGACAAAGACGGTTTCCTGAGTGGTGACTGGGCTACTCATAGCTCTCCCGTAACGGTTTGTGGTCGAGGTGCCTCGGACCCGCCTTGATTCGGATCGGCAGGTTCGCCGATCGGCAGACTACAGTGAAAAGTGGCGCCTGTGATCTTTCCGTTGACGTCGACGTTGTTCACAACCCACAGGCGGCCGCGGTGCGATTCGATAATCGAACGGCATATGTTGAGCCCCATGCCCATGCCGTCCGATTTGGTGCTGTAAAACGGTTCGAACAGCCGTTCGATGGCCGCTTCGTCGACGCCCGGCCCTTGATCGACGACGCTGATGCACGCGAAGCCCGCATCGAGCTTGACGATGACGCGGATCACCGCGTCGGTGGCGTTCGGATGGGCCTCATGCATGGCCTCCGCGGCGTTCTTGAGCAGATTGACTAGCACCTGCTCGATCAGCACCGGATCGACGTAGATGACAGGCAGCCGCGAACGGATCTCCGTCAGAATCCGGATGCGGCGCTTGCGCGCTTCGATCTCGGCGAGGCCCACCGCGTCGGCAACGATATCGGACACGCGCGCGGCCTGCCGCTTGGGCTCGCTGCGTTTCACGAACTCGCGAATGCGCTTGATGATCATGCCGGCGCGCACGGCCTGCTGGGCCGTCTTTTCGAGCACGGGTAACAGCGTATCGGACTGGGTACGGCCCGCTTTGACGAGCGCGACGGTGCCCGAGCAGTAGTTATTGATCGCCGCGAGCGGCTGGTTGAGCTCGTGCGCGAGCGAGGACGCCATTTCGCCCATCGTCATCAGCCGGCTCGTGAAATGAAGCTTTTCTTCCTGCTGGCGCGCAAGCTCCTGAGCCTGCTTGCGCGTCGTGATGTCGGTGGCGATCTGCATTTGCGCGAGGTGACCGTCGACCCACTGTATGTACTGGCGCCGGACTTCGAACCACTTCTGGATGCTCTGGACGTAGATTTCCTGCGCGTCGGCCGTGCTTTCGGTGAGCGCGGCGGCCGGCAGCCCCGCGTAGGTATCGATCATGTCGATCGAATCGGAAGAGGCCTGCGTGCTGTCGAAGCCACCGCCCGCCAGCTCGAGGTGACCGTCGGGCCGGATGCCGAACAGGTGGCGGTAGTAGCGGTTCGCAAAGAGCAGCTCGGCTTCGTCGGCCGCGAGCACCGACACTGCCGCGTCAAGGCTCTCGAGCACCGTGGTGAACCGCTCGTGCGCCGCGGCGAGCTCCTCACGCGCGCGCTTGGGCTCCGTGATGTCGGTCATCGAAGACATCCAGCCCGTTTGCCGGCCCGAGCTGTCGATCAGCGGCGAGACATAAAGCCGCGCGTGAAAGATCGAGCCGTCCTTGCGGCGCACGCGTAATTCGAAGCCCGAGGAGGGTGCCTTGCCGCGCAGCGTCATGTCGAGCTGGCGCTGCATTTCGGGGTAGGCATCGCGTGGCCAATAGGGGAAGGGCGCCGTCTTGCCGACGAGATCGCTTTCGTCCCAGCCCGTCATCCGGCAAAACGCGGGGTTCACGTGCGTGATGCGTCCGTGCATGTCGAGCACGCGCATGCCGATCAGCACCGAATTTTCCATCGCCCGGCGAAAGAACGCCTCGGCATAAAGCGCCTGCTGTGCCTCGAAGCGCTGACGTGTGTGCTTCCACAGGCTCCACAGACTCCACAGCACGAAGCACGACAAGCCGGCCACGAGCCATACGAGTGTGTTGTTGGTGAAGTTCGTGAGCTGCGGGAACGCATAGACGCGCACCGTCAGTCCCTGGCCCGGCGGGTCGAGCGGCAGGTCGTAGAACAGGTCGCGCGGCAGGCGCGGCCGTGTCGACGTCGTCGCGAGCTCGCGGTTGTTCGCGTCGATGAGCGAGATTTTGTACTTCGCCGAGAGCTCGGGCGGAATGTCGTGCTTGAGCACCCCTTCGATCGAGAAGACGGCTGCAATGGCGCCCAGGAATTCGCGGTCGCGGTAAATCGGCGTTTGCAGTGTCAGGTAACCGTTGCCGACATCGTCGTAGATGAGCGCCGAATAGATCTGGCGGCGCGTGCTGCGTGCTTCGCCGAACCCGGCGGTGACGGCGACGTCCATCTGCGCGTCGGTGAGCCGCGCGAAACGCTGGCCCGCAAGCGGCAATGGGGTATCGGGCCAGCGGGGTTGTTTCTGGCTCGTATACCAATTGACATACAGGATTTCGGGGTGGGCCTGCATGATGTCGGCCATCGACATCTGGAACGAACGCTGGTCCGCGTGGCCTGCCGCGAGGTCGCGCGCGAGCGACTGCAACTGCTCCTGGGCACCTGTCATCGACAGACGGATCTGTTGCTGCGCCCACGCAACGTTGCGGTACAGCGTGTCCTCCTGCTGCTGCTGCTCGCGCCGGTTGAGACTCCAGAGAATGAGACTCATGACGACGAGGAACACCAGGATCGACAGGAGCGGCGTGAGCAAATAGGAGTTCGACCACCACGGTCCGTGGTGCCAGCGGGACGGCGTCGAGTCCGCCCGGGGACCGGGCGCCCGCGCCGAGCGTGCGAAAAGCCGATCGGTCAACATGGCTCGAATTGTAGCGCAGCGCAGCGGCGCCAATTGGCGTAAAACAGGGAGAAACCCGAAGCGATTCAGACGGTCGACCGTTTTTCATGCCCATCTCGCGGCGTTTGTCTGTGCGTCGCAGCAATATTCCGCATTATGAGAAATGATCTCGTAATTTGAAAAATTGATTGCGCATGAGGGGCCAGCATCTTTACAATCGCCGACATTGCCGCGGCCTTACCCGGCCTGCGTCGTCTGTTCAAAGAGCATTCCCTATCCAGGAGACGAGAATGTCCGCTGTGCCCGACGAAGTCATGAAATATGTCGCCGCCGATAAAGACGACGATCCGCAGGAAACAGGAGAATGGCTCGAGGCGCTCGAAGGCGTTATCTCCGCCGTCGGTCCTGACCGCGCGCACTACCTGATCGAAAAGCAGATCGAATTTGCCCGCGTGCATGGCGAACATCTGCCGTTCTCGGCAAACACCCCCTACATCAACACGATTCCCGTGGCCGGCCAGGCGAAGATCCCCGGCGACCAGGACATCGAGCACCGCATCCGTTCGTATACGCGCTGGAACGCCATCGCGATGGTGCTGCGCGCGGGCAAGGACACGAACGTCGGCGGCCATATCGCCTCGTTCGCTTCGGCCGCGACGCTTTACGACGTCGGCTTCAATCATTTCTGGCACGCCCCGTCCGACCAGCACGGCGGCGATCTCGTATTCGTGCAGGGGCACTCGTCGCCCGGTATCTACTCGCGCGCGTTCCTGCTCGGCCGCCTTACCGAAAAGCAGCTCGACAACTTCCGTCAGGAAGTGGGCGGCGAGGGCATTTCCTCGTATCCGCATCCCTGGCTGATGCCCGACTTCTGGCAGTTTCCCACCGTATCGATGGGCCTCGGCCCGATCATGGCGATCTATCAGGCGCGCTTCATGAAGTATCTGCAGGCGCGCGGCATTGCCAAGACGGAAGGCCGCAAGGTCTGGGCGTTCCTCGGCGACGGCGAGACGGACGAGCCGGAATCGCTGGGTGCCATCGGCATGGCCGGCCGCGAGCGGCTCGACAATCTGGTGTTCGTGATCAACTGCAACCTGCAGCGTCTCGACGGCCCTGTGCGCGGCAATGGCAAGATCATTCAGGAACTCGAATCCGAGTTCCGCGGCGCGGGCTGGAACGTCATCAAGGTCGTCTGGGGCAGCCGCTGGGATGCCCTCTTCGCGCGCGACAAGACGGGCGCGCTGATGCGCCGCATGATGGAAGTCGTCGACGGCGAGTACCAGACCTACAAGTCGGAATCGGGCGCATTCGTGCGCGAGCATTTCTTCAACACGCCCGAGCTGAAGGCGCTCGTCGCCGATTGGTCCGACGACGACATCTGGAATCTGAACCGCGGCGGCCACGATCCGCACAAGATCTACGCGGCGTTTCATGCGGCCACGAGCGCCAAGGGGCAGCCGACCGTCATTCTCGCTAAGACGATCAAGGGCTACGGCATGGGCGAGGCCGGCCAGGCGATGAACATCACCCACCAGCAAAAGAAGATGCAGGTGGATCAGCTCAAGGTGTTCCGCGACCAGTTCCGCCTGCCGATCTCGGACGAAGAGATCGGCAATGTGCCGTATCTCAAGTTCGAGGAAGGTTCGAAGGAACTCGAATACATGCGCGCGCGGCGGCAGGAGCTCGGCGGTTATCTGCCGACGCGCCGCGAGAAGGCCCAATCGCTGCCGGTGCCGGAGCTGTCGGCGTTCGAGCCGCTGCTCAAGGGCACGGGCGAGGGCCGCGAGATTTCGACGACGATGGCGTTCGTGCGGATTCTCAACATCCTGCTGAAGGACAAGGCGCTCGGCAAGCGCATCGTGCCGATCGTGCCCGACGAATCGCGCACGTTCGGCATGGAGGGTCTCTTCCGTCAGATCGGCATCTGGAATCAGGACGGCCAGAAGTATGTGCCGGAGGATTCCGATCAGTTGATGTTCTACAAGGAATCGGAGACGGGCCAGATCCTGCAGGAAGGCATCAACGAAGCCGGCGGGATGTGCGACTGGATCGCGGCCGCGACGTCGTACTCGACGCACGGCGAGATCATGGTGCCGTTCTACATCTTCTATTCGATGTTCGGCCTGCAGCGCATCGGCGACCTGGTCTGGGCCGCGGGCGACATGCGTTCGCGCGGCTTCCTGCTCGGCGGCACTGCCGGTCGCACGACGCTCAATGGCGAAGGGCTCCAGCACGAAGACGGCCATTCGCTGCTCTGGGCGTCGTCGGTACCGAATTGCGTGACCTACGATCCGACGTTCGGCTATGAGCTCGCCGTGATCATGCACGACGGTCTGCGCCGCATGATGCAGGAACAGGAAGACGTGTTCTATTACATCACGGTGATGAACGAGAACTACGAGCACCCGGCGTTGCCGCAGGGCGAGCACGTGGCCGAGCACATCATCAAGGGCCTGTACTCGCTCAAGAAGAGCGACGCGGCGGCCAAGGCACCGCGTGTGCAGCTTATGGGTGCGGGCACGATCCTCAATGAAGTCATCGCCGCCGCCGATCTGCTCAAGAACGACTGGGGCGTCGCCGCCGATCTCTGGAGCGCGCCGAGCTTCACCGAACTGGCTCGCGAGGGACAGGCCGTGGCGCGCTGGAACCTGCTCCATCCGAACGAGCCGCGCAAGCTTTCGCATGTAGAGACGCTGCTCAAGGACGCGCCGGGTCCCGTTATCGCATCGACCGATTATGTGCGGGCGCTGGCAGAACAGATTCGCGCCTTTGTGCCGCAGCGCTATGTCGTGCTCGGCACGGACGGCTTCGGCCGCTCGGATACGCGCGAAAAGCTCCGTCACTTCTTCGAAGTCGATCGCTACTGGGTCACCGTCGCGGCGCTCAATGCGCTCGCGGACGAAGGTACCATCGAGCGCAAGGTCGTTGCCGACGCGCTTGCCAAGTACCAGCTCGACCCGAACAAACCCAACCCGATGACCGTTTAAGGCATTGCCTTCGCAAGCGCCCCAGCCCGCCTGCCGCACCCATGCGGCGGGCGGGCTCGCGAGCCCTGGAGACACCAACAAATGAGTGAAGCGATCGAAGTCAAGGTGCCGGACATCGGCGATTTCAAGGACATTCCCGTCATCGATATCCTGGTGAAGCCGGGCGATGCTGTCGAGAAGGAACAGTCCCTCATCACGCTCGAATCGGACAAGGCGACGATGGACGTGCCGAGCCCCGCGGCGGGTACCGTCAAGGAAATCAAGGTCAAGCAAGGCGATCCTGTGTCCGAGGGCACGCTGATCGTCGTGCTCGAGGGCGGAGCCGCCGCGCCCGCTGCCAAGCCTGCCCAGGCCAACGGCGCAGCGGCGCCGGCCGCCGCATCGGCCCCGCCTGCCGCGGCTGCTGCCGCGCCGACGCCAGCGCCGGCAGGCGGCGGTCAGCAAGAAGTCAAGGTTCCCGATATCGGCGACTATAAGGACGTGCCCGTCATCGAGATCGCCGTGAAGGTGGGGGACCGGGTCGAGAAGGAGCAGTCGCTCATCACGCTCGAATCCGATAAGGCGACGATGGATGTGCCGAGCCCGGCCGCCGGCGTCGTCAAGGCACTCAACGTCAAGGTCGGCGATACCGTTTCCGAAGGCGTCGTCATCCTCACGCTCGAATCCGAAGGCGCCGCGGCCGCACCCGCTGCTGCGCAACCGTCCGCTCCCGAGCAAAAGAAGATCGAGCCGCCGCTCGATTCGCCGCGTCCGGCGGGTCCGCAAAGCGTGCCGGCGCAGCCCTCGGCACTGGCTCAGGCGCCGTTGATTCCGGCCGGCGAGGGCGGTGCGCGCCAACCGAGCCATGCATCGCCGTCGGTGCGCAAGTTCGCGCGCGAACTCGGCGTCGATGTGGCGCAGGTGCGCGGCACCGGGCCGAAGGGCCGTATTACGCAGGACGACGTCACGGCTTTCGTGAAGGGCGTCATGACGGGCCAGCGCGCACCTGCGGGCGCCGCGGCGCCCGCAGCGGGCGGCAGCGAGCTCGGCTTGTTGCCGTGGCCGAAGATCGACTTCACGAAGTTCGGCCCGGTCGAGGCGAAGCCGCTGTCGCGCATCAAGAAGATCTCGGGCGCGAACCTGCATCGCAACTGGGT
>CBJLAJ010000115.1:0-17549 GCA_966421005.1 uncultured Paraburkholderia sp.
GACTCGCCTGGTCTTAAACTCGTCCGCAGCAAGATCGTTCGTCGTTCGCAGGAGTCTGCTTGACGTTCAAATTTCTGATCGCCGAATGCCTGTCTCCCGCGCTCGTCAAGACGGCCTACGAATTTGGCCATTTTGGGAGCACCTGCGTCCGCGATCGCGGGCTATCCGGTACGAAGGACCATGAGCTGATCCGTTTCGCGGTGGTGAATGACGCACTGGAGGTTATCGAGGATCACGCCGGGCAAGTCACGATCCACCTCTATCGGATCCCCGAGGCCTGATGGGCCAATGACTCCCCGCAGCGGCGGTTATTCCAGCTGTCGCATTCGGATCGTTCCCTGCCGATCTCGCAATGGCTTCTGTCACAATGGTGTCCCGCCGATTTACCGACCGATTCCTCTGAAATGCGCATTTTTGGAATAAGCATCCACGTCATCATCGCCCTCATCTTTGCGATACATGCCGTACGGACGCAGCAGAACATGTATTGGCTGCTGATTCTGTTTCTTTTCCCTGGTCTGGGCAGTCTGGTCTACCTCTTCGTCGTTTACCTGCCCGGCTTGCGCCAGTCGCGTGGAGCGCGGGCGGCAACGCGGGCCATCTCGCAGCTCGTCGATCCCGATCGAGCGGTACGCGAGGCGCGTACCGCCTTCGATCGCGCGCCCACGGTCGCGCACCGCATGCGGCTCGGCGCGGCGTTGCTCGATGCCAGAAATGCCGCCGAAGCGCTGGAGCACTACCGGGCCGCGGCCAGCGGGCCGTTTTCATCGGACCCGGCCTTGCTTCAGGGGCTGGCGCGGGCGCAATTTGCCAATGGCGAAGCAGTGGCCACGCAGGAGACGCTGGAAAAGCTGTTCGCCGTCCAGCCCGCCGCACGCCAGCAATCCGAGCCTGCCTTGCTCTACGCACGAGCCCTGGCGGCGATCGATGGCCCAGGTACGCGCGCGGCGTTCGAGACGGCGCTCAGCTGTGCAAGTGACGCGGCGCCCCGTTGCCTGTACGCCGATTGGCTCGCGACGCGCTCCGACGAGGCCGACCGCCGTCGCGCGCGCGAACTTTATGCCGAGATCGTGCACGACGCCAAGCATTGGCCGCGTTACGCCCGTGAACACAACGGCGAGTGGTTGCAACGCGCACAGTTGGCGTTAAGCCGATAGGCAGATGACGCTGATCGAGCATGAGCCCGGGTCAGGCACCGCTGACGTACAAGCGGTGCTCCCCGGGGCTCAACCCGCCGACGGCACGGTGAACTGAAATACCGCGCCGCGTGGCGCGTTCGAGGTCGCCCACAATTTTCCGCCATGCGCCTCGACGATCGAACGGCAAATCGACAATCCCATACCCATTCCTGTGGCCTTGGACGTGTAGAACGGGTCGAACACGCGTTCCACGTCGCCTGCGGGCAGGCCCGGTCCCGAATCGCAGACTGAAATGAGGACGTCGCTCGAATCATACTTTCGCGTGCAGACTGTCACTTCTTTCGGCGCGTCGTTGACTGTGCTCATCGCCTCGATTGCATTGAGGATAAGGTTCAGCATCACCTGCTGAATCGCGACACGGTCGCCTGTCACGGGAGCCAGGTCGTCCGCGAATTGCGTCCGCAGACGAACACTGCTTTTGCCGATTTCCCCACGCAGCAGCTCGATGACTTCACCGATCGCCTCATCGATCCACAGCTTGTCCATCGAGGGCGGTGCATTCTTGACCAGCCCGTGAATGCGGTTCATGACGTCGCTTGCGTGCTTCGTATCCTTGTTGATGCGTTCGAGCGCCTGCCGGACTTCGTCGAGATTCGGCGGGCTGGCCCGCAGCCATAGGAGCCCTGCTTGCGCATTGGTGACGGTTGCCGCGATCGGCTGCTTGATTTCATGGCTGATCGATGCCGCGATTTGCCCCATTGTCATGACCCGGTTCGCATGCGCCAGCGCCATCTGAACTTCCTGATAACGACGCTCGCTTTCGCGCAATTGCTCTTCGGCCTTCTTTTGCTCCGTAATGTCGCGCGATATGCCAAGCAGGAATTGCGGCTCGCCGCGCTGATCGAGAATAGGGATCTTTACCGTATGGACAAAACGCTGTCCGCGCGGCGTCATCACCGGCTCTTCAGGTATGTCGACCATCTGACGGGATTCGAGCACGTGCCGGTCGTTCAACGCGAAGAACTCGGCCTCTTCCGCCGGAAACAAATCGTGCACCGATTTCCCGATGAGTTGCTCGCGTTTGGAGCCGAGCAACAGCTCGCCGGCTCTATTGAAACGCACGAAGCGCAGCGTCGCGGCCTCTTTGACGAAGATGACGTCCGGAATATTCTCGACAATGCTGTCCAGGAACTGCTCGCTCTCCCGCGCCGCTTCTTCGGCGCGCTGCCGTTCCGCAATCTCCGCCATGCGATCGGACAGCGCCTGGCTCAGTTCGGACGTGCGTTGTGCGACGCGTGCCTCGAGTTCGGTGTTGAGTGCCTTCAATGCCTGCTCGGCCTGCCTGCGCTGGCGCCGGTCTTCGAGGAATTGCTCCACTGCGCGCGCCATATCGGCGATCTCGTCCCGACCGTGCACGGGCACACGGGCTTGTGCATTGTCGGTATCGCCATGCCGCAACGATTGGCTGACGCGCAAGAGCCGCCCGACGATGCGGCGTCCCAGGAACGCCCGGACGATCAGCGCGGCCAGCAGCAGGCTGACGCACACTTCGCCGATGATCCACGCACGCGTGCGATCGGAGCGGGCGGCCAGTCGCTGAACCGCCAGGCTGTACTCGCGCGTGAAGCGATCGGACTGCTCTCGCGCCGCCGAGGACAGTGCGTCAGCCTGACGGCGCAGTTCGTCGTCGAGACTGGCCAGTGTCGGATTCGGCCGTGCGTCGGCGCCGCGCGCCAGCGCCGTTTCCCGCACCTGAGCCTCGATGTTGACTGTGTTGCGAAAGCGCTGGCTGGCACGATGCAGCGCCACAGCGTCGATACCGACGTCCTCGCGCGTCGCGGGCGCCGAGGCCAGGCGATCGACAAGGTCATCGAACGATGCCACGTGTTCGATGATATGCCGCTGGGTTTCCCGCACGGCGGCGACGGTCTCGACCCGCGACAATTGCAGTCCGATACGCTCGATCGTCAGTGTTTGTTGTGCGAGGTCCTGTGCGTCCTGCAGGCGAGCGAGCCGCTCCACGGCCAATTGGCGCAGCGCGTGGGTGGAATCCGTCAGCGAAAAGATCGTCGTGGCACCGACCGCGATCACGAGCGCGGCGAGAAACGAAACGACGAGCGCGAATTGTCCGGTGAGAGACTGGGGGAGCAGTGATTTCACGGGCGTTGCCAGATGTGGCGGTAAATGTCGCGGTAGCCGTTGGCGGGATCGTAGACGAGGCGGTCGCCGCCGTCCGCGGCAATGTTCTGCGCCGTCACGAGATGCACGGGATACACGTATCCCGTGACATGTTCTCCGGCGAAGAGCCGGTTCATCTCGTCGATCAATTGCCAGCCGTGAAGATTCAACGGCTCGGCCACCGTCGCAGTCTGGAAGGTACCGGTTCGGATGCGCAGGAAAGCCGACTCGCTGCCGTCGCCGGCGGAAAGCATCGATATCGCGCCGTCCGGCACGCCGGCCTGCGTCAGCACCGGGACCGCGTAATCGAAATAGATATCGTTGATCGCGAGCGCATAGGTGAAGCGCTTGCCGTACTGCGCGAGCAGGGCGCGCGTCGTGCCCGGCATCAATTGCTGGCTGCGGGAGATTGCCACGTCGCGCATGTCGAGCAGCGTGCAGCCGCCGCAGGCGCGTACGACGTCAGCCATTTCGTCTGCCTTATCTTGTGCCACGCGGAAGTTCGAGTCAGTGAATATGACGACACCCGCATGTCCGCCGGACTGCGCGATGGCCGCGAGCGCCGTGACGCGCGCGACCTCGATGGGATCTGTGGACACGTTCATTGCCACGGGCGTGCCCGCCAGCGGACCGGCTCTTGCCGCCACATGCCAGCCGACGATCGGAATGTGACGCGCGGCGAACGGGCGCAGCCCGGATAGCAACGCTTGTGCGTCACCACCGACGATAACGAGCCCATCAGGGTGACTGGCGAGCGCATTCGCAAGCGTTTCGAGCCGCTGATCGGGCAAGCCGGCGGAATCGAAGATCTTCATACTCCACCCGATGACCTTGACCGCTTCGAGCAAACCGTCGACGACACCGAGGATGCCGCCGTTGCGCAGGTCCTCGGCCACGACTGCGATCTGTTTATGCGGCTGTGCACGCGGCCCCGTGCGCGGACCGTTCCAAGGGGCGGCCGGTTGCTCCGCGGTATCGACGACGCGCTTCGCTTGCGCCACAAAATCCTTCGTCGCGGCGACGGAGATGACCGAAGACTGCACGGCCGCACGACGGTCTTTTGCACGCGTAGATGCCTCGTGCGCCGTGGCGACCAGGGCCACGCACGCAAATGCCCAGCTCAGAAGCCAGCGCTTCATGCCGCTTCCCCCTGGCTTGGCCGAGGTCGATTGATTGTCATTGAACGTACCAAGATGCCGCGTCCCCCGCTGGACCTGCGAACGAGACGCTATCGCAGCAGCCGCGCGGGAAATAAGGGTTCGTATGATGCGCCCGCGCGGGAGGACACAGATCGATGATCGCGCGGGTCGCGGGCGGGCGGTGAGGGGGGATTACCCTAAGCCGGATGCAAACTCCGCTGATCGCTAAGGCCTCGGGAATCCCATCGCATCGGCTTTGGCGCGCAGTTGGACGAGGGTGCCGGGCGCAGTGCCGACGGCCGGCTGCGACTTGTCGATCGCCGACAGGGAGTTCGATGGTGCGGGCTGTGTCGCCCCCGCGCATAGTCCGCCGAACGTGCCCTGCGTCACCGGAATCGGTGGCGCGTCCGAGCGCGGTGCTACGCCGAACTCGAGCGCGTATGCAAGATTGAACGTCACCGGATCGCTGCCGCGAACGCCTAACGGCTGCAGCCCGAAACGCCATTGCAACAGGGCATGGATCGAGCTTGGATCGAACGGGTATCGCGACACAGTGCCGGCGGGAACACGCGGGCCGAGCAATGCGCACGGGACACGGAAGCCGAGCCGGCCATCGTTGCCGAGGGACAGCTCGTCCTTGCTGATGGGGCGGATGGGAGGCACTATGTGCTCGAAAAATCCGCCGTATTCATCGTAGACGATGATCATCAACGTGCGGCTCCAGTTGGGTCCTGTGCGCAGTGCATCGTAGACCTGTCCCAGGAACACCTCGCCGTTGCGGATATCGGCAAACGGGTGGTCGTCGTCGGCAGTGCCTTCGTCCTCACCGATAAAGGTCGGGTCGACCATACAGAACGAAGGCAACGTTCCCGCCTGGGCGTCGGTAAGAAATTCGGAAAACAATCGCGAGATGCCGACGTATCGGTCGCCATAAATCGCGGTAATCGGCACGTCATGGAAGTAATATTTGGCACTGACCTTCGCTGCGGCAAGACGATCCCAGATGGTCGGCAAGTTGCACTGGTCTGTGCTGTCGCTCAGGCGGTCGGTGGCACCGCTGTGCAGGTAGAGGCGGTTCGGGAATGTCGGTCCCAACAAACCGCTGAAGAAAAAATCGCAGACCGCATAGCTGCTTGCTTCGCCGCGGAAAAAGTCGAGGTCCGGTGAACCGTAGAACCCGATCGGATACAGATCGCCCTGCGTCTTGTTGGTATCGGGCGTCAGCAGCCAGCCGTTCATCGCGCCCGACGCAAGCTGAGTTCGCGCGCCTTGATACGTGTGGTTGGGTTGCGCATGGCCGCACGCCTGGTAGCCATATGACGGATTCGCCGAAAGCAGAAACGGCGTTTGCGGCGTGCCGAAAGCATCGTTGTACCGCAGATTGGCCGGCATGCCCTCGGCACCGCTCATCCATCCGATGAAATGATCGAATGAGCGATTCTCCATTGTCACGAGAACGATGAAGTCGACGCCCGACGCCGCGGGGGAGGGGAGCGCCGGGCGCGGCAGGCTGTAGCGGTTACCCGCGTTGGGCGAGGGCACGTCGCCGATGGATGGCGCAGGCGCGCTGCCATCTGGCGTATTGTGACCGCCGCCTCCGCAGGCGGGAAGTACCATGCCTCCGGCCATTGCAGCCATGCCGGTCAGGAAGTGCCGGCGATCGAAGCCGCCGTGTGCTGAGACGTTCTTGCTCATTTCTTGTCTCCACAGCCGGTCAACCTGTCGCCGTGCGGTGCGGGCGACCGGCTGCGCCACGATCGAACGCCACGGGCCCGGCAATGAAGGATGTTTTCGTTGTGGGCAGGGGAAGCCGGCGCAAGGACTGTTCCACGCGCTGGCCTGCCGTTCAACGCGAAGCACCGAACAATTGAATGACGACACCGCGCAGCCAGCGGTTGCCCGCCTCATGGTGATATCGAGCATGCCAATGCTGCCGTACCGCAAATCCCTCAACCGGGATCGGGCATGCATGAACGGCGAGATCGCCAGTCTGAGCCAGCGTCTCGCCGATCTGTCGAGGCAGTGTCGTAATCAGATCGGTGCTCTGGATGATTGTCCCCAACCCCAAAAAGCCCGGTAACTCCAGTACGACGTCGCGCTCGATGCGCGCCTGGCGCAACGCCTGTTCGAGTAACTGCGCGCCCGTTCCCGCCGTAATGGCGACATGAGCTTCCGAACGATACTGCTTCGCCCCGAGACGACCGCGAATCCTGGGGTGATGCCGGTTTGCCAGGCAGACCCAATCCTGGTCGTACAGTTTCTGCTGATAAATGCCACCGCCGAGCCACGGAACATAGCCTATCGCGAGATCCGCTTCGCCGGATTCGAGCGCCCGTTCCGTGTTGCCGTCGATCCGCGCGGCTTCGAGCCGGATGCCGGGCGCCTGCGCGCGGACATGGGCCAATAGCCGCGGAAGCAGCGTGATGTGGCTCGCGTCGGTCATGCAGATACGAAATCGCCGCTGGGCCGTCCCCGGATCGAACGCGATCTCCCAGGCAGCGAAGCGCCGTAAAGACTCGAGGATTTCGCGGCATGGCCCGATGAGGGCGTCGGCCTGCGGGGTCGGCGCCATCCCGCCAGGGGTTCGAATGAAGAGGGGATCGTGAAGGTATTCCCGCAAGTGTCCGAGCCAAATGCTGATCGTGGGCTGGCTTTGGCCGAGCTGCTCGGCGACGCGCGTGACGCTGCGTAGGTCATAAAGAAGATCGAAAAGCTGAAGCAGCTTCAGGTCGGGCAGATCGGCGGATGTCATGGCGTTATTGTCTATCGCAATATCATCATTGTAGGCATTGCATTGCCGATATGAGCGGCGACTCCTATCGTACGGCCATACGTCAAGGAGAAGCCATTGAAAATTGCGATTCTGGGTGCCGGCGCACTGGGCTGCGCGATCGGCGCCACCCTCACCGAAGGGGGGCACGAGACCTGGTTGATCGACCGCTCGCCCGAGCACGTCGATGCGATGCGCCGCGACGGCTTGCGAGTCGACGATGCCAGCGGTTCCCGGCAGGTGCGCGTCAGGGCAACGACGCAGCCCGCCGATGTCGGTGCAGCCGATGTGGTGGTCGTGCTGGTCAAGTCGTTCCACACGGAGGCGGCCATTCGTGGGGCGCACGCGCTCGTGGGGCCGGATACGGTCGTGCTGTCGCTTCAAAATGGCCTCGGACACGAGAATATTCTGGCCGACGCTGTTGGCCGCGAGCGCGTGCTCGCGGGCAAGACCTACGTCGGTGGCGTGCTGCGCGGCGCGGGGCATATCGAGTCCGGCGTGATCGGCAAATACACCTATATCGGCGAGCTCGACGGCCGCATCACGCCGCGCGTCCAGGCAATCGCCGATGCATTCAATACCGCGGGCCTTGCCACGACAGTCAGCGACAACATCGTCGGCACGATGTGGGACAAGCTGCTGGTGAATGTCGCGACGGGCGCGCTGACCGGGGTGACGGGACTCACCTATGGACAGCTCTACGACGAGCCGCTCTTGAAAGCCACCGCGCTTGCGGCCGTGGCCGAGGCGATTGCGGCCGCGAGCGCGGCCGGTGTGACGCTCTCGATGACCGATCCGAACGAGGCCTGGACGCTCGCCGCCGAGGGGTTGCCCGCGGCTTTCAAGACCTCGATGCTGCAAAGCCTCGAGAAGGGCTCGATCACGGAGATCGACTTCATCAACGGTTCGGTCGTGCGCTGGGGCGAGCGGTATGGCGTGCCCACGCCGGTCAACGCAACGCTCGTTGCCTGCATCAAGGGGATCGAGCGCGCGATGGCCGATCGTCGACGTGAGGAGGCCGCCGCGTGAATGCTCCGAAAGCCTATCTGGAACACGTCGCCATCTGGGTGAAGGACATTCACTGGCACATCCGCTTTTTCGAGGAAGTCCTCGGCATGACCCTGCGCGAAGTGGATGGCGCTCTCGACGCGCCACGACAGTACTGGACGCTCGGCGGCCTGCAGTTCATTCACGCGCCGGAATATGACGGCCCGGAGGGCCGGCTCGCCCATCTTGGTGTGATGTGCGAAGACCTGGAAGCCGCGCTGGCCGCGGCACAACGATTCGGCGTAGCTGAAATGCCGCAGGGGCGTAACTGGGTGCGCCTGCCGGACGGTCTCGCCGTCGAGCTGATTCAAGCCAGACCCGCGTCCTGCGTCGCGCAGGTGCTGGCGATCAATCCACGCGCTTGAGGTGTGACGATGACGATCGTTGAAAAATACTGGGACGACGCCCGCGAGGGCGACGAGTGCACAAGTCCGCATTACACGGTGACCAAGGAGCGCATCCTCGCGTATGCGGACCTGACCGGCGACCATACGCCTGTCCATGTGGACGAAGACTACGCAAACGCCAGCCATTTCGGCTGCCTGGTCGCGCACGGATTGTTCGGATTGTCCATCGCGGATGGGCTGAAGACGCGGAGCGACTATCGCTTTCTCCCGGGCATGTCGCTTGGCTGGAGCTGGGATTTCGTGCTGCCGATCAAGGTCGGCGATGTGCTGCACGTGAAGTTTCGCGTCGGTTCGATGCGGGCAAGCAAGAGCCGCCCGGACTGGGGCATCGTCGTACTGCCATCGGAGCTGATCAATCAGGATGGACAGGTCGTTCAACGCGGTGAACATCGCCTGATGGTGCCTCGGCGCCCGGGAGCACGCTGATGCAGGCCCGTCCCCTTGAAGGCATTCGTGTCGTCGACTACAGCCATTTCCTCGCCGGCCCTTATGTCGGCCGCTGTCTCGCGGCGTTCGGCGCCGAAGTGATCAAGGTCGAGCGCCCCGGCAGCGGGGACGCCGGACGCCAGCATGCGACCGTGCTCGACGATCAGCAAAGCGGCTATTTTCTGCAGCTCAACATGGGCAAGCGTGGCGTGAGCGTCAACATGAAGGACGCGCGAGGCAAGGCGTTCATGCAGCGGCTGTGCGACTCGGCCGACGTATTCATCGAGAACTACCGGCCCGGCGCGCTCGACAAGCTGGGGCTCGGTTATGCCGAATTGTCGGAGCGCAATCCGGGTCTCGTCTACTGTTCGATTTCGGCTTACGGACACACCGGCCCCGATGCGCATCGCGCGGGCTTCGGGCTCATTGCCGAGGCCAAGAGCGGCATCATGCAAATGGTCGGCACGCCGGGCGAGCGGCCACCGCTGCTGCGGATTTCGCTGGGCGACATGTATACCGGCATTCACGCGGTCGCGGCCATCAACGCCGCGCTGCTCGGGCGAGCGAAGAGCGGCCGTGGGCAGCATATCGACATGGCGCTGTACGACACGCTGGTGTCGATGCACGAATACGCGGTGCAGTGCTACACGCTGCAAGATGTGCTGCCTGAACAGACCGGGCACGACATGCCGACCTCCACGCTCTATGGCGTGTTCCGCGCAGCGGACGGCGATGTCGTGATCGCCGCGCAAGTCGATGACGCGTGGAAGCGCTTCGCCGCGCTGATCGAGGCGCATGGCGGCCCGGTGGGCTTTGGCGCCGAGACGCGATATCACGACAGCGTGGGGCGCAACGCGCATCGAACAGCCATTCTGTCGGTGGTCGAACCGTGGGTGGCCGCCCGTACCACGGCATCGGTGCTCGAACTGCTCGATAGCATCGACGTTCCCTGCGCAAAGGTGCAGCGCATCGACGAGGTGCTGGCCGATCCGCAGATCCAGGCGAGAGGCATGGTCGTCGAGCAGCAGCATCCCCGCTATGGGACGTTACGCTTGCCCAACCTTCCGTTCCGGTTCTCCGATTGCGATACGACGATTCGAGACGTCGCCCCGGATCTCGGGCAGCACAACGCCGAAGTCGCGCATTCGCTCGGATTCGATTCGGCCGAAATCGCCGCGATGCAGGCTGATGGCGTTCTCTATTCAAAGCGAGTCAACGATGACTGACCAATACGCTGTGATCGGCAATCCGATCGGACACACGAAATCGCCGCTGATTCACGGCCTTTTCGCGCAAGGGACGCGGCAGGATATCAGCTATACGGCCATCGAGGGGCAGCTCGAGCCGAAGGGCGCGTTCGCGGCCGCGGTGCGGGCCTTCGCCGCGAGCGGCGGCAAAGGCATCAATATCACTGCCCCGTTCAAGCTCGAGGCGTTTGCGATGTCCGACGAACGAAGCGAGCGCGCGGAGCTGGCCGGAGCGGCGAACGCGCTCAAGTTCGAGAGCGGCCGCATCCTTGCGGACAACTTCGACGGAATCGGACTCGTCCGCGATATCGAAGTGAACCTCCGTCTGCCGATGGCCGGCAAGCGCGTACTGCTGCTCGGCGCGGGCGGCGCGGCCCGCGGTGCGTTGCTGCCGTTCCTTGACGCCTCACCGAAAGAGATGGTCATCGCGAATCGCGACGTCGACAAAGCGCGCGCGCTGGTCGCTCAGGTTGCCAGCCGCGGTCCGATCGTTGCCAGCAGCTACGCGGATCTGGCCCGCATGGGACGTTTCGATCTGGTCGTCAATGCGACGTCGGCCAGCCTCACCGGCGACTTGCCGCCTGTCCCGCCGAGCGTGTTCAGTCCCGCCGGCACGGCCTATGAACTCGCTTACGGCAAGCGCCTGACGCCTTTCCTGCGACTCGCAAAAAATGCGGGCGTACACGGTATCGCGGATGGTGTCGGCATGTTGGTCGAGCAGGCGGCCGAAGCGTTCGTCTGGTGGCGCGGCGTACGCCCCGAGACGAGCTCGGTGATCGATCGGCTTGCAGTGCCTTTTGATTGAACACGAGGGAGAGGCCGATGAAGAAGATCCTGATGCTGCATGGTATCAATCACAACATGTTCGGCAAGCGCGATCCGGCGCAGTACGGGACGATCACGCTGGCTGAGATCGATGCACGACTGCAAGGGCTGGCGAAGGAGCTCGACGCGCAGGTGGAGTCGTTTCAGACGAACAGCGAGGCGTCGATGTGCGAGCGCATTCATCGCGCATTCGAAGAGCGCCAGGACGCCGTGCTGATCAACGCGGGTGCGTGGACGCACTACAGCTACGGCATCCGTGATGCACTGGCCATTCTCACGTGTCCGATCGTCGAACTGCACATGTCCAACATTCACGCGCGCGAGCCGTTCCGGCATCATTCCGTTTTTGCCGAGATAGTCAGTGGGCAGATATGCGGCTTTGGTGTCGATAGTTATCTGCTGGCGTTGAGGGCCGCGGTCTCGGCGCTGGCCCGGGGAGTAAGCTGACATCCTGCCGCCTAAGAACTCGCCGGCGGCGCGCTGTCGAGCCGCGAATGACGAGCTCCGGGCTCGAGGTATGGACGTCGGTCGTGTCCGTGGCTTCGCCAGCGTCTCAAGAGGCAACCAACTGCTGCGTGCCGCCCACTACCGCGCCTGTGACGCATAGCGCACTATCGATCGCATCGGTCAACCGGCTGATGATGCGGTCAATGTCGTCGGCCGTGCAAATGAAGGGCGGTGCGAGCAAAACATGGCTGCCTGACGCCCCATCGACGGTCCCGCCCATCGGGTAGACCATGAGCCCGCGCGCCATTGCCTCGCGCTTGATTACTGCGTCCATTGCCAGCTTGGGCGCAAACGGCGTCTTGGTCGCACGGTCCTTGACGAGTTCCACGCCGACGAAAAGTCCGCGGCCGCGAATGTCGCCGATGTGTTCGTGACGCGCGTAGCGCTCGCGCAGCGATGCTCTCAGTTGCGCTCCGCGCGCCTTGACGTTGTCGAGCAAGCGCTCGTCTTCGATCACGCGCTGCGCCTCGAGTGCCGCGGCGCACGCGGTGGCATGACCGATGTATGTGTGGCCGTGCTGGAAAAAGCCCGAGCCCTGGACGATCGCATCGTAAATCCGGCCACTGACGAGCGTTGCGCCGATTGGCTGATAACCGGCGCCGAGGCCTTTGGCGATCGTGAGCAGGTCGGGGGCCACACCGTCCTCTTCGCAGGCATACAGATGCCCCGTGCGTCCCATGCCGGACATGATTTCGTCCAGGATCAGAAGCACGCCATATTTATCGCAGACGGCGCGGATCTTCCGGAAGTAGTCGCCCACGGGCGGCACTGCGCCGGCCGTGGCGCCGACCACCGTCTCTGCAACGAACGCGGCTACGGTATCCGGCCCGAGGTCGAGGATCTTTTGCTCGAGTTCATCGGCGAGGCGCTGTGTGAAGGCATCGTCGGATTCGCCGGATTGCTGCTCGCGGTAGGCGTAGCAGGGGCTTACGTGATGTGCCTCGATGAGGATCGGCAGGAACGGCTCGCGTCGCCACGCGTTGCCGCCGATCGCCAGCGCGCCGAGCGTGTTGCCGTGGTAGCTTTGACGGCGCGCGATGAAATGGCGCCGCTGCAGCTGCCCAATTTCGACGAAGTATTGTCGTGCCAGCTTGAGCGCGGCCTCGATTGCCTCGGAGCCCCCCGACACGAAGTACACATGATCAAGACCGTGCGGGGCGCGCGCCACGAGCCAATCGGCGAGTGCTTCGGCCGGCTCCGTCGTAAAGAACGAGGTATGCGCGTATGGAAGCTGCTGTGCTTGCCGCTTGATCGCATCGATTACGCGCTGGTTGCTGTGCCCGAGGCACGATACCGCCGCGCCGCCGGATGCGTCGATATAGCGTTTGCCCGTCGAATCGATGATCTCGATGCCGTCGCCTGCCACGGCAACCGGCAACGTGCGTTTCGGCGTACGGTGAAAAACGGTGGTCATGGCGCTTCCTGTGAAATTTCCATGATGAGGTGCGGGAGCTTGTCACGCACGCCTTTCCAATGGTCCGCATCGGGCGGCGGAGCCTGCCTGCTGGCAATCGCGGGCCATTGCTTGGATAGCGTCGCATTCAGTTCGATGAATGACCGCTGAGCCTCGGTAACATCTTCGGCGGATACGATCGCGTCGGCCGGACACTCGGCGACACAGACGGCGCAATCGATGCACTCATCTGGATCGATGACGAGAAAGTTCGGGCCTTGTCGAAAGCAATCGGTCGGGCACACCTCTACGCAATCGGTATAGCGACACCGGATGCAGCTTTCAGTCACGACATAAGTCATCAAGCCACCTTACGAAAACAGATGCGATGGGAGCGGGCCGCCGCGAGCGATGGCCCGAGTGCCAAACCATCCATGGGTTCAAGCGTTGGAGGCGATTGCATCGGCGGGCTCGGCCGCCGCGTCGGAAACGCGACGCGTGGCGTGGCGAACCATGGCGATGTCGGCAACGCTGTCTTCTTCGAAGAAAAATTTCTTTCGACCGAACGCGGGCTTCAGGTCATGCAGCCACGTTGCTGTCGGATCGAACTTGGCGTAGAACGGCCTGCGCACCCAGTCGGGATTGCGTGCTTGCAGGAACTGAAGGGCGAACACTTTTTCCCCGCCAACATCGACGATACCGTCGATGACTACCTTGCCCGGGAATGCGCTCATGGACGGGCCGCGGACCGTGCGCGCGAGCCCCGATACGGTCTGATAGGCCGCCTGGAAGATTTCATAGGCTCGGGCCAGCGGCAACTGGAAGTAGTGACTGGGCCCGGTGTCGCGTTCGACGAACATGTAGTAGGGGATCGCGCCGAGCCGCACACCTGTGGTCCAGAGCTCTGCCCATCCCTTCGGATCTTCATTGATGTGGCGGATGAGTGGGGCCTGCATCCGCAACGTCGCGCCGGACGACACGATACGCGTGACCGCGCGTTGTGCGATGGCAGGACGAAGCTCGGCCGGGTGGTTATAGTGGCCCATGATCGCGAGATTTTTGCCGGACGCAACGACTTTTTCGAACAGGCGCATGAGATCGTCGGAATCCTTGTCCGTCACGAAGCGCTGAGGCCAGTACGCCACCGATTTCGTGCCGATGCGGATGTTCTGGATATGAGCCAGCTCCGGCGCCAGCAACGGTTCGATATAGCCGGCGAGAGATCGCGTGTTCATGATCAGCGGATCGCCACCCGTGATCAGGACATCGGTCACCTCGCGGTGTTGCTTCAAATAGGCAACGAGTTCGTTGGATTCCCGCGCGTCGAACTTGAGGTCGTCCATGCCGACGAATTGCGGCCAACGAAAGCAGAACGTGCAATAAGCGTGGCAGGTTTGCCCAGCGCTGGGGAAGAACAGTACGGTCTCTTTGTATTTGTGCTGCAGGCCCCGCACAGGTTGACCGTTCAAAAACGGAACGTTGTGCGTCATCTGGCCGGCGGGATGCGGATTCATGCGCAGGCGGATCGCGCGCACGGCATCCTCGATGGCGGCCTCGTCTTTCCTTTCGAGCACCAGCTCTTTGAGCTGCGCATACTCGGACGGCGAAAGCATGTCCCTATGCGGAAATGTAAGCCGATAGATCGGGTCGTCAGGGACGTTGGCCCAATCGATCAGTTCGTTCATGACGTATTCATTGGTGCGGAAGGGCAACACCCGCGATACGACCTGTACCGCTTCGCGCAGGTCCGTGGGAAGTTGTTGCCATTGCGGCGCGTGGGTGATCGTTTGGCGAGTGTACGGCTTGAACTTTGCGGGAGGCGTGTCGTGGGACATGATTCTCCTTTAGCTTCAAAAGTTGGCGTTGATCTAAAAATAAGGACTACTAATAATCGTGAGGTGTGCGGATCCGGTAAGGCAGCGTACGCAACGGGCTCGTCATGCTGGAGCGCCGCGCAAAAGCCCGTCAAGCAGGTCGACGCACAGCGGACTTAGGGCTGAGCCTGTTGTCGGAACGTGATGCGGCTCGTTCGATCTGCCGCGATGTGAGACACATTGTTGCGATATGGTTTGCGGCGTGCAAACGATATAAACTCGCGACGTTGTGCGTTTGAGGAAGGATCTGTGAGAAGAAAGATTCCGAGTATCGAAGCACTGGTTGCGTTCGAAGCGGCTGCGCGTCACCTGAGCTTCACCCGCAGCGCCGATGAATTGGCCTTGACTCAAAGCGCCGTTGGAAGGCAGGTTGCGATCCTCGAGGAGTATCTGGGCATCGCACTCTTCAACCGGGTCAAGAAGCGGCTCAGTCTGACAGAGGTCGGTCAGCTCTATGCGAAACAGGTGCGCGAAAATCTGGGGCGAATAGAGCGCGACACACTGGCCGCGATGGCGCATCGGAACGCGGGCGGTATTCTCGAATTGGCGGTCATTCCCACGTTCGCCACGCGATGGTTGATTCCACGGCTTCCGCAGTTCTATGAGGAGCACCGGGACGTTGTCGTTAACCTGACTACGCGTGCCGAGCCGTTTCTCTTCACGGACACGGAGTTCGACGCCGCGATTCACTTCGGCGATCCTGTCTGGCCTGGGTCGATCGCCAGATACCTGTTCGGCGAGGAGATGACGGCCGTATGCAGTCCGCGGTTGATGGACGGGCGGTCTTCGCTGGCGCCGCAAGATTTCGCAAATTTCACGCTGTTGCATCAGTCGGCTCGCCCCGACGCATGGCGGCAATGGTTAACGCAAGCGGGTGTTCATGAAGCCGATTGTATGAAGGGGCAGCGCTACGAGCTTTTTTCGATGCTTGTGGAAGCGGCGCGCGCGGGATTGGGCATCGCGCTCGTTCCTCGATTCCTGGTTTCGCATGAATTGGTCACCGGCGAACTCACGTGTCCTTGCGACTTGCCTTTACGTAGCGATAAAAGCTATTACCTCGTGTACCCGGAGCACAAACAGAACTCGCCATGGTTGCAGGCGTTCGAAGCGTGGATGCTGGCGGCGGCAAACCGGTATGTTGAAGGTGGCGCGTAGGGGTAGCGCTGGGAATCTGCGTGAGTTCATGTCCATAAGGATGCTAGTCTTCGTAGAGGCAGAGCTTTTGCGTAGAGTCATCGTTTAAGCCCCATGCGTAACGTACATCCGCTACCGTCCCTTTTGTCTCTGCGTGCATTTGAAGCGACCTCGAGGCTTCTGAGTTTCAGTCGGGCGGCGCAAGAGTTGTTCCTTACGCAAAGTGCCGTCAGCCATCAGATCCAGAAGCTGGAAACGGATCTGGGCGTGGCATTGTTCGAACGACGCGCGCGCGACTCGATCTTGAACGGAGAAGCCGTTGTCTCGCTTACGCAATCGTGAACCCGATCTCCGTCATGCACCACTGGAGTCCGCCCATGTCCGCTAGCCGTTCGCCAATTGCCGTGGATGCTTTGCGCGCAAGTACTCCCGGCGCGCAAAGCATCACGCATTTCAATCACGCGGGTGCTTCGCTCCCATCCTCGGCCACGCTAGAGGCAATTCGTGCCCATTTGTGGCGCGAAGCTACCTTGGGGCCGATGGAGGCGGGCGTGGCCGCACGCGAGCAAACCGAACGCGCGCGATTGCTTGCGGCCCAACTGCTAAACGCCCAGCCTTCCGAGATCGCCTTGACCACGGGCAATTCGCCGGGATGGGGAGCGGCATTTGCCGCGCTGGGCCCTTGGCGGCCAGGCGATCGAATCCTTGTTGGGCGCCATGAGTGGGGCGGAAATCTGGCTGCTATGCAGCTAGCCGCTCAGCGCGCGGGCGCGTCGATCGAGGCCATTCCGTCCGATAGCAGCGGCGCGGTGGATCCCAACGAGCTGGCGGCAATGCTCGACGAGCGTGTGCGCCTGATCAGCTTGACCTGGCTCCCGGCCAACGGCGGGCTGATCAATCCAGCCGCCGCGATTGGACAAGTGGCGCGGCGTCATGGCATCCCTTACTTTGTCGATGCCGCGCAGGCGGTGGGACAACTGCCTGTCGATGTTACTCAATTAGGCTGCGATGTCCTGAGCGGCGCGGGCCGCAAGGCCCTACGCGGTCCAAGAGGCACGGGCCTGCTGTACATACGACAGGATTTTCTCCCTTCGTTGACTCCGGCAATCGTTGATACGCGCTCAGCACCGCTGGATGCAAATGATGCTCCTGTATTGCGAAACGGCGCGGCGCGTTTCGAATCGGCGGAAGCTTCCTTGGCGTTACGGTGCGGACTGGCCAACGCCTTGCAGGAAGCTTTGGCGATCGGAATGGAAAATATTCGCGCCCGCATAGAAGGTATCTCGCAAGCATTGCGTCATCAATTGGCAGAGATTCCGGGGGTGACGGTGCTGGACCAAGGGCTCGAACGTTCCGGGCTGGTGGCATTCAACGTTACTGGTCGGGATGCCATATCAGTGCAATCCAGTCTGGCTGAGCAAGGAATAGTGATTGGCAGCAACGGCATTGCCTACACCCCCTTG
>CBJLAJ010000116.1:0-17191 GCA_966421005.1 uncultured Paraburkholderia sp.
CGCCACCGCCACCACCGCCACCACCGCCACCGCCGGCAGCGAACGATACGGACGATACGGCCAAGGCAATGCTCGTAACGGCGAAAAGCGCCCAACGTCTTGTTTTCATTTAGTCCTCCTGATCGAGTGCCTGCGCTCGCATTGTGCAATTCCCCGGCCCTGAATCAATGCAATGTCGTTACTGTTTGTATCCGGAAGCAACGACCGGAAAGAGGCGCATGGCTCGGCGCCTTTTGTGCGGCGGCCGGACGGCCGTTCGGAAGGCTTCGCGATCAGTAGAACATTCGATACAAATTGCACTGCAGCATTGGCGAAAATACGGGCTGTAGCGTAGCGACTCACCGCTCATACCGCGTTTCGATCGAGGTGCGCAGCCGCGCGGCAGAGATGGGCAGCGCTCTGAACCGCAGCCCCGTTGCATGAGCGATTGCATTGGCAAGCGCTGCCGCCATCGGCCCTTGCGCAGCCTCGCCCACGCCGAGGAACGGTTGCCCTGGGCGGTCGATCAGCTCGACATCGACCGCGTGCGGCGCCGACGCGAATGTCAGGATCGGATAGGTGCTCCAATCGAAACTCGTAATCGTGTGTCGATCGAACGTCGTTTCTTCGAAGAGCGTCCAACTCGCCGATTGCACGATGCCGCCTTCGATCTGATTGCGCACGCCATCGGGATTCACGATTTGCCCGCAATCGACGGCGCTCACGATCCGCTCGATCGTCACACGCCCGGTGTCGGGCTCAACGCTCACCTGCGCGGCAACCGCGCAATACGCCATGAGGTTTTTGTACTTCGCGAACGCGAAGCCACGGCCGCTCCAGCGCGTGGAGGGACGATCGCGTTCCCAACCGAAACGTTGCGCGGCTCGACGAATGACATCTTGCGCGCGCGGATCGTCGAGATGGCGCAACCGGAAATCGACGGCGTCCGCGCCGGCGGCGGCCGCCAGTTCGTCGATGAAGCTTTCGATGGAAAACACGTTGTGGTAGGCACCGAGCGATCGCATCGCCGAAACGCGGATCGGCATCTCGGGCAGGAAATGGTGCTGCACATAGACGTTCGGGATGCGATAGAGCGGGATGCTGTTGCGGTCGCCACCGCCTTCGGGCATCGGGATGGGTTTCGGCGGAGCGGGCGTGAAGGGTTTGGCAAGAAACCAGGTTGGCATCAGACGCCCCGCATTTTCAATGCGGTTGTTGTGCGTATTACTCCAGATCTCGAATCGCCAGTCGACGAGATGCCCCGCATCGTCGAGCGACGCGGTGACGTCCGTTACCATCGCCGGTCCGAACGGCTCCCACATATGCTCCTGTTCGCGCATCCACTGCACACGTATGGGGCGCCCGGGCACCGCGTGCGCAATCAGCGCGGCATCGGCCGCGACGTCGTCGGCGCCGTTGTGTCCATAGCAGCCGGCTCCCTCGACATGGACGCAGCGAACGTGTTCCGGTGTCATCGACAGCATCTCGGCGATGCCCTTTCGCAGCGGGAAGACGCCTTGCGTATGCGTCCAGACCGTCAAGTGCGTGCCGTCGAATTGCGCCAGCGCACATGAAGGCCCCATGGAGCCGTGCGTCAAGTAAGGCTTCGTGAACCGGGCATGCAGGGTCTTTGCCGCGGTGACTGGCTTCGATTTTTTGTTTGCGACGGAAATTTCCTTCGCGTTCAGGTTCAGCAACGTGTCGTAGATCGTCGCCCGATCGGGTAGCGGCGGTCCTGGGTTCCACGTGGCGCTGGCCGACAGCGTGCGCATCGCAACGATGGTCTGCCATTCGTCTTCGGCCACAACGGCCAGATAGCTGCCATCGCGAATGACGGCTATCACACCGGGCAACGAACGGATGCGCGCGAGATCGACCGAGGCAAGCGTCGCGCCATAGGAAGGGGGCCGAACGACGCGCGCGTGGACCATCCCGGGGAGCCGCATGTCCTGCACGTAACTTGCGCCGCCTGTCACTTTTGCCGGTATGTCGACGCGGGGATAGGGCTGCCCCATGATCGCAAACGATCCGGGGGCCTTCGTGGGCTGCCCGGGTACCGCTTGGCGATGCAGATCGGTGCCACTGACGGCTTGGCCGAACGATAAACGCTGGCCGTCAGGCGCCACGATTTCGCCGTTTTCGACGACGAGCGAGGCGGCGCTCATACCGAGCTTGGTCGCGGCAGCCTGGACGAGCAGTTGCCGCACTTGGGCGGCCGCATGGGCGATGGCGGTGCCACTGTCCGCCATCGAATGACTGCCGGCGGTATATCCCTCGTTGGGCGTGAACGACGTGTCGGCTGTTGTGAGCGCAAGGCGCTCGGGCGACACACCGAGTTGCTCGGCGGCGATTTGCAAGAACGCGGTTTTGATGCCGGTGCCAAGCTCGGCTTTCCCGGTGAATACCGTGATGCGGCTTTCGGCGTCGACTTTGATCCAGGCATCGAGCAGGGGCGTCGTCTTGAGGCTGCCAGGCAAATCGGGTTCGGCGGTATGGAAGGTCCCGGCTTCGGTTGTGGTCTGCGCCCACGCCCGAGCCGCGGGTAGCAGCGTGAAGCCGACCGTGATGCTGCCCGCGGCGAGAAACCGCCGGCGCGACAGGCTCCCGATGGCAGCGCGGCCGCTCATGATTTTTGCCCTACCTCGTGGATCGCCGCGAGGATGCGCATGTGAGTGCCGCAGCGGCAGAGATTCGGCGCCATGTGCTCGCGGATCTGAGCGTCGGTAGGAGAGGGCACGCGATCCAACAGCGCCTGCGCCCGCATGATCATGCCGGCGATACAGTAACCGCATTGGGCGGCTTGTCGATCGATGAAGGCTTGTTGCAGCCGGTTGGGATGCTTTGCATCGCCGAGACCCTCGATGGTCCGCACATTCCGTTCGCCGACTGCGGCGACGGGCAGCAGGCATGAAAACACCGCTTCTTCCCCCACGATAACGGTGCAGGCGCCGCACTGTCCGAGGCCGCAGCCGAACTTGGCACCGTTGAGCGCGAGCGAATTGCGCAGCGCATAGAGCAGCGGCATCGCAGGGTCGATGTCGAGTGTGTGGCGTTCGCCGTTCACGGTCAGTTCGATCATGGCTCGCTCTTTTCCTTGCGAAGCTTTGCGATGTAGTTTTCGTCGATGCGCCACGGGGCGCCGGTGCTGAATCGTGCTCGCAAAAATGCCGTTACGTCGGCAATTTGAGCATTCGTCAACATCGCGGAATAGGCAGGCATGTACGGTACGCCCGCACTGTCTTTGTCGGCAATGCCGTGCAGTACGAAACGCACCGCATTGCGTGGACTCTGCGCGTTGACGGCAGTGCCGAGCGAGAGCGACGGCCGGCCGCCATAGGCGGACATGGGTGCGCCATCGTCGTGACATGATGCGCAGGCCGCTGCGAACAGTGTCCGGCCGCGCTGCATTTGGGCCGAATCGGCTTGATTGGCGGCGGCCGCTACGGTTTGCGCGGGGGCAGCGACTGTTTGCAGGGTCGTCAGATAGGCGGCCATCGCCTGTACATCGGCCGGGTCCGCGAAGGCTAGTGCACGCGTCACGTCGCGCATCGGGCCCGCCGCCATGCCATGTTCGCTTGTGAAACCGGTACGCAGGTAGGCGCTCAGTTGATCGGCGGTCCAGGGTTTCGGCCTTTGAAGCAGCGCCGTCAAGGCGGGCGCTTCCCAGCCTTCGACGACAGCGCCTTGGAACGCATGGCCAGCTTTTTCCGCACCCAATGCGTTCAGAGGCGTGTGGCAGGCGGCGCAATGTCCGAGCGTATCGACCAGATATTTGCCGCGTTTTTCGTCGGCCCGATCGGGAGTGCGTTGCGGCTCGGCCGGACGGTGAAGAAAGAGCGCGTTCCACGCTGCCATCAGTGGGCGAAACTGCAGCGGAAACACGAGATGGTTTTTCGGGGGTACTGCCCGCACAGGCTCGCGCGCCATCGTAAATCGGTAGAGCGATTCGAGATCGACGTCGCTCATGCCCTGAAAATGCGGATAGGGAAACGCCGGATAGAGACGATGTCCGTCGCGGGAGATGCCGCTTTTCATGGCCCGGGAGAAGTCCCCGAGCGACCAACGGCCTATGCCGCTTTCGGGATCGGGAGTGATGTTGGTCGAATAGAGCGTCCCGAACGGCGTATCGAACGCCCGGCCGCCCGCAAACGGGGCGCCGCCCGATGCGGTATGGCAGACCGCGCAATTGCCAACCGCGGCGAGCCGTGCGCCGGCCAGAACCGATGCACCATGCGCTGGCTCGGCCAACGGCAAATCGGGCGAACCGCTCGCGGCGGTGGCCGCCTGATAGGCGGTCGTTGTCGCGCATACCATTGCCGCAATGGCGAGGGTCTTTTCGCGCATCGTCCCTCCGTGCCGATTGACCGCTCGCTAAGTCTAGTCTCCTTATCGAGGCGCCGCACCCGTCGCGGCCGATGGTGTTATCGGGGCTCGACCAATGCATGCCGTCTTCACGAACGGTTCGGATGAGAAAAATCGCATGGCGATGAATTCCCTGCGTGCGCATAGTGGCGAGCCCCCGGATGTCGCCGCTCGCGGCACCGTTTCATTTCGACGCAGGGATTTCATTCATGGCTCGCAGTTCCGAAAACAGCCCGCCGGCCCGCCTTGGCGGACATTGGCCCCGTGTGCATCGGGGACGTCTGCTCGTCGCATTCTGCCTGACCGCGGTGCTATCGCTCAGTGTTCATGCGGTCATGATTCAAGTGTTCAATGTGCCGTACCCGTCGGCGCAGATTTCGAGCCCGCTGCCGGACATCGTCAATAACGCCATCGCGGCGTGGGTGGCTATCTGGTTGTTTGCGCGGATGAGGCGGACGTGGCCCCATCGTTCGCAGGCTATTCATGCCGGCATTGTTTTTCTGCTTCTGTGCGGACTCAACGAGACGCTGCGGGGCTGGTTCATGAACGGCTATTGCACGGGCGCTCGAGGCTGGGTCTTTTTCGCTCTCATGGCGGTGCCCGCGATGCTCTTCTATATAGCGGTCGCCGTAGCCGCCGCGCTCGTGGAGCGCTTGTTCAAGGGGCGGCGAGCGTTTCATTTCGCCGCTTGCACCGTATCGGTCCTGCTTGGGTTGGCCGCGTATCCGTTGGTGTCAGGGGGAAAGGCGGCGGTGTTCGCCCAGTTCGGCGACATGGTGGCTGGCGGTGGGTGGTGTCAACTTCCCTACGGCATGAATGTGTTGGCGCCGGCTTACTTGACGTTTGTCGAACCGGCCTTCGCTTGTCTCATGTGTTGTGTTTTGGTCACGCCATCTTTGTGCAGGAACTGGGCTGGGCGAACGGTGCAATTCGCGTTGCTGACGCTGGCACTGAGAAAGCAGCTCTTGATGGCGTTGTTCTACGCGATATACGCACCGCCGCCCTTTATTTCCGCGCTCGTGAGCATGGGGCAGTTCTTTCTGGAGTCAGCCGTATTGGGAGCGGCAACCGCGTTGAGTTGGACATACGCCCGCAACGGTGCTGCGGGCGCAATGCCAGCGCCGGACGGAGTGGGACGGGCGCCCTGAATTGCGCATATCGTGCAGCAACAGTTACAAGTATGAAATATGCGGTGGCAAGCTCTGCGGTATAGTCCGCTCATCGAATTACCGTATGACGGACAGGGGTTATGTCATGATCAACAAGAACACACGCATTGTTTCGTGCCTCGCGGTTGTACTCGTCACAGGCGCGTCGAGCGCGGCGATGGCCGCCGATGTCAGCGTGGGGGTGAATATCGGCACACCCGCGCCGGTCTATGTTGCGCCTGCGCCGGTTTATGCGCCACCGCCGCCCCCGCCCGTCGTGTATGCGCCGGCGCCGGCGATCATCATCGGATGGCATGGCGATCGTTACTGGGACGGGCGCCGTTACTGGGATCGTGACGACTGGTACCGTCATCATGGCCGCGGTCGGGGTTGGGATGACGATCACGGGCACGGCCATGGTCGCGGTCACGGTCGTGGCCACGGTGACGATTGAGCGAGTTGGCCCATTGGGCCGACATGCGGTCCAAACACTGAACGCTTATAAAAAAACCGCCCACCGGAGCATCTCCGATGGGCGGTTTTGTATTGTGGTGGCGTTGGGACCCGAATGGATCTCAGCGCGAGCGACCTTATTCGCTGGCGAAACCGGCCATACCGCCCACGACGGCGTGAAAACCGCTGTCGACATGCAGTATTTCGGCCGTGACGCCGCTTGCAAGGTCGGACAGGAGAAAGGCCGCCGTATTGCCGACTTGCTCGATCGTCACGTTTCGCTTGAGTGGCGCGTTTTCCGCGACGAAATCGAGGATTTTGCCAAAGCCCTTGATCCCGCTTGCCGCAAGCGTCTTGATCGGGCCAGCGGAGATCGCGTTTACACGCACGCCTTTCGCGCCGAGCGAGCCGGCCATATAACGAACCGACGCTTCGAGTGCCGCTTTCGCGACGCCCATGGTGTTGTAGTTCGGAATGACTTTCTCGGCGCCCAGATAGGAGAGCGTCAGCAGCGAAGCATCTTGCGACAGCATCGGCAGCGCAGCTTTCGCGAGGGCGGGGAAGCTATAAGCCGAGATGTCATGCGCGATGCGGAAGTTTTCGCGCGTCATGCCGTCGAGAAAATCGCCGGCGATCGCTTCGCGCGGCGCGAAGCCGATCGAATGAACGAGTCCGTCGATGCTCGGCCAGTGTTGCTTGAGCGACGCGAAGAGCGCTTCGATTTGCGCATCGTCGGCCACGTCGCAAGGAAACACGAGTTCGCTGCCGAATTCGGTCGCGAACTCGGTAATGCGATCCTTGAAGCGCTCGCCGACGTAGGTGAAAGCGAGCTCGGCGCCTTCGCGCTTGCAGGCTTGCGCGATGCCGTAGGCGATCGAGCGGTTCGACAGCAGACCGGTCAGCAAAATGCGTTTTCCAGCGAGAAAGCCCATGGATTCTCCTATGTGACGTGCGCCGCGCACGATGGACGCGCCCGAAGCGGTGGGCGGACGGCGAATGATTTTCAGTACAATTCGTGCAATTCTCTCATATCGCCACCCCCGATCGATCACAGGTGCTTATGACGACAGGTTTGCGACGGGCCGCCGCGCTGCGCTGGCTGCTGGCCTTGGGGTTCGCATGCGCGTTGGGTATGTCCTCCCGGGTCGAGGCGGCCTATGCAATTGCTCAATTCGGCACGCCCAAATATCCGCAAGGCTTCACGCACTTCGATTACGTCAATCCCGATGCACCCAAAGGCGGCACGCTCGTGCTCGCCAACCCCAGTCGTCTCACGAGCTTCGACAAGTTCAATCCCTTCACGATGCGCGGCAATCCGGCTCCCGGCATCGGCATGCTGTTCGAGAGTCTGACGACGGGCAGTCTCGATGAGCCGGCTTCGGCCTATGGCTTGCTGGCCGACGATATCCGCATTGCGCCGGATCGCCGCTCGGTGACGTTTCACATCGATGCGCGCGCGCACTTTTCGAATGGCGATCCGGTGACGGCCGAGGACGTCAAGTACTCGTTCGAGACGCTCAAAAGCCGGAAGGCCGCTCCTCAGTTCGCCGCGTTTTACGCCGATATCGCGCGTGCGGTCGTTGTCGATCGCTCGACCGTGCGCTTCGAATTCAAACAGGCCAACCGAGAATTGCCGCTGATCGCCGGGGGCGTGCCCGTGTTTTCGCACAAGTGGGGGCTGCGCCCCGATGGCACGCACATATCGTTCGATCAACTCGCCTTCGAAAAGCCGATCGGCAGCGGGCCGTATTTGATCGATAGCTACGATGGCGGCCACACGATCACCTATCGGCGCGATCCGTCGTACTGGGGCGCGGCGTTGCCGGTGCGGGTCGGCACGAACAACTTCGAGCGCATCGTCTATAAGCTTTACGCCGATAGCGTAGCGAGGCTCGAGGCGTTCAAGGCGGGCGAATACGACGCGCTCGTCGAATACATCGCACGCAACTGGGCCCGTCGCGATGTCGGCAAACGGTTCGACGATGGCGAACTCATCAAGCGTGAATTTCGGCAGCACAACGGCGCGGGGATGCAGGGTTTCGTGTTGAACCTGCGCCGGCCCTTGTTCCAGGACCTGCGCGTACGCGAGGCGCTCGACCTCGCATTCGATTTCCAATGGCTGAACGAGCGCCTCTTTTTCGGCGCGTACACGCGGCTCGACAGCTACTTTGCCGATAGCGAGTTGCAGGCGAGAGGCACGCCGGGCCCCGGCGAGCTCAAGCTGCTCGAGCCGTTGCGCGCGCAACTGAATCCCGCCGTCTTCGGTCCGATGCCCGTGCAGCCGAGCACCGACCCGCCGAATTCCTTGCGCGCCAACCTGCTCAAGGCACGCGAGCTGCTGGCGCAAGCGGGCTGGACCTATCGCGACGGCGCATTGCGCAATGCGAAGGGAGAGCCGTTCGTTTTCGAAATCCTCGAAGATTCGGGGCAGGGCGCGTCGATGGAGCCCGTCATTGCGGCCTATATCCGTAACCTCGCGAAACTCGGGATTCGCGCCGTCTATCGGACTGTGGATTTCGCGTTGATTCAAAAGCGCTATGACGCATTCGATTTCGACGTCACCATCGTGCGTAATCCGGGCACGCAGATCCCGGGCGTGGAGCAGGTGTCGCGCTTCGGCAGCCGTTCGGCCGATGAGCAGGGCTCGGACAACATGGGCGGCCTCAAATCGCCCGCTGTCGATGCGATTCTCGAGGCGCTCGTGCACGCCCAGACAAAGGACGAGCTCGTGAACGCAGCGCATGCGCTCGATCGGGTGCTCATGCACGGTTACTACGTCATTCCGCAATGGTTCAGCACCACGCACCGGATTGCCTACAAGCGCGATCTGCATTATCCGCAGACGCTGCCGCTGTACTATTCCGCCGAGGACTGGATCGTATCGACGTGGTGGCGTGAGCCAGATAAGGCGGGTTCGCACTGAAACGAATGCCGGTGCCGCGCGCTGAAAGGCGCATAAGAAGTGCACTGATGGCGCACGGCAATGCGCATACATGCCGACGGATAATCGATTATGTGGGCCTATATTCTCAAGCGGTTACTGCTGATGATTCCGACGCTCGTCGGGGTGCTCACCGTCACCTTCGCGGTGATTCAATTCGTGCCGGGCGGACCGGTCGAACAGGCGGCCTATGAATTGCGCAAGGGCGCGGCGCAGGAGGGGCAGCCGCCGCCGTTCGGCTTACGCGCGCACAACGGCGTCGACGCGCAGCAGATCGCGCAACTGAAAGCGCTCTACGGTTTCGACAAGCCGCCGCTTACGCGCTACTGGCTGATGCTCTCGCGTTTTGCGCGCTTCGATCTCGGGCAGAGTTACTTCCACCACCGAAGCGTCTGGTCGCTGGTTATATCGAAGCTGCCCGTATCGATCAGCATCGGTCTCTGGACGTTTTTTCTGACCTACCTGATTTCGATACCGCTTGGCATCGCGAAGGCGGTCCGCAACGGCTCGACGTTCGACGTGGTGTCGAGCCTCATCGTGCTCGTCGGCTATGCGATTCCGGGCTTCGTGCTGGGCGTGCTGTTGCTCGTATTGTTCGGCGGCGGCTCGTTTTGGCAGATTTTTCCGCTACGCGGGCTCGTCTCCGATAACTTCGCTCAGCTCTCGCTGGGCGCGAAGATTGTGGATTACCTCTGGCATATCGCGTTACCGGTGACGGCTTCGGTAGTCGGCAGTTTTGCCGTCATCACGATGCTGACGAAAAACGCGTTTCTCGACGAGATCAAGAAGCAATATGTCCTGACCGCTCGGGCGAAAGGCCTCAGCGAAAAGCGCGTGCTCTGGAAACACATCTTCCGCAACGCGATGCTGCCGCTCGTCGTCGGTTTTCCCGCGGCGTTCATCGGTGCCTTTTTTACAGGCAGCCTGTTGATCGAAACGCTTTTTTCGCTCGATGGCCTGGGTCTGCTTTCCTATGAATCAGTCGTGCGGCGCGATTATCCCGTCGTGCTCGGCACGCTTTATATTTTCACGCTGATCGGCCTTGCGACGAAATTGATCTCCGACCTCTGCTACGTCTGGGTCGATCCGCGTATTCAATTCGAACAACTGGAGCGTTGACGTGGGCCGAGTCCGTCCTCACATCGGGCAAGACGCGCAACCGCGCAGCGAGATCGCCGAAGCCTTCGTTTCGCCCACGCCGATGCGGCGCCTATGGCGGCGCTTCAAGTCGCAACGGCTGGGCTACTGGAGCCTTGTCATCTTCTGCGTCGCGTTCATTGCGAGCCTCGGTGGGCCGCTCTGGTCGAACGACAAGCCGCTTGTCGTCCGTTATCAGGGGCAGTTCTATTTTCCGCTCGTGAGAACCTACGCGGAGACAACGTTCGGCGGCGACTTTCCGACTTCCGCCGATTATCTCGATCCGTACGTGCGCCGCCGCTTCGATTCGCCGGGCAACTTCGCGATCTACCCGCCGAACCGTTACTACTACGACACGCTCAACTATTTTTCGAAGGAGCCGAATCCTGCACCCCCATCGCGCGAGAACTGGCTCGGCACCGATCAGCAAGGGCGCGACGTGTTCGCACGGCTGCTCTACGGCTTTCGCGTGTCCGTCGAATTCGGCTTGATCCTCACCTTCATCGGCAGTGTGCTCGGTATTCTCGCCGGGGCGGTCCAGGGGTATTTCGGAGGCCGGACCGATATCGTCGGCCAACGGCTCATCGAAATCTGGAGCGCGCTGCCTGAACTTTATCTGCTGATCATCTTTGCGTCGATCTTCGAGCCCAGTTTCGTTCTGCTCATCGTGTTGCTTTCGCTTTTCGGCTGGATCGGGCTCTCCGACTATGTGCGCGCCGAATTCCTGCGTAACCGTACCCAGGATTACGTGCGCGCGGCGCGCGCCATGGGGCTCGGCAACTGGCAGATCATCTGGCGTCATGTGTTGCCGAACAGTCTCACGCCTGTCATCACGTTCTTGCCGTTCCGCATGAGCGGCTCGATTCTCGCGCTGACGAGCCTCGATTTTCTTGGCCTTGGCGTGCCTCCGCCTACGCCCAGTCTTGGGGAGTTGTTGGCGGAAGGCAAAGCGAATCTCGATGCCTGGTGGATTTCGCTGTCCACGTTCGGCGTTCTGGTGGCAACCCTCTTGCTGTTGACGTTCATGGGCGACGCGCTGCGCAACGCGCTCGATACGCGGCTGGCCGACGCAATGCGTGCGGGAGGCAACCAATGAGCGCGACGGACACGAACGCACGCCCGCATGCGGACGCAAACGGCGGGCCGCTGCTGTCGATCGAAGGGCTCAGCATCGCTTTCGGCGACACCGTCGCCGTGAACGACATTACGCTCGCGATCGGCCGTGGCGAGCGCGTCGCGCTCGTCGGCGAATCGGGCTCGGGCAAGACCGTCACCGCGCTGGCCATTCTGCGGCTGTTGCGCGATGCTCAGGTCAGCGGCGCCATCCGGTTCGATGGGGTCGATCTCAACGTCAGTAGCGAGCGCGAAATGCGCGGGCTGCGCGGCTCCGATATCGCGATGATCTTTCAGGAGCCGATGACGGCACTGAATCCGCTTTATACCGTCGGTGAGCAGATCGCCGAGACGATCGTCGCGCACGACGGCGTGGCGCCCGCGCAAGCGCGCCGGCGCGCCGTGGCACTGCTGGCCCGCACCGGCATCGCGGAACCGGAAAAACGTGTCCTCAGCTACCCGCATCAATTGTCGGGCGGGCAGCGGCAGCGCGCGATGATCGCGATGGCGCTTGCCTGTCGGCCGCGTCTTTTGCTCGCGGACGAGCCGACGACGGCGCTCGACGTCACGATTCGCGCACAGATCGTCGATCTGCTGCTCGAATTGCAGCGCGATGAAGCGGCGAAGCGGGGAATGGCCGTGCTTTTGATCACGCACGATTTGAACCTCGTGCGGCGCTTCGCCCACCGGGTGGCTGTCATGGAGCACGGCGTGCTCGTCGAATCCGGCCCCGTCGAGCAGATATTCGAGGCGCCGCAGCACGCCTATACGCGCCGGCTCATCGAAAGCCGTCCGCGCCGTTCGGTGCAACCCGTGTTACCGATCGCGCCAGCGGTTCTCGAAGCGCGTGACGTCTCGGTTGCATTCCGGACGAGCCTGCCCGGCGTGAAAGGGTGGTTCCGCTCGGGCAGCTTTGCAGCGGTCTCGAACGCGAGCGTGTCGGTGCGGCAAGGCGAGACGCTCGGTATCGTCGGCGAATCGGGCTCCGGCAAGTCGACGCTGGCGATGGCGTTGCTCGGCCTGCAACGCACGGCGTTCGGGACCATCGAATTTCAAGGCCGACCGCTTGCGAGCTATCGAGGACGCGAAAAGACGGCTCTGCGCTCGAATATGCAGGTCGTTTTTCAAGACCCTTTCAGTTCGCTTTCGCCGCGCCACACGATCGAGCGCATCGTCGGAGAGGGGCTCGCGCTCCATCGGCCGGAGCTCGGCGCCGTTGCGCGACGCGAAAAAATCGTGGCGATACTGCGAGAAGTGGGGATGGACCGCACCGTGCTCGCACGCTACCCGCACGAATTTTCGGGCGGCCAGCGGCAACGGATTGCGATTGCCCGCGCGCTCGTGCTCGAGCCGCGCCTTCTCGTGCTCGACGAGCCGACGAGCGCGCTCGATGTGTCCATCCAGCAGCAGGTCCTGGCGCTGCTGAGCGCTTTGCAACAGAAATACAATCTTGCATTCATCTTCATCAGCCATGACCTGGCGGTCATCGGAGCGATGGCCCATCGCGTTGCCGTCATGCAGGGGGGGGCCATCGTCGAAACAGCGGACGTCGAAAAAATATTCTCGAAACCGAAGCATCCGTATACACAAAAGCTGCTCGCCGCGAGCGTGCAAGGTGATTCGATGCAATTGTGACGGTACCCCGATTGTTTTTTTTAATTTGTTTTGACATCTGGTTACATCCTGGCTAGTATCGTCCAAACTTTCCGCAGAACCCTTCGCATATCACTGATTTTTAAGCAAATTCTACCGACCGATGCAGCACCGATACTTTGCCCAGGCTTGCGCGCGCGTCGTCACCGGAATGTTCGTTGGCGTCTTGATGAGCGCAGCAGCCGGTGCGTTCGCCGATGAAGCGAACACGTTGTCGCAAAGCACCGCCTACCCGATTCGAGCAGAATCGACCTCGCTTTCCTCTGTTGTGTCCCCCGATTCCCAAACAGCTCAGCCCACGACCAGTGCCGGCCGCGCCAAAGCCTTTTTCTCGGGCATGGCGGGCAAGGCGGGCGACGTCGTCGTCGGCGCGCTGAACATGATCGGCGTGCGCTACCGCTGGGGCGGCGATTCCCCCGATTCGGGGCTCGATTGCAGCGGCTTCGTCCGCTACGTGTTCCAGGACACCCTCGGCCTTGCGCTGCCGCGCCGCGCCGAAGAGATGAGCCGTGTCGGCGAAAAGGTCCGCATCAGCGACCTCAAGCCCGGCGATCTCGTGTTCTTTAACACGATGCGCCGCACGTTCTCCCATGTCGGGATCTATATTGGCGACAACAAGTTCGTGCATTCGCCGTCCACCGGCAGCACGATCCGTGTCGACGATCTCGATGACCGTTATTGGGAAAAGCGCTTCACGGGAGCGCGCCGCATCGAGTCGCGCTTTCCGGCGGTCAAGGCCGACGAATTGCGTCAGCGCGTGAGCGCGACGATGGACGCGACGGCCGGCAACTGAACGCGGGCCATCGCCGCTTGCGGCGAGAGGGCAGCTTCCCGGCCGAGACCCGTTCCGATACCCGCTGCATGCCAAAGCGTGCAGCGGGTTTTCTCGTTGGGACTTGCCCTAGCCCCTCGCGGGCCCGATTGCCCGCGTCCTCAAGCGGCCCGTGCGTGGCTCGCCGCGAGCTTTTGCTCCAATTGCGAAAAGACCTTGGCGACGGCTTCCTCTCCGGCGAGGATGGCCGCGTTGCGCTGCCCGAAATCGCTTCCGCTCATGGCGGCCAGATTCGGACGGATCACAAAATCCGCGTATTTTTCGAGCTCATAGGTTTTGATCGTCTGCCCCATGATCGCGAAGGTCTGCAGCAGAACGTCGAATGAGTTCTGCGTCAGCGCGCTCTCCGGGTTGGCGGAAATATCGACGGCAATCACGAAGTCCGCACCCATTCTTCGCGCAAACGATGCGGGCACTGGGCTGACGAGACCCCCATCCACATACTCGTGGCCGCCGATTTTCACGGGCTCGAAGATGGACGGGACGCTGCATGAGGCGCGCACGGCCACGCCAGTGTTGCCGCGTTGAAAGAGAATCGGTTGCCCGGTGCGCAAATCGGTGGCGACGATGCCGAGCGGGCGCGCCATTTTCTCGATCGGCCGGTTCCCGAGCGTCGTATTCACGTAGTTCTGCAACGCGACGCCTTGCAGGAAGCCGCGCGTGCGAAACGGCATGGCCCAGTCGCTGATCGAGGCCTGGTCCATCGTCAAAGCGAGCTTGTTGATCGCAATGCCGTTCATCCCCGACGCATAAAGCGCGGCGACGACCGAGCCCGCGCTCGTGCCGCACAGCAGATCGGGCGTGAAGCCGCGCGCCTCGAGCGCTTTGATGACGCCGATGTGGGCGAAGCCGCGCGCGGCGCCGCCGCCAAGCGCGAGGCCGATGCGAAGCGGCCGCTCGGACGCGGTTGCGACAGGTGGGCTTTCGGTCGTCTTCGACGGCGGCGATGCGCATGCCGCGACGACCATCGAGGCGCAGGCCAGCGAAAAATTGCGTCGGGATAGTAGCGGCGATCGCTGAGATTGCTGGGATTGTGGTGCTTGCGGCAAAGCAGAGCGGGGGGAAGCGGGTTTCAACGATATCTCCTGCGGCCATGATGCGCACCATGCGGGCTGCCATCCATGCGCGGCGCGTTAGCTTACGCGACGATGCAATGCGGCCCGCGCAACGCGATGCGCGCACATCATAAGGCAAAGCGTGGCGGATGCGCGCAGGCCTGCCGCGCGACGGGCGTTACTATCCGGCGTCACTGCGGGGCTTCGACATCGACGGGTATAATTGCCGTCTCTTTCCGTCTGCTCCTATACGCGTCTCCCTCGCGCGAAATCCACTCATGTCCAACGTCCGCACCCGTTTCGCCCCCAGCCCCACCGGATTCATCCATCTTGGCAACATTCGCTCGGCGCTTTATCCGTGGGCCTTTGCGCGCAAGATGAAAGGGGCGTTCGTGCTGCGGATCGAGGACACCGATCTCGAACGCTCGACATCGGCTTCGGTCGACGCGATTCTCGAAGGCATGGCATGGCTCGGTCTCGATTACGACGAGGGCCCGTTCTACCAGATGCAGCGTATGGACCGGTATCGCGAAGTCGTCACACAGATGCTCGAGCAAGGTCTCGCTTACCCGTGCTACATGTCGACGGAAGAACTCGACGCGTTGCGCGAACGTCAGCGCGAGGCGGGCGAGAAGCCGCGCTACGACGGCACGTGGCGGCCCGAGCCGGGCAAGACGCTGCCGACGCCGCCTGCCGGTGTGGCGCCCGTCATTCGTTTCAGGAATCCGCTCACCGGTATGGTTGCCTGGGACGATGCGGTGAAGGGCCGCGTCGAGATTTCTAACGAGGAGCTCGACGACCTTGTAATCGCGCGTCCGGACGGTACGCCGACATACAACTTTTGCGTCGTCGTCGACGATCTCGACATGCGCATCACGCATGTGATTCGCGGCGACGATCACGTGAACAACACGCCGCGTCAGATCAACATCCTGCGCGCATTGGGTGCCGAGCCGCCGGTCTACGCGCATTTGCCGACCGTGCTCAACGAGGCAGGCGAAAAGATGAGCAAGCGCCACGGCGCAATGAGTGTGACGGGCTATCGCGATGCCGGCTATCTGCCGGAAGCGGTGCTCAACTATCTTGCGCGTCTTGGATGGTCGCACGGCGACGCGGAGGTTTTTTCGCGCGAGCAATTCGTCGAGTGGTTCGATCTCGAACACCTTGGCAAGTCGCCGGCGCAATACGATCACAACAAGCTGAACTGGCTCAACAACCACTACATCAAGGAAGCGGATAACGCGCGGCTGGCCGGACTGGCGCTGCCATTCTTTGCGGAGCTTGGGGTCGATGAGGCGACGTTGGCCAAGGGTCCGTTGCTCGCGAGCGTGGTTGGGCTGATGAAGGATCGCGCGACGACGATCAAGGAGATCGTCGAGAACGCGCTGATGTTCTATCGCGAGCCGGCGCCGGAGGCCGAGGCGCTTGCCCAGCATCTGACCGATGCGGTACGCCCGGCGCTGGCCGATCTCGCTGCAGCGCTGCGTACCGCCGAGTGGACGAAGGAGGGCATCGCGGCCGCGTTGAAGGCGACGCTCGGCGAGCACAAGCTCAAGATGCCGCAGTTGGCGATGCCGCTGCGTCTCGTCGTTGTCGGGACGACGCACACGCCGTCGATTGACGCAGTGTTGGCGCTGTTCGATCGTGACGTCGTGGTGGGCCGGATCGACAAGCGTTTGGCTGCATGAGCCGTTGTCGCCGGCCTCGTTCGGCGCGTCGACAGAAAATTGCATCTCTGTAGGTAGAAGGTATTTACAAACGAAGAATTGCCCTCTAAAATCTCGTTTCTGTTCTGCAAGGGGGTATAGCTCAGCTGGGAGAGCGCTTGCATGGCATGCAAGAGGTCAGCGGTTCGATCCCGCTTACCTCCACCACCCGATCATCCGGGGAAGTCCAGAACAGTCAGAAAAGCCTCGAGAGATCGAGGCTTTATCTTTTTGCGTCCGCTCCGTAGACCCCCACATACCATAGTGATTCCGCGTTTACACGCGTCCACGATGGCAATCGGCATAAGATCGAGCATGCCGCCCGCAGGTTATTGCAGGAACTGGGGAAGAAACCGGCCGTCCTGCACAGCGGTCATCTCGGCTTTCGCGAATGAACGGCGTAAAGCCATTCCCGGAGAAGCCCATGCGCGCAATGGTATTCGATGGCAAGGCACCGATCCTCCATGAGCAGGACTGGCCCGATCCAGCCCCCCGCGAGGGACAACTTCTGATCGATGTCCGCGCGTGCGGGATCTGCCGTACGGATCTGCACGTGATCGATGGCGATCTGACTCACCCGAAGGTGCCGGTCATTCCGGGCCACGAGATCGTAGGCGTGGTGGCGGAAATTGGAACAGGGGTGCGCGGCTTTAGCGTCGGCGATCGGGTGGGGGTGCCATGGGTCGGGCATACCTGTGGAAGCTGCCATTATTGTGCGACCGCGCGAGAGAACCTTTGCGACGCCCCCGGCTTTACCGGCTATACGATCGATGGCGGCTATGCGGAGCAGACGCTCGCCGATAGCCGCTATT
>CBJLAJ010000117.1:0-16817 GCA_966421005.1 uncultured Paraburkholderia sp.
CCTTTCCCCTTTCTCCCGCCTAAATTTGTCTTTCCCTTCCCCCCCGTTGCCCCCCCCCGCCCCCCCCCTCTGTTTTTGTTCCCCCCGGTACAGCCGCTCAGCTCTCGATGGCGTCGAGGTAGTCTTCCGGACGCGTGCGGTCTTCGGCGTGGCTCATGCCGATGGCCCGAACGATGACGCTCACCACCACGGCGACGACGATATTGACGATCAGCGACCAGAGTGCGGCGTAACCCGGGATCGCCATGCCGCCGAAGTGCAGCGCGTAGATCGAGCTCTTGAGGCCCTGCGATGCCGCCATCCAGGTTCCGACGCCGATGCCGACCGCCCAGCCCGCGAGCAAGCCGCGATAGTCGAGCTTGCGGGTGTACAGGCCCAGTACGATGGCCGGCAGCGTCTGGATGATCCAGATTCCGCCGAGCAACTGCAGCTGGATCGCGTAAGTCAACGGCAAGCCCAGAATGAACGCCACCGCACCGATCTTGACGATCAGCGACACCAGCTTCGCGACATTCGTCTCCTGATCGTGCGTCATGTTGCGATTGACGAACTCGCGATGGATGTTGCGCGTGTAGAGATTGGCGGCCGCAATCGACATGATCGCCGCCGGCACGAGCGCCCCGATGCCGATTGCCGCGAATGCGACGCCGACGAACCACGACGGGAAGAAGTGCAGGAAAAGCGCGGGGACCGCGAAGTTCGGGCCGAAGGCCTTGAAGTACGGTGCGAACTCCGGCATGTCCTTCACGCCCGATGCCAGCGCCATGAAGCCCAGCAGCGCGAGCAGGCCGAGCACGAGCGAGTACGCCGGCAGCATCGCCATGTTGCGGCGAATCGTATTGCCCGAGGACGACGACAGGATTGCCGTGATCGAGTGCGGATAGAGGAACAGCGCGAGCGCCGAGCCGACGGCAAGCGAAGCGTAGGCACTATAGCCGTTCAAGCTCGCGGCATCCGGCGCCTTGAGCAGCAGCTTCGCCGGCGGCACCGCGCTGAAGATATGCGAGAAGCCGCCCAACTGCATTGGAATCACGACGATGGCCACCGCAATCGTGATGTAGATCAGCAGATCCTTTACGACGGCGATCATCGCCGGTGCGCGCAGACCGGACGTGTAGGTATAGGCGGCCAGGATCGCGAACGCGATGATGAGCGGCAGGTCGCCCACGAAGCCCGTCGTATTGAAGCCGAGCGCTCCGATCACCACCTCGATGCCGACGAGCTGCAGCGCGATGTAGGGCATCGTCGCGAGAATGCCGGTCACGGCAACGGCGAGCGCCAGCATGCGGCTACCGTAGCGCGCGTTCACGAAGTCCGCGGAAGTCACATAACCGTGGCGTTTGGCGACAGCCCAGAGTTTCGGAAAGACGACAAAAGCAAACGGATAGATGAGGATCGTATAGGGCAGCGCGAAAAAGCCCATCGCACCTGCGCCGAACACGAGCGCCGGCACGGCAACGAACGTATAGGCGGTATAGAGATCGCCGCCCAAAAGGAACCAGGTGACGATCGTGCCGAAGCGCCGGCCGCCCAGGCCCCACTCTTCGAGGTGGGCGAGGTCGCCGCGGCGCCAATTGGCCGCGAAGAAGCCGAGGATCGTGACGCCGATGAAAAACAGAACGAAGACAATGGTTGCCGTGGCGTTCATTGCATCCCCCCGTTTCCGGTGCCCGCCTTCGAGACGTTCTTCGTCTTCAGATACACGACGGCTGTGATGACGGCACTCACCAGCACCCAGAAGAGCTGATACCAGTAAAAGAACGGGAAGCCCCAGAGCTGCGGGTCGACCTTGTTGTACGACGGCACCCAGACCATGGCGATCCAGGGGATGACTAACAGCCAGAGCCAGCGTTTGGCGGCTCGATTGGCGTCGGCATTGTGAGCCATGACGTCTCCTCTTTTTACTCTTTATCGAAGCTGCTACCCGTATCGTGACCGGTCCGTACCCCTCTCGAGGCGCGCTCCCGGGCATCTTATAAAGCCTCGCAAGAGTATAGGAGCGCCGCGCAGCCGGTCAAGCGGGGCGGACCCTGGCTGAATCCCGCCAAATGCGCCGCCCGCGCGGCGCGCCCTGCCCGAACTCAGATGGCAAAAATGGGCCCGGGCTCGGGCTGACCGGCCTCGAGTGCGCGCACCCACTTGCGCGCCGGCAGCCCCAGCTCGTCTTCGACGAAGCGGGCACGCGCCTTGAGCGCTGAAAACGGCACGGCGAGCTGGGGCCCCGAGAACGCGAGTGCGATGCGGTTGCCCTCGTGCACTTCGGGCAAGGCCACGACACGACCGTCGAACGCCGCCTTCAGGTGTTTCATATTACGCACGAAGCTCGGATGGTCGCCGAAGAGGTTGATCGTGGCCATGCCGGCGCTCGCGAGGCAGGCGCGCACGGCGCGATAGAACGCCACGCTGTCGAGCACCGGGCCGCGCGCGGTCGCATCGTATAGGTCGATCTGCATGACGCCCACGCTGCCGTGGTTGGACCGGTCATTGACGAAATCCCAGGCGTCGGCCTCGTGAACCGACAGGCGCGCATCGTCGGGCGGCAACGCGAACATCGTGCGGGCCGCCACGACGACGGCAGGGTTCAACTCGACCGCCTCGACGCGCGCACGCGGGAGGAACCGGTACGCGAATTTGGTCAGCGCACCCGTGCCGAGCCCGAGCTGAACGATGCGCTCGGGTGTCTCCAGAAAGAGCAGCCACGCCATCATCTGCTGCGCATATTCGAGCTCGATCCGGTCGGGCTTGCGAATGCGCATCGCGCCTTGCACCCATTCCGTGCCGAAGTGCAAATAACGAACGCCGCCCTCTTCGGAGAACGTGACGGGCGCGAAGCGCGGCTTGCGCGGCACTTCGATGCGGGGGGCGTCGTCGAGTTCGGCGCTGCGGCGGGCTGCCGCGCGCTTGCCATCGAGTTTCGCGTTCTGGCGCTCGATACGGGAGGCACGGGCGGACTTGCCACGAAAAGCGCGCGCTTCGGCCGAAGCGCGCTTGATGAGATCGGTCATGAGTGATGTCGCGTGAAAGCCGCGCGGGGGTTGAATCGGACGAGAGCATAGCATCGCGCGCGTTTCGACGATTCGACCCCCGCGCAAGCGCCGAGGAACGCGGATTGCTCCCTCGGTTCCGGGAATGCCCATCGCCGGAGGACGCCCCATGCACACATGGCCACTGCATCGGGCGGCGTTGAATGGCCGAGCATCGCTCGTTGCGACAGCTGTGTTGCTCGGCGCACTGTATGCAGGCAGCACCATCGTCACGCCGCTCTATCCGCTTTATCAGCGCGAGTTCGGCCTATCCGATCTGACGATCGCACTCGTCTATGCGACGTACGTGATCGGCAATCTGGCCGCGCTGTTCGTTTTCGGTCGGATATCCGATCAGGCAGGTCGCCGACCGGTCAGTCTGACCGTGCTCGCGGTGAGCGCCGTGAGCACTCTGTTGTTTGTCTTTGCCGTCCATCCCGCCCTGCTGTTCCTCGCGCGCGCGGCGAGCGGCCTCGCAATCGGCGTGGGAGCGGCAACCGCAACAGCCTGGATAGCCGACTTGTACGGCGCCACGGATAAGGCGCCCGCGAGCCGCCTCGCCGCGGCGGTCAACCTCGCGGGGCTTGCCGTTGGCGTATTGGCGGCCGGACTGCTCGCGCAATTCGCGCCATGGCCGCTACACACGGTATATGCGATCTATCTGCTCGTGCTCGTCGTGACCGCGGTGCTCACCGCCCGCACTCGCGAGACTGTCGGGACGTCGGCGCGCTCGAGCAAGCGCTTGTCGTACAAGCCGCGCGTCGGGGTGCCTCCGGAGGCGCGCGCTGCGTTCGTCGCCCCGGCCGTCACCGCGTTCGCCACGCTTGCGTTGCTCGGGTTCTATGCCGCGCTTTTGCCGAATCTGCTGGCCAACAGCATGCATATGCACAGTCCCGCATTGAGTGGAGCGGTCGTCGCCGAAATATTCGTGGTGGGGGCGGCGACGGTCGCGCTGGCGCCGACGCTTGCCTCGCGCACGACGATGTTCATCGGTCTGTGGCTGCTTCCGCCGAGCCTCGCTTTGCTGATGTGGGCACAGTTCGCCGGATCGATGGTGCTCTTGATATCGGCGACGGCCCTCTGCGGGATCGCATCGGCATTCGGGTTTCGCGGAAGCTTGCAGGAGGCCAACCGGATCGCGCCCGCCGAGCGCCGTGCCGAACTGCTGTCCGCCTACCTGCTCTGTTGCTACAGCGGCAATTCTCTGCCGGCGGTCGGCGTTGCCGTCCTCGCGCGGTATGTCGGACATCTGTGGGCGGATGCAATCTTCGCGGCTGTTTCCGCGGCGCTCGCGTTCATCGCATTGGCCGTCGGGCTACGTCAGGCGCGCCGGTCGAACTGAGCGCGTCCGCAGCCGCATCGCCGCCCTGTAACGGCTCCTCCATCGAGGCGACCTCACCCAGGCGAGATTTCGGTGAGTTCGTCGCCCAGTTCGCGTAAACTGCGCCCAATGTCCGTTCGCCATGGCCTTGGGGCCCCTGGCGATGCCCGCAGGCTCCCCTTATGAAAGGAGGTGTCACGCATGCATGCAGTGCCTTTGCAGGGTGGCAATGCGATCGAACCGCCGGCAACCGCTCCCGTGCGCGACTTGCGCCGTGTGCCGATCCATCGCGACCACTGGTATCCGCTGGCGTGGTCGAGCGAGCTCAAGCGCGGTAAGACGCTCGGAGTGCGGTTCGCTGGCGAGCCGATCGTGCTGGCGCGCACCAAGTCCGGCACCCTCTTCGCGCTCGAAGACCGTTGCGCGCACCGACAGGTTCCGTTGCATGCGGGCGTGGTGGATGGCGAATCGATCCGCTGCGGGTATCACGGCTGGACTTACGACTGCACGGGCCGCTGTGTCGATGTGCCGTACCTCGGGCGCGAGCGTCTGCCCAACGGGGTGCGCGCCTATCCGTGCCGCGAGGCGTACGGGCTCATCTTCGTGTTTCCCGGCGATGCGACGTTGGCGGACGAGCGACCGCTACCGGCATTGCCGTCGGTGGACGACAAGGCATACAAGACGCGTCGCTTCGGCCGCGAAGTGAAGTGCCACTACTCTTTCATGCACGAAAACCTGATGGACATGAACCATCAGTTCCTGCACCGGCGGCAGATGGGGCAGATGCGCGCGCGGTCGCTGGGCCGCCGCCGCGGCGACGACTGGGTGGAAGTGGATTACACGTTCGCGCGCATGGAAGGCAAACAGCCCGTGGGCGAAGCCCTGGTGTTCGGCGCCAGCAAGAAGGAGAGCGACCGCAATCACAAGGACGTCATGACGGTGCGCACGCTGTATCCGTATCAAACGCTGCAGATCCGCTCGAGCGAAGGCACCTTGGTCATGGATCTGTGGATCGTCTATGTGCCGCTCGACGCGGCGCAGCGCACGAACCGTACGTTTGGCCTGCTTTCGATCCGCAAGCCGAGCATCCCGTTTGCATTGGATCTGGCCTGGCCGCTGCTGGTCTGGTTCACGGAGCGCATTTTCAAGGAAGACCGCTGGATCGTCGAGCGCGAACAGAAAGCTCACGACATGCAGGGCGCCGACTGGAACCACGAGGTGTTCCCCGTCATCAACGAATTGCGCGATTTGCTGCGTCAGTGCGGTGGGCCGACGGTCATTCCGATTCGGGAGTTGGACAATAGCGCCTGACGGTGAACCGCATCTCGTAGAGGAAACCCGGTGTCGATAAGAACAACGCTGACAGTCGGTCTGGCCATCGCCGCACTCGGCGCATTGCCGCTCCGATCCGCTTATGCCGATACCGGTCCCGATGACACGATCGTCGTCGAAGGCTTATCCCGCCCCGCGGATATCCTCATCGACAAATGGGGCGTGCCGCATATATTCGCCGACAACGAGCGCGACGCGTTCTTCGTGCAAGGCTTCAATGCCGCGCGCGACCGCATGTTCCAGATCGATTTGTGGCGTCGTCGAGGACTCGGCGAACTCTCGGAAGTCTTCGGCCCCGCGTACATCGACGAGGACAAGGCGACGCGGCTTTTCCTCTATCGAGGCGACATGTCCGCCGAATGGAAGCGCTACGGACCCGATGCGAAGCCCGTCGCCACGCGTTTCGCCGCGGGCGTCAACGCGTACATCGACTGGCTGGCCGCGCATCCCGACCGCTTGCCCTACGAGTTTCGCAGAGTGGGATACTGGCCCGCGAAATGGAACCCGGAAGACATCGTACGTATCCGCAGTCACGGCCTCACACGTAACGTGAAGAGTGAAGTCGCACGCGCGAAGGTGGTCTGCCAGAGTTCGCTCGCTGCCGATTCCGTGCGCTTCGGTCTGCAGCCCGCGTGGCAAACGCATGTGCCCGAAGGACTCGATCCGTGTCTGCCGGACGACGTGCTGAAGGTCTTTACACTCGCGACGCAAAGCGTACGCATCACGCGGGATTCGCTTCAGAGCGCCGATGCCGCGACGACGATCGTCGCGGCAGCCGACAATCCCGAGGAAGTCACCGAGGGCAGCAATAACTGGGCGATCGCGCCGGCCAAGTCGGCAACGGGCCGCGCCATCATGGCAAACGATCCGCACCGCGCCTATGCCGCACCGAGCCTGCGTTACATCCAACAGATCAGTACGCCGACGCTGGACATCATCGGCGGCGGAGAACCGTCGGCGCCGGGTGTTTCGATCGGACACAACGGCTCGATCGCGTATGGCCTCACGATCTTCAACATCGATCAGGAAGACCTATACGTCTACCAACTGAATCCCGACAACCCGCGCGAATACCGCTACAAGGGCCACTGGGAGCCCATGCGCATCGTGCACGAGAAAATCGCCGTGCGCGGCGATGTACCGGTCGATGCCGAACTGGCATTCACCCGCCACGGTCCTGTGATCTATACCGAGCGCGAGAAAAATCGAGCGTTCGCGGTCCGCACGGCGTGGCTGCAACCGGGGATGTCGCCATATTTCGATTCGGTTCGCTATATGCGCGCCAAAAATTTCGCCGAGTTCAAACGCGATCTGGCGACGTGGGGCGCGCCGACGGTCAACCAGGTCTATGCGGACAGGCACGGCCATATCGGCTGGGTGGCGAGCGGACTCGCACCAAAACGCCCGAACTGGGACGGCCTCATGCCGGTCCCTGGCGACGGCCGCTACGAGTGGGCGGGATTCTGGCCGCGCGATGAGATGCCGTCGGCTTACGATCCCCCCAGCGGCTATTTCACGACGTCCAACGAGATGAATCTGCCCGCCGATTTTCCGTACCGCACGCGCAAACTCGGCTTCGAGTGGACCAACGGTTCACGTCACCAGCGCATCGACGAAGTGTTGCGCTCGTTGCCGAAGGTATCGATCGAAGACAGCGAGCGATTGCAAAACGATATCGAATCGCTTCCCGCGCGAAGGCTCGTGGCTTTGCTCGCACCGCTATCGAGCGATGACCCTTCCACGCGCACCGCGCTTTCCATGCTGAAGGGTTGGGACGCGCAAATGCGCGCCGATTCGGCACAGGCGGCACTGGAGGAAGTCTGGCTGAGCCGGCATCTCGGCCGCGCGTTCAAACGCGCCGTATTGCCGCACGCGGCTGCCGATGCGTTCGGCGCACCGGACACAGCGGTGATGCTCGACTCGCTCGAACATCCGCAGGCCCGTTTCGGTGAGAACGCCCAAGCGAAACGCGATGCGGTGCTGCTCGGGAGCTTGCGCGACGCATATGAAGAGATGATTCGTCTGCAGGGTCCGGAGCATGACGCATGGCAATGGGGACAGCTCCAAACGAATCTGAATGCGCATCCATTGGCGGATCTCGTCGACGATAAAACGCGCGCCAGACTCAACGTAGGCCCCATCGGCAAGGGTGGCAGCGCTTATACGCCGAACCAGTCGACCTATCGCGCGAGCGATTTCCGGCAGACCAACGGTCCATCGTTTCGGGTAATCGTCGATGTGGGCAACTGGGACAATTCGCGTGCAATGAACCTGCCCGGAGAATCGGGCGATCCGGACAATCCGCACTACCGCGACCTCGCGCAAATGTGGCTGATGGGCGAGTACTTTCCGTTGCTCTACACGCGCGCCGCGGTGGAAAAGGCGACGGAAAAACGTATTCATCTCGTGCCGGGCACCCAGACACGATAGCCCCACCCCGTCAGTCGCATATTGTGCTTGACAGTCTATCTACAGGTAGATAAAGTCACATCCATGGAAACGAAATCGACCGTCAAGGAGCAGTTGCTGGACCACGCCATCACGCTGATCATGCTGCGCGGGTTCAACGGCTTCAGCTATCGCGATCTGTCCGATCTCGTCGGCGTGAAGACGTCGAGCATCCATTATTACTTCCCGTCGAAAGACGATTTGGTGCTCGAAGCTGTTGGCGAATACAGTCGAAACGTTCTGCATACGCTCGGTACGATCGACCCGGCGCTGCCGGCGGATGCGAAGCTGAGCCGCTATACGAAACTGTTCGGCAGGACGCTCGGCGATGGTAACCAGATCTGCCTGTGCGGCATGCTTGCAGCCGATATCGAGTCGTTACCGGATAACGTGCGCCAGGCTGTGCAGGCGTTTTTCAAGGCGAACGAAGCATGGCTCGCCGATGTTCTCGCGCAAGGTGCAAAGGAAGGCACGCTTGCGTTTAGCGGCAAACCGCAGAACGCGGCGCGTGCATTGTTCGCCGCCTTCCAGGGCAGCGTGCTCGCCAGTCGGCTTTTCCATACAAAGGCGCGGCTCGAAGACGTCGAGCTGGTCTGGAAGAAAGCGAGCTGAGGTTTGGGGTGTCCGGGTGCGTGATGGCACCGTTGTTTCGCCCTTCAATCTATCTTCCGATAGGTAGATTGGATGGAATTGCAGTGAAGTGCAGGCATACCGAACGAACGCCTGCTTTTTTTGAGCCGCTCTATCTATCTTTTCATAGATAGTTTTCAGTTACTGTTAAAGGAGTTCCATCATGTCGATCGAAAAAGTTCTCTACCGTGCTCAGGCGAAAGCGACCGGCGGTCGCGACGGCCGGGCGGTCGTGCCCGAAGGCAATCTCGATCTCAAGTTGACGACGCCGCGTGAGCTTGGCGGCGCAGGCGGAGCTGGCACGAATCCCGAACAATTGTTCGCGGCCGGATACAGCGCATGTTTTGTCGGCGCAATGAAGTTTGTTGCAGCGCGCGATCGGATCGCAATTCCGGCAGATGTGTCGGTTGAAGGCAGCGTTGGGATCGGCGCGATTCCGACTGGCTTCGGCATCGAGGTCGAATTGAAGATTTCGCTGCCCGGCATGGATCGCGATTCGGCACAGGCACTCGTCGACAAGGCCCACATCGTTTGTCCGTACTCGAACGCGACTCGGAACAACATCGACGTCACGCTGACGCTCGTTTGAATGCCCGGCCCGCGCGATGGTGGGCCAGGTCTTGCGAAACGATAGAAACGGTGACGTGTCTATCGACGAGCGCAGACAGCAGCCCCGATGCAGCGGTTCGGGAGCGGCTGCTCGCGCTCGTTGTAGCCATGATCGCCGTCAGCCCATCGGCTCGCGAGCGCACGCACCCGAACGTCGACGAACAGGCAAAACGGCAAACCGATAAATCGCGTACAGGCGAAGGCTCGGGCGCAAGCGGCGGGGGCTCTTTCGGGAACCTCCCGGGCACACCTGTCACGGGTGGCAGCCCCGAATTCGGGCCCAACGAGAAGCGTCCGCAAGATCCGGCAGCCGGCGAGAAAAATGGAGAGCGCAACGCCGATAAACACTGATGGCGGCCGCAATGCGCTTTATGCCATTCGTGCGGGCCTGCGCAGATATTCGCCCAGAAAGTCGACAAACGTCCTCAACTTGACCGATAGCTGGTTGCGCTCCAGATAGATTGCGTGGATATTGGCATCCGGCAACGCCCAATCCGCGAGCAACGGTAGGAGTTCGCCGCTGGCAAGATATCGCTCGATCTCCCACTGCGATCGCACGACGATGCCCCGCCCCTGCAGCGCCCAATGGAGCACGACGCTTCCGTCGTTGCTCGACAAGGCGCCATCGACCTTGACCGTTTCGGTACGCTTGGCGCGCGAAAAATGCCACGTGCCATATGCCGACTCGTTCTCCCTCAAAACGATGCATGCGTGCCGCGTCAGGTCGTGCGGCACGGCAGGCTCGCCGTGACGCGCCACGTAATCGGGCGACGCGCATACCAACCGTTTGTTTTCGAGCAGCAACCGCGAGTTGATGCGCGCATCGGGCACCTCGCCAAAGCGAATGCCAAGATCGAATCCTTCGTCCTGAAGATTGATCGGCCGCTCAGTCAAATGCAGCAGGATTCTCATCGCGGGGTAGCGCGCGACGAACTCGGAGACCGCCGGCGCAATGCGGGCGCGCCCGAATCCAAACGAAGCGTTCACGCGCAGCAAGCCCGTCGGCTCGCCTCGGCTTTGCGTGACGAGATGTTCCAGCTCCGATAGCTCATCGAGGATACGCGAGCCGCTCGAGAGGTAAAGCTCACCCTCCGGTGTAAGGCTTAGACGCCGCGTCGTGCGGTTCATCAGCCGCACCCCGAGGCGCCGTTCGAGTTGCGCGAGCCGCTTGCTGACAGCCGGTGGCGTTACGCCCAGTTCGCGCGCCGCCGCGGCCAAATTCCGATGCCGCGCCACGAGCGCAAACAAATTCAAATCCGAGAAACCGTCCATCTCGACTCCACGTCGCGCCCGATTCATTCCTATAAGTTACCACCGGAATAAATTCCAGGAAACCAAATCGCCTGATTCAACAATTAGACTCGAAGCAAGATCAGGAGACAACATGTTCGAAGGCTTCAGGAACGTATCGACGACAGTCGACGGCATACGCATTCATGCAGTCCAAGCCGGGCACGGCCCGGCGCTTCTACTCTTGCACGGGCATCCGCAAACGCATGCGATCTGGCACAAGGTGGCGCCGGTGTTGGCAGAACGGTTCACGGTGATCGCCGCCGACTTGCGCGGTTATGGCGACAGCGGCAAGCCGCCCGGCGCGGCCGATCACGGGAACTACGCAAAGCGACGCATGGCGCTCGATCAGATCGAACTGATGCGCGGCCTCGGCCATGAGACGTTCGCGGTGATCGGCCACGATCGCGGTGGGCGCGTGGCGGCGCGCATGGCGCTCGATCACCCTGCCGCGGTCACGCGGCTCGTGACGCTCGATGTAGCGCCAACGCTCGCGATGTATAAAAACACCTCGTTCGCCTTCGCGCGTGCCTATTGGCACTGGTTCATGCTGGTGCGGCCCGCGCCGTTTCCCGAGACGCTGATCCGCGCGGACCCCGATCTCTATCTGAGGCAGACCATCGGCGCGCGCAGCGCTGGCCTCGCGCCATTCACGGCCGACGCGTACGCCGAATATCTACGTTGTCTCTCCGATCCGGATACCGCACACGGCATCTGCGAAGACTATCGCGCAAGCATCACGATCGATCTCGAACACGACCGCGAGACGCTCGCGTCGCGGCAACGGATCGTTTGTCCGTTCATGGCGTTGTGGGGCGCGCAGGGTGTCATCGAACAATGCTTCGATCCGGTCACCGAGTGGCGGCGCTATGCGCCGGATGTGCAGGGCGAAGCGCTGCCTTGTGGCCACTACATCCCCGAGGAAGCGCCGGAGCTGTTGCTCGAACGCGTACTGCCTTTTCTCAGCGAGTGATGCGATGTCAGACCGAACCCTTTACGCCAAGCTCGTCGATTCTCACACGGTGCTGCATATCGACGAACACAACGTCCTGCTGTACGCGGACCTTCATCTGATGAACGAGTACACCAGTCCGCAAGCGTTCAGCGCGCTCGATGCGCGTGGCCTGGCGGTGCGCCGCCCGCGACAGCAGCTCGCCGTCGTGAGCCACATCATTCCGACGCACGCCGAGTCGCCGCGCGTGATTCGCGATGCGGCATCGCAGCTGCAGGCGACAAATTTGGCGCACAACTGCGAACGAGCGGGCATCCAGCTCTTTGCGGCGAACGATCCGCTACAAGGCATCGAGCATATCGTCGCACCGGAACTCGGGCTGATTCGTCCCGGCATGGTCGTGCTGTGCGGCGACAGTCATACCACCACCTACGGCGCGCTCGGCGCATTGGGGTTCGGCATCGGCACATCGGAAGTCGAGCACGTCCTCGCAACACAAACGCTCGTGTACAGGCTCGCCAAGACGATGCGAATCACGATCGACGGCGCGCTGCCCTACGGCACGTCGTCAAAAGACATGATTCTCTGGATCATCAGTCGGATCGGTGCTCAAGGCGCGCGCGGCTACGCCGTGGAATTTGCCGGCTCCACGATCGCATCGCTTTCCGCCGAGGCGCGCATGACGGTGTGCAATATGACCGTCGAAGCCGGTGCGCGCGCCGCACTGATCGCACCGGACGCAACCACGTTCCAGTACGTACGCGCCCACGCGCCTTCATTCGACGATCCGGCATGGCAAGACGCGCTCGAAAGCTGGCGCGAGCTGCATTCCGACGCCGGCGCGCGCTTCGATGCGGAACACCGCTTCGACGCGCAGCGCATCGCGCCATTCGTGACGTGGGGCACGAGTCCCGATCAGGCCGTCGCCATCGACGAGCCGATTCCCGACGAGGCCACCCAAACGACGCCTGAAGCCGCCGCATCGCTGCGCCGCGCGCTCGAATACATGGGACTCGCGCCCAATCGACCGATCGCCGGCACGCCGATCGACCGCGTATTCGTCGGCTCATGCACCAACGGTCGCATCGAAGACTTGCGCACGGTGGCTGCGATCGTGCGGGGCAAGCGCGTCGCGCCGGGCGTGCGGGCCATGGTCGTGCCGGGCTCGGGCAGCGTGCGCCGGGCAGCCGAACGCGAAGGCATCGCGAAAACGCTGATCGATGCCGGCTTCGAATGGCGTGAGCCTGGCTGCTCGATGTGCCTCGCGATGAACGATGACGTGCTCGGCGCCGCGGAGCGCTGCGCGTCCACCACCAACCGCAATTTCGAAGGCCGCCAGGGACGTGGCGGCCGCACCCATCTGATGAGCCCGGCCATGGCGGCGGCCGCCGCTATCACCGGCCGCATCACCGATGTCCGCACGCTCGAAGGAGCCGCATCATGACTCGACTCACGACTATTCACGGTGGCGCCGTCCCCTTGCCTATCGATAATCTCGATACCGACCAGATCATGCCGAAGCAATTCCTGCGCGTCATCGACAAGGCAGGTCTCGCCGACGGTCTGTTGTACGACCTGCGTTTCGATGAGCGGGGTGCGCTTCGCACCGACTGCGTGCTCAATCAGAGCGCTTACGCGGGCGCTCGCATCCTGATCGGCGGCGCGAACTTCGGTTGCGGATCGAGTCGCGAGCACGCGGTCTGGGGCTTGCAGCAATACGGATTTCAAGCGGTCATTGCGCCGAGCTTCGCCGAGATCTTCTATTCGAACGCGATGAATAACCGCTTGCTGCTCGTGCAACTCGATCGCCACGCGATCGATGCGCTGACACGCCTGGCAATCGAAACGCCCCACACATCGCTGTCGATCGATCTGCAGCAACAGACGGTGACGTCCGCTTCGGGCGAGCGGTACGCGTATCCAATCGGCGCGCGCCACAAACGCATGGTTATCGAAGGTATGGATACGGTGGACCTGACGCTCGACTCACTCGCCGCGATCGAAGCGTTCGAAGGCTCGCATTTTGTCCGGCATCCCTGGGCTCGCGTAATGTAAGCGCCCATCCGCCGCGCCCGAACGGCTCGCCTGCTTAGCCATGTCGATTCCCTCCTGTCGAAGAGGGGACGGCAACCCCTTTGCCTCGAAAGGAGGAGACACATGAAACGCAAACCGCTATACAAGATTCTCTATGTTCAAGTGCTCGCGGCCATCATTGCCGGTGTTCTGCTCGGCCACTTCGCGCCGCAAGCCGCGGTCGCGCTGAAGCCGCTCGGCGATCTGTTCATCAAGCTCGTGCGAATGATCATCGGGCCGGTGATTTTCTGCACGGTCGTGACCGGCATCGCGGGCATGCAGGATATGAAGAAGGTCGGGCGCGTCGGGGGCAAGGCGCTGCTCTACTTCGAGCTGGCATCCACGCTTGCGCTCGCGATCGGTCTGCTCGCCGCGCACGTGCTCAGGCCCGGTGATGGGTTCAATATCGATCCGTCGACACTCGACGCACATGCCGTTTCCAGCTACAGCTCGCAGGCCGCCCACGGCGACGGCTTGGCCGGGTTCATTGCACATGTCGTCCCCGATACGTTCGTGGGCGCTCTCGTTCATGGCGACATACTCCCTGTGCTGCTGATCGCGATGCTGTTCGGCACAGCGCTGGCCATGACGGGGGAGCCCGCCGCGCCCGTCACGCGTCTTATCGAGGCATCGTCGCAGGTGTTCTTCCGCATCGTCGGCATGGTCACGAGTCTCGCGCCGATCGGCGCCTTTGGCGCAATCGCCTTCACCATAGGCCGTTATGGCATCGTCTCGTTACTGCCGATGCTGAAGCTGATCGGCGCCTTCTATCTGACAGCGTTCGTGTTCGTCGCCGTGGTACTCGGTATCGTCGCGCGTCTGGCCGGGTTCAGCCTGTGGCGCTTTTTGGCCTACATCCGCGACGAACTGCTGATCGTGCTCGGCACATCGACATCCGAAGCGGCGTTGCCGCAATTGATGGAAAAACTCGAACGGCTCGGTTGCCCGCGCGGCGTCGTTGGGCTCGTGGTGCCGACGGGGTACTCGTTCAATCTCGACGGCACCAACATCTATATGACGCTCGCGGTGCTGTTCCTCGCTCAGGCGACCAATATCCATTTGTCATTTGCGCAGGAAATCGTGCTGTTGCTCGTCACGATGCTGACCTCGAAGGGCGCGGCGAGCGTCGCGGGCGCGGGTTTCATCACGCTCGCCGCAAGCCTCGCTGTCGTGCCGACCGTTCCCGTCAGCGCCATGGTGCTGATTCTCGGCATCGATCGCTTCATGGCCGAATGCAGGGCGCTCACGAACATCATAGGCAATGGCGTGGCAGCGATCGTCGTATCGGCGTGGGAAGGCGAACTCGATCGAACGAAACTCGCGGCGGCGCTCGGCAACGACACGCGCATCGGGACGGCGCGTCTTCGCGATAGCTGACATCAACTCTTATATAAGACATAAGACATTTGACGTTAGAGGGGGTTATGACTAGAATCGCAGTTGGTGCGGTGTCCCGGACGCGAGCCCGGGAGCGCCCAACGAGCCTTCCCCCTTAAATGCGATACCAGCAGGTCCCCCATGCTTGAAGATCTTCGTGCTCACGTGGCCGCCCGCGCCGCGCTCGGTATTCCTCCCCTGCCATTGACGGCCCAGCAGACCGCCGAGCTGGTGGAACTGCTGGCGAATCCGCCGGCAGGTGAAGAGCAGACCCTGCTCGATCTGATCACCCACCGCGTGCCCGCCGGCGTGGACGAAGCCGCCCGCGTGAAAGCAGGCTTCCTGGCCGCCGTCGCCAAAGGCCAGACCGCCTGCCCGCTGATCTCGCGCGAGCGCGCCACCGAACTGCTCGGCACGATGCTGGGCGGCTACAACATCGAGCCGCTGATCGAGCTGCTGTCCGACGCCGAAGTAGGCGCCGTCGCCGCCAACGCGTTGAAGAAAACCCTGCTGATGTTCGACCAGTTTCATGACGTCAAGGAGCTGGCCGACAAGGGCAACACCCACGCGCGCGCCGTCATGCAAAGCTGGGCCGACGCCGAATGGTTCACGAGCCGTCCGGAAGTGCCGCAAAGCCTGACCATCACCGTCTTCAAGGTCACGGGCGAAACCAACACGGACGACTTGTCGCCGGCCCCGGACGCCACCACCCGCCCGGACATCCCACTGCATGCGCTTGCGATGCTGAAGAACGCCCGTCCCGGCATCACCCCGGAAGAAGACGGCAAGCGCGGCCCGGTCAAGTTCATCGAATCGCTGAAGGAAAAGGGCCATTTGGTCGCGTACGTGGGCGATGTCGTCGGCACCGGCTCTTCGCGCAAATCGGCCACCAACTCGGTGTTGTGGTTCACGGGCGAAGACATCCCGTTCGTTCCCAACAAGCGCTTCGGCGGCGTATGTCTGGGCGGCAAGATTGCCCCGATCTTCTACAACACGATGGAAGACGCGGGCGCGTTGCCGATCGAACTCGACGTCTCGAAGATGGAAATGGGCGATGCGATCGAGCTGCGCCCGTATGAAGGCAAGGCGCTGAAGAACGGCGAAGTGATCGCCGAATTTCAGGTGAAATCCGACGTGCTGTTCGATGAAGTGCGCGCCGGCGGCCGCATTCCGCTCATCATCGGCCGCGGCCTGACGGCCAAGGCACGCGAAGCGCTGGGACTGCCCCCGTCGACGCTGTTCCGCCTGCCGCAGCAGCCGGCCGATAGCAAAAAAGGCTTCTCGCTGGCGCAGAAAATGGTCGGCCGTGCCTGCGGTCTGCCGGAAGGCCAAGGCGTCCGTCCGGGCACGTACTGCGAACCGAAGATGACCTCGGTCGGCTCGCAAGATACGACAGGTCCGATGACGCGCGACGAACTCAAGGATCTGGCGTGCCTGGGCTTTTCGGCAGACCTCGTCATGCAGTCGTTCTGCCACACGGCCGCCTATCCGAAGCCGGTGGACGTGAAGACTCACCAGACCTTGCCGAACTTCATCAGCACGCGTGGCGGCATCGCGCTGCGCCCGGGCGACGGCGTGATCCACTCGTGGCTCAATCGCATGTTGCTGCCCGACACCGTGGGCACCGGCGGGGATTCGCACACGCGTTTCCCGATCGGTATCAGTTTCCCGGCAGGTTCGGGCCTGGTCGCCTTCGCGGCTGCCACGGGCACGATGCCGCTGGACATGCCGGAATCGGTGCTGGTCCGCTTCAAGGGCAAGA
>CBJLAJ010000118.1:0-16246 GCA_966421005.1 uncultured Paraburkholderia sp.
AATGCGGGTGGTCAGACGGTAATTCGAAAGTTTGAGCATTGTTGCCTCGATGCGTCCTGGAGCTAAGGGCGTGTTGCAGAGTCGGCACGCTGTACGCGCGGGCGAGGGCGTTTCGGCGCGGCTCGCCGTTGTGCGTATTTACGGCGGGGCAGGTGGGAGCTCCGTACGGGGGTTTACGCGAGGGAAGCAACAGACTTGCAGCGTTTTTCGGGGGCGTCGATAAGCGATCGTTTAGGCGTGGGGACACTGGGCGAACCATGCCGCCTCGGGGCCATTATCGGGATGCGGGGCGAGACCCGATGCGTTGACATTGCGCGCGCGATGGGATTGACATATGGAGAGCCAGCACTGTAGAATTTCGGCGAAAACTACGTACGAGCGGGTGCGAAAAACGTAGCGCCGCCTGGGCAACCAGGTCCCACCTGGAGTGGGAGTTCTGCATAAGTGCAGATAGAGAGCCCCGCATACAACGGCTGCCCATGGGCAGCCGTTGGTTTTTGTAGCTCACGGTCGTATGGTGCGGCCTTCATAGGCCGCCTTCAAAAGCGTTTTGAGGCGGACTCTTTTTGCGCTCTGTTGCCGCTTCGTCAGGCCGCCATCCAGCAAATATGCCGACTGTACCCGTAGCATCAAGCGCCGCTGGCGATGCTTGTCCTTTTCGACATCAAAAAACACTGCATAGACAGACGTCACGCCGTCCGCCGCTTGAATTTCCCACGTCATGAAATTGCGGCTATCGGCGTTTGCGACGATGATGTGGCGGCTGGGTAGCGCGACGATCAACTCGCGCAATAGGTTCTTCGAAAGCGCGTATCGCAACGGGTCAAGAACTCGTTCTTCCTTTTCGTTCCTGTAGATTTCGGCATCCGGGATATCGGCACGCGGCCTCGTATCCCAATGAAAGCTGCGTGAGAAGCAGTGGCAAGAAAAAATCACAACGACCGTTGCTTCAAATCCGATATTCGTCTTGAAAGCAAAGGAATCCAGATGGGACAGATCCCACTCTGCATCGTAGTAGCGAACAGCCGGAAAGCGGTGATGCGAATCTGCCGGTGGGGCGAGCACTTCGAGTCGTTCTGCCATTCAATACGCCCGGGTTGATCACGTAAGGCGCGCATTCTAAGGCTGAATTCGACTCTAACCACGGCCCAGACGAATAACGGTACCGTAGGCTCGCCGGTAGTGCAAACGACTCTTTTCGGCAGGCCGCGGTTTTCGATGAGTTCGGGCTGCCTCCCGGCGTTTCAGCGCGGCAACAAAAACTCCAGCACAGCATCGCGAAATTCCCGCGGGCGTTCGATATTCGGCAGATGCACCGCAGGCAGCACGACGAGCTGCGCGCCCGGAATCGTCGCGGCTATCAGCTCTCCGTGACTCGCGGCCGTAACGGTATCGTCACGGCCTGCGATAACAAGCGTCGGGCGCTCGATAAGCGCGATCGTCCGGCGCAGGTCGGTATCCCGCACCGCTGCCAGCGAGGCTGCGATGCCATGCGGATTCATCGCGAGCAGCATGGCACGAAACGTCTCAACGGCCGGTTCACGGTCGTTCAGCATCGATGACGGGAACCAGTTGCGCAGGAATGTCTCAGCCGTTTCCCTGAGATTGTCCCGTTCGCGCACCGACAAGATACGTTCGTCGATTTGCTCGGCAGGCCCGAGATACGACGACGTATTGCTCAGGACGAGCCGGTCGATACGCTCAGGCGCATGAATGCCAAGCCATTGCCCGACGAAGCCACCGAGCGACAAGCCGAGAAAATGCACCCGTTCGATGCCGAGCGTATCCATCATTTCGACGACATCGCGACCAAGCCGCGGCAGCGAGTACGCCCCGGCCGGCACGTCGGACGCGCCATGGCCGCGCATGTCGTAGCGGAGCACACGGAAATGCCTGGAAAACTCGGGCGTGTCGCCCGTCCACATTTCCAAGGCGGTGCCGATCGAGTTCGATAGCACGAGCACTGGCAAATGCGGTTCACCGTCGAGGCGATAAGCGACGCGCGTGCCGTCGCCCAGCGTGAGAAAGGATCGTTCTTCCATTATTCGGGCTCTCTTCAAAGGATTAGATTGCGATCGCTGCCGGACGCGAATTCCATCGCATCCCGGCGCGGCGGCGCGGCAGGCATTGCCGTCGAAGAGAGCCTAGTTGCAGCGAGTGTGAAAAGATATTACAAAGTTCAGAACATCTTTGTAATGTCCGGCGCGCCCGACCGATCAGGAAATGGAACTGATATGCACGACTTCACACTGCACGACCTGCAATGCTTCGATGCCGTGGTTCAAGCGGGCGGCTTTCAAGCCGCGGCGAGGCAACTGAACCGCTCGCATCCGGCCGTCTTCGCCGCCGTGGCGCGGCTCGAACGGCAACTGGATCTCGCGCTGTTCGATCGCAGCGGATATCGCGTCCGCCTGAGCGCCGCGGGAAAGGTGTTTCATCGGCGCGCTCAACCGTTGCTGAATGAATTCGAAACGTTGCGCAAACATGCGGCGCAACTGGCAATGGGCGAAGAAAGCGAGCTCGATATCGTGGTCGGCGACGTGTGTCCGCGCGAGGCAGTGCTCGCGCTACTCAGCGGCTTTTTCAGCCGGTATCCGGGCACACGGCTGAACCTGCATTTCGAAACGGTTGGCGGCCCTATCGAAAGGCTGCTCGATGGGGATGCCGATCTGATCGTTCATCGCATCGACAAAACGGATGCCGGCATCGAATGGATCGATCTGTGCAAAGTGCAGTTCCTTCCCGTGATCGCGCCCGGCCTGTTCCCCGAGCCCGTGCCACGCGCACTGCGGCCGGAGCAGCTGCGCGAGCTGACTCAGTGTGTGATGCGCGATACCGCGCGGCACAGTCCGCAGCGCGATTACTTCACGATCGAAGGCGCGCACCGATGCACGGTGGCCGATCAATCGATGAAAAAAGAGGTCATCCTGCAAGGCCTCGGTTGGGGCCATCTACCGCGCTTTATGATCGAGAAGGAGCTGCAGGAAGGAACGTTGCGCTCGATTGCCGGACGCCATTTGCCTGGCGCTACCGAGGAGGTCGTGGCGGCGCGACGCCACGATCGCGCGCACGGTCCGATCGCCGAGCGCCTGTGGCGTTACTTGCGCCAGGAAGCGGTGCTCTGGCGCCGGTCACTGGATGCGGCCGCTCGGCGCACGACCAGCGCACCGCACCGGCGTTGACCAGATGAGACTGCCCGAGAGCGGCGCCGCTCGATTCTGGCATGACAAAGCCGTCCGGATCTACCGTCTCGATGTCAACTCGTCGCGCCGTGCTTTGGCCGCATCAGCACCTTGATCGAATCGAGCGAGTTGGCGACCTTGATCGCTTCGTCCCATTCCTCGAGCGCGAAACCGTGCGTGACGATTCCTTTCGATGTGACGAGCCCGCGGGCCAGTAGATCGATGGCGATAGGGTAGCAATAGGGGCCGAGATGCGCGCCGCGCACATCGAGTTCCTTGCGATCGCCGATGATGGACCAGTCCGCGGTGGTATCGGCGCCAAAGACGGAGAACTCGACGAACCGTCCAAGCTTGCGGATCAGATCGAGCCCTTGCGTGACGCCCGACGGCGAGCCCGTCGTCTCGATGTAGACATCGCAACCATATTGATCGGTGAGCGAGCGAACAACCGCGAGCGCATCCTCGCGCTTCGGATTGATCGTGATGTCAGCACCATATTCGCGCGCGAGCGCGAGCCGTTCATCGACGAGATCGATGACGACGAGCTTCTTCGGCGTCTTCAAATGCGCGACTTGCACCATCATCAAACCGAGCGGTCCGGCGCCGGCAATGACGACGACATCGTCGAGCTGGATATCGCCCCGGTTGACGGTATGGATCGCGCAGGCAAGCGGTTCGATGATGGCCGCGTCTTCCAGTGAAATGCCGAGAGGAATCTTGTGCACGATCGCCGTCGGCGGAATGCGCATATATTCGGCCATACCGCCGTCGGCCACCTCGCGCTGAAAGCCGAAAATATTGTGCACCTCGCACATCCAGTATTGGCCCGATTTGCAATAACGACATTTTCCGCAGGGCACGATCTGTTCGGCAATCACGCGGTCGCCCTCGGCGACGCCGAAGTGCTCGGCCGCGCCGTCGCCCAGCGCCTGCACGTAACCGAAAAACTCATGCCCGGGGATGACAGGCGCCTTCACCCAAGGACTGGGCCCGCCCCAGAACATTTTGGCGCCGGAGTAGCACTTGCAATCGCTTGCACACACCCCGCACGCCGCAATGCGGATGACAAGTTCGTTGGGCCCCGGCTGAGGCCGGGCGACGCGCTCGACGCGGTAATCCTTCGGGGCATGGCAGACGATCGCCGTCATCTGATCTTTGTCATTCGATTCGCTCATGATCTTCGCTCTCAGCATATCGAAACGGTTAGGAGTCCTGATTCATCTATCGGGGATGCGGTGCTCGGCCAGACGGCCGTCGTCATCTCGCCAAAAAACCGCCGTCCACGGCGAGGCTCGTGCCGCTCACCATCGCCGCATCGTCGCCGAGCAAATAGGCGATCGAGTGCGCGACTTCGTCCGGTTGCACGAAGCGATCGAGCGGAATGCGCGCGAGCATCGGCGCGGATTTCGCGGGATCGCTCCAGGCCTTTTCCGCCATGGGGGTGAGTGTGACGACGGGATTGATCGCGTTCACGCGAATGCCATGCGGACCGAGCTCGACAGCCATGACGCGAGTGAGACCGTCGAGCGCGGCTTTCGAGGCGCAGTACGCTGCGTGCAGCGGTAGTCCGATCATCGCGGAAATGCTCGAAACGTTGACTATCGCGCCGGGAACGCCGCGCTCGATCATGCTGCGCGCGCAGACTTGCGCGACGATCATCGCCGCGCGCACGTTGATGGCCATCGTGGTGTCGAACGCGTCGACGGTCGTTTCGAGGAAGGGCTGCAGCTCGACGATCCCGGCGTTGTTGACGAGCAGATCGACGGGCTGCGCCGCGAGCGCCGCCGCGCGCGCCGCCTCGGCATCGGCGAGATCGACGCAAACGGTCTCGCAGCCGATCGCTTCAGCCAGCGCATCGAGATCGCCGCGCGTGCGGCTCGCGGCGACGACCCGTGCGCCGCGCGCGGCCATCAGGCGAGCGGTGGCTTCGCCGATACCTTTTCCTGCGCCCGTCACGAGCACGGTCTTGCCCGCGAACTCGCGGCTTCGGTCGAATGCTGTCATGTCGTAGCCCTCATGGCTCGTCGATCAGCCGTCGTGCGGATTCCTCGTCGGTGACGAGGACCGAGACGTAGCCGCCGCGCAGTGCCGCGCGCGTCACGAAGAATTTCTTGGCGCCGCCGCTCACGAGCACGACGCGCTTGATGCCGCGCAGATCGTCGAGGGCGATGGCCACGGTACGACGGTTCAGCGGATGATCGATGAGCTTGCCGTTTTCGTCCATGAAGTGGCCAAGCATGTCGCCCACGGCGCCGGCCTTGCGCAGCGTACGCAGATCGTCGGGGTTGTTGATTCCGTAGGTGATGACGAGCGACTCGGTCAGATCGCCGGCCGTCAAGAGCGCGAGATCGGCACCGCGCGCGAGCTCATAGGTCTCGCGTACGGTCTCTTCCTGCAGGATCACGTCGCGTGCTTTCTGGCTGCTGACATAGATCGGCGCGGCGAACAGGTAACCGTCGGCATGGCAGAGGTTCGCGAAGTCCGAGACGATATCGAACGTGTTGATGCTCGGGCAATGCGAAAGGCCGCCTTGCAGCGAGACGGCGGAGATCGGTCCGTAGGCGCGTTGCGGCATGGCCCGCAGAACGGCGCGGATCGTGCGGCCCCAGCCGAGCCCGATCGTGTGTCCCGGCTCGATCTGCTTGCAGAAATAGGCCGCTGCGCCGATGCCCAGCGCAGCCATGTTCGCCTCGTGTGTGAGACCGGTAGGCACGACGATGGCATCGGTCAGGCCGAACCGCTCCGCAAGCGCGGCCTCGAGCGCAACGCACGGGGCGATGCGGCTGTTGATCGTGATCTGCACGAGGCCCGATTCGCGGCTCGCGGCCAGCAGGCGGTTCACGCGCACGCGATTGCTGCCGATGCGCTGCGCGATTTCCTGCTGCGTGAGGTTGCCGACGTAGTAATGCCAGGCAACGCGCGCTTGCAGCTCTTCTTCGCTGTCGATCGATTCATCGTCGGCGCTGGCCGGCGCGGAGGTTTCTATCTTGCTCATGGGCAGTGCGCTGCGTCTGGATTGAAGAAGTTATTTGACTGCGCCCATGGTAAGGCCTTGCACGAGCCGGCCCGAGACGAGCAGCGCGAACACGACCATCGGCAGCACGATGAGGGTACCTGTCGCCATGATCTCGCCCCACGGCAGCTCGTAGCCGCTCATATAGCTCGTGGCGGCCACCGGCGACGTGATCGCGTCGGAGCGCGTGAGCACGAGCGCATAGAGCAAGTCGTTCCACGAAAAGATGAACGCGAAGATCGCGGATACGACGATGCCCGGCATCGCCAGGGGCAGATTGATCCGCCAGAAGACGCGCCAGGGCGAGGCGCCGTCGAGCCGTGCCGCTTCGTCGAGCTCGACGGGTATGTTGCGGAATTGGTCGGTGCAGATCCAGACGACGATCGGCAGCGAGAACGTCAGGTAAAGCAGGATGAGCACGATGTGGGTGTCGACGAGATCGAGCTTCGTCGCAATCAGAAAGAACGGCACGGCCAGCACGACGGGGCTCACCATGCGGTTCGAGATGAACCAGAACCAGAGGTCTTCCTTGCCGCGAAATTCGTAGCGGGCGAGCGCATAGGCGGCCGGCGTGCCGAGCAGAATGGCGAGCACGGTCGTGCTACTGGCGATGAGCAGCGAATTGACGAGGCTGCCGGCCACGTCATGCTGAAAAAGCGCATCGACATAGTGGTCCAGTGTGGGCGTGAAGAGCCAGCGCGGGGGATAGGCGAGCGCGTCGGCCTGATGCTTCAGGCTCGTGGTGACCATCCAGTAAAACGGAAATACCGAAGAAAGAAAAACGATCAGGAGACCGAAGAAATGGCCGATGCCCGCGCGTTGACGCGCAATGCGGGCACGCCGTGAACGCAGGGTAGCGCTGCGGGATCCAAGCGTCGCCGATGTCGTGTTCAAGCGGCCTCCCGATAGACGAAACGGATATAAAGACGCGAAAGAACGATCGTGAGAATCAGCAGCAGCATGGCCTGCGCCGATGCCATGCCTTGATCGAAGAGCCTGAAGCCGATGCGCTGAATGTAGACACTGATGAATTCGGTGGCGGAGCCGGGCCCGCCGCGCGTCATCGTGAAGACGGCATCGAACATCTTCAGCATGTCTGCCGAGCGCAGAATCATGATTGCCGTGAGACCCGGCAGCAGGTAGGGGCGCTGCAGGTGCCAGAGGATCATCGTCCATCGCGGCGTCTCGAGTCGCGCGGCTTCCTCGGCCTCTTTCGGCACCATCGCAAGCCCGGCGAGAAAGATCAGCGCGCAAAACGGCGCCCATTGCCAGACGTCCATGATCATGACCGACACGTAGGCAAGCGTCGGATCGGCGAGCCAGTCCAGCGGTGCAACGCCGAAAAAGCTCAACAAATAATTGGCCACGCCGAATTGCCGGTTGAAGATGAGCCGGCCGATGAGGCCGACGACAGCATAGGTCGTCGCCATCGGAATGACGAGACTCACGCGCGCGGCCGCCCGCATCCAGGCGAGGCCACTGCGATGCAGCATCAGCGCCGCGAAGAGACCAATGCCGACTTCGATCGGCAGCGTCAGGCATAAGAACAGCACGGTGCGGCCGAGCGCTTCCCAGAAGGACGGATCGGTGAGCGTGGCCACGTAGTTGTCGAATCCGACGAACGGCGTGCCGGATTCGACATCGGCGAGCTTGTATTGATGAAACGAGTTGTAGAGCGCAACGAGCAGCGGATAGACGCCGATTGCAGCAAGCGCGAAGATGGCCGGAAACAGAAACCAGAAAGCCGGCGAGCGCGGCCAAAGACGCAGCCGCACCGCTCCCGGCCGCGTTCGTGCCGCTGCTGCACCTGGCACGGTCGTCTTCATCGTTGCGCTCCTCCCATTCGACTCGACATCGTTGTGCTCGCTGCATGCGCGCGGGTCGCGTCATGCGCTCATAGGCTCCACTACTTCAGCAACGGCTTCTTGCCGTCGTAGTAGCCGGCTTTGCTGAGAATCGTCTCCATTTTGTCGCCGATCGTCTTCGCGCCGTCCTTGACGGAGACTTGGCCCAGCATCATCTTCGTACCCCATTCGGCGACGATCTCGGAGATGGCCGGCCACTCGGGGAAGCGGGGGCGGTAATCGGGCACCCCGCCTTGCCACGATTCGACCATCGGCTTCACGAACGGATATTTGTCCTGCACCGCCTTGTCCTCATAGACGGCCATGCGAGCTGGCACGCCGCCGGCCTCGAGATAGGGTTTAGCCATCTGCTCCGAGGTGATCCATTGAATGAAGAGCCAGGCAGCGGCCTGCTTCTTCGCGTTCGACTTCGCGTTGACGGCGAGCGAAAACCCGCCCAATGCAGGTTTCAATCCCGCTGGGCCGCGCGGTTCGGTGGTGATCGCAAGGCAGTCACCGATCTTCGATTTCGACGGATCGGTCAGCGTGGGGTAAAACGCCGACCACTCGGTGATCATCGCCACGCGCCCCTGGGCGAGGGCATTGACGGCTTCCGCGTGATCGAAATCGACGATGCCCGGCGGCATGTACTTCATTAGCTTCTGGCGGTAATCGAGGCCGGCTTGCGATTGCGGCGAAAGCAAATTGGATTTGAACTTCGCGTTCAACAACGAGCCGCCGTCCGGCCATAGCACTCGCATGAAACTGTCGGCCGATTGCGTCTCGCCGCGGCGCGATTGCAGCGCGAACGCGTATTGGTTCTTCTCCGGATGCGTGAGCTTGGGCGCATAGGTGTTCAGCAGCTCATCCCAGGTCTTCGGTGGCGCATCGAAACCGGCGTCCTTGAGCATGCACTTGTTGTAGAACATGAGGCCGGAATAGTTATCGAACGGCAACCCATAGGTCACGTTGTTCCAGGTGCCGAACGAATCGAGCAGGATCGGGAAAAATCCCTTGAGATTCAGGTTCGGGTCCGCGAGTTTCGGGTCGTCGGTGAACTTCTTGATCGGCGTGAGCCACTTGTTGTTCGCGAACTCGCCGATCCACACCACGTCGACGAGCACCACGTCCTGCGCACCGCCACTGGCGAAATTGAGCACTTCGCGCTCTCGCGTGCTTTCGTAGGGAATCGTTTCGAACTTGACCTTGATGCCCGTTTCCTTCTCGAACTCGGGAATCAACTTGGCCGCGGCCTTGTAGCCCGGGCGATCGAGAAAGATCGCGTTGATCGTCGTACCCGAGTACGGCGCCGCCGCTTCCTTCAGCGTCCACGCATAAGTGTTTGCCGCGGCGAAGAGCGAAGCGGTTGCCAGCAACAACGTCGAGGCCTTCGGCCGAAGGAAGCGTTTGTTCATTGCCTGTCTCCTGGGATGTAGTGTGTTTCGCCTCGTGCGATACACTTGTAATTTCAGTTTTACAAATGTATATTTTGACCCGGGCCACTTGTCAAGAAGAATTCGTTTTCGAAGCCCTTGATGCGGTGCGGCGATGTGGGTTTTCGTCTCGGCCGCGGGAGACAATGCATGAGCGCAGTTCAGTTGCAGGCAATCCGCAAGACGTTCAGCGGCACGGAAGTGCTGAAGGGTATCGATATCGACGTCATGGATCGCGAGTTTCTCGTGTTCGTCGGGCCTTCGGGGTGCGGAAAGTCCACGCTGCTGCGCACCGTTGCCGGACTGGAGGCAGTCGATTCGGGGCGCGTGCTGATCGGTGAAGAGGATGTGACCGATCTCGAGCCCTCGCAACGCGGCGTTGCCATGGTGTTTCAGTCGTACGCGCTCTATCCGCACATGTCGGTGCGCGAGAACATTGCGTTCGGTCTGCGGATGCTGAAGTTGCCCAATGACGAGATCGAACGCCGCGTGCAGCGCGCTGCCGAGATCCTGCAAATCGGTCAGCTGCTTGAACGGCGGCCGCGCGCGCTCTCAGGCGGCCAGCGCCAGCGCGTGGCGATTGGCCGCGCCATCGTACGCGAGCCGAAGGTCTTTCTTTTCGACGAGCCGCTATCGAATCTCGATGCTGCGTTGCGCGTGCAGATGCGGCTCGAGCTCATCAAGCTACACAAGCAGTTGAACGCAACGATGATCTATGTCACGCACGATCAGACGGAAGCGATGACCATGGCCGATCGCATCGTCGTGCTCAATCATGGTGAGGTCGAGCAGATCGGTTCTCCGCTGGAACTGTATCGCCGGCCTCGCAATCGCTTCGTCGCGGGTTTTATCGGCTCGCCGAAGATGAATTTTCTCGATGTGAGCGTGCTTGCGTCCGAGGCGCGCAGCGTCACTGTGGAACTGCCGGGCGCGGTGCCGCTCGTATTGCCTTTCGATGCGAAGGGCGTGCGCCCGGACGAGCGATTGACGCTCGGCATTCGGCCCGAGCATCTGATGGAGGAGGTCGATGCCCATGCCGAAGGGACATTCGCCGGTGAGGTGATGGTTATCGAGCATTTGGGCGGTGAGACATTGCTGCACCTGCGCCTGCCGGACGATCGAACGATTCAATTGAAAGGCTCGGGCGAATCCAAGGCCGTGGACGGCCAACGGATCATGGTCGGCTTCGCGATTCGCCACACGCATCTTTTCACACAGGATGGCAATGCACTGGAGAGCACGCGTTCGGTGGCCGAGCAGGCAGCAGCTTGAGGCGGGGATTCGATACAGCACCCATGGGATCCGCTGGCGGAGCAGGGCTTTGCACTGCCGTTATGTCGCCCAGACGACTCGATACTATCAATTTAAAGAGGGCGGTTGACGATTAACATACGCTATTTTGTCCTCGACGTTGATGAACGTCTATCTTAATCCGGAGGATAAAATGCGTACGGCCATAAAATCGATATTTGGACGCGGGCCGGCCCGCCCATCAAATGTTGTATTTGCAGTGTGCGCGGGCGTTATGGCGCTGACGTTGCTTATTGCAACAGGCACTGCCAAAGCGCAAGATGCGGCGGGCAGCGCGGCGACCGCATCGAAACCATCCATGACCGCAAACGAGGTCGGCCAGAAGGGGCAAAACCCCGACGGATGGATCAACTGCAACTCGCTGAAATCTAAATCGGCATACCACGACGTAACCTTCAATAACTGCAATGGTAGCTATCCCTTGACGGTTACGAGAACAGGCGACACTTGTATGTACGGTGCAGGGAACTATCAAATCAATGTTCCGGTCGGTACGGCCTATCAAATCAATCTCGAGGATAAAAATTCGGGCTTCGACTGCTATCAGGGCGAAAAGAATGTGACCTGGAGTATCCAGGCGCATGGCGGGCCAACCAGCCAGGCTGAATGGCGCCATGCCTATACCAATCAGGACGGCTACTCGGGAATCACTCAATGGATGTCGCGGGTCGACGATACCTCCACTGGAGCCGGTGGTTTGGTCAGCGGCGCGACCTGCGACGGTGCCAATTGCTTCAATCAGTGGGCCCAGGCAAATACAGGACGGCCTCAGGTTGTCATTTCCTTTGAATGAGGGGCGTCACCGCATCGAGAGCCGGATGGCTCATGCTGCGGTGCAAACCTTCTCTCCCGGCCTACGGTCTGAACGCAGTGCGCCATCCAGCGCACCGATAGTACCCAAGCAGCATCAACATTGCCGAGACAGAGCCGAAGCCGAAACTTGCCCATATGGCGTCCGCGCCCCAGACGTCCAGCAGCAATACGGCCGACGGTAAGCGCACACCCCATAGCGCGACGAACAGAATCGCCAATGGAGCCCATACATAGCCCGACGCGCGAATGATGCTGGCCAACACGAACGTCACCCCAAAAGGAATCATCGACCAGGCCACCATCGCATTGATACGCTGCGCGGCGGGCAATGCGAGCGTATTCGACGGCAAGAAAATGCCGAGCAAGCTCGCTCCAAAACACAGCGATATGGCTACGGCACTGCCGGCCATTGCAACGTTCAAGCCGCTGCCCACGAAGGCGATCCGCCGAACACGGTCCAGCTGCCGTGCGCCCAAGTTGTGGGCGGCCATCGGTGTAACCGCCATGCCCATGGCCAACACGGGCAACTGCACGTAGTTCCACAACTGCAGGCAGGCGCCGTATGCCGCGGACATCTGGACGCCGAAGCGGTTGACGAGCGAAATCATCGTCACCATCGATAGGGATACGAGGGCCATGTTCAGGCCGATCGGCGCGCCCTTCATGAGCAGCAGCTTCACGATATGCCCGTCGGGACGCAGCAGATGGGTTTCGTCACGTCGCAGCCAAAGCATGTGCCGCGCGCGATAGACGTGTAGCGTCAAGGTGCTCAGCCCGATAGCTTGTGCGGCGAACGTCGCGATGGCGGAGCCCGCGATGCCCATGCCCGGTACAAGTCCGCAGCCTGCAATCAGCAACGGGTTGAGCATGATGTCCAAAGCGACGGATATAGCCTGGAAGCAGGCCGGTGTCAGGCTGTCGCCGGTACTGCGCAACAAGACGGTGAGGAAGATGTAGGCCGTCTGAAACGGCATCGCCAGAAACATGATGCGCAGATAAACGGCGGCGAGGTGACTCACCCCAGGCGGCGTGTGCATCCATGCCACGATCGTGCCGGACGCCGCCGCACCTGCGAGTCCGATCAGCACCGCGAGCGCAAGGAAGAGCGTCGCGCTCGTGCCGACGATGCGTTTGGCTTCGCCGAGGTGCTTCATCCCGATCTTTTGGCCGATCAAGATGCCGGCGGCCGAGCCGATGCCCATCGCCAAGGCGACCGCGAACGACATGACGGCGTTGGCATTGGCCGTCGCCGCCAGCGCCGCCGGACCGAGATAGCGGCCGACCCACATCGCATTGACCGATCCATTCAGCGTCTGCATCACATTGCCGAGCAAAATCGGCAAGAACAGTGAAAGCAGCGTGCTGGCTATCGGGCCTTCCACCATGCGCACAGTCGCTGATGGCGCCTCATGGGTCTTCGCGCCCGGCGGGCGCAGCCGATGGACGTCGACTGTCATGTGCGCACGCTGGCGGGCCTCATGTCCGTCCAGTGCGCTTCCACGTAGTCAAGGGCTTCTTGACGCGACGCGGCCCGGTGTACGACCGACCAACCCGCGGGCACGTCCCTGTGGGCCGGCCAAAGCGAATATTGCTCCTCGATATTGCGGAGTACGAGGCACTCTTGCTGCGTGTCGATGGCATCTGTCGTCATGGCGAATTCCTTCAGTGTGTCGATGAACCGTAGCGGTTGCCGTTGATCGTCAAAGCATGTCTTTCAACAATCGGCCGATCGTGGCGAGGTGGGCCGGGCGGGCCATGTCGTCGTGCGTGCAGCGGATTTCATGGACGATCACGGTCGCAGCGATGTGCGGGACCCACTGTGTATGCAGCGGTGACGTGCGGGTGTGGCCGAGCGTTGCCTCGAAGAACACCGTCGTGGCTTTCACCCGCTCGAGACCAGGTTCCCGCCAGATGCGAAGCAAGTGCTTGAAGACATCGAACAGCCGGTGAACCTGAGCGGGTGTCAGCGACATTCCGTCGTGTTGCGCATGTATGCGTGCGAGAACATCATGCGCGGAGCCGGTTTCCATGACATCGTCAGCGACCGGCCATCCGATGACGCCGAGGAACCGGCGCAGCAGTTGCGCCTCGGTCAGCGGGGGCGCTTTTGCCCGGCCAGCCGGGTGGCTATCCAGCAGCGCCAGCAGTTCGACCGTGTGCCCGAGCTCTTCCAGCCGCGTGGCGATGCGATGGGCGATCACCCCGCCAAGCGACCAGCCCAGCAGGCGGTAGGGGCCCTGTGGCTGGACAGTCCTCAGCGCGCCGATATACCGGTCGACCGTCGTGTCGATGTCATCGTCCAGCGGCGCGCATGTGAAAAGGCCGGGCACCTGCAGCGCGTAGACCGGAACCTCGCCGCCTACGTGCGCAACCAGCGCCATGTAGGGCCAGCCGAGGCCCGTGGCTGTATGGACGCAGAACAACGGCGGCTTGCTGCCCGTCGTGCGCAGCGGCAAGATGGCGTCCGGATCGACCGGGGACGTACCGGCGCTCAGCCGCCGCGCAAGCATCGCCACAGTGGGCGCCTCGAACAGCGCGCGCACCGGCAGCCCGACGTTCAGCTCGGCGCGAATCCGGCCGATGAGGGCCATGGCCAGCAGCGAATGGCCGCCGAGGTCGAAGAAGTTGTCGTCGATACCCACCTTGTCCAGCCCCAGCGTTTGCGCGAACAGGACTGCCAGCGCATGCTCGGTGGGCGTCAGCGGTGCACGCGCGCTGGTGTGCGATGCGAACTCGGGCGTGGGCAGCGCCTGCCGATCGAGCTTGCCGTTAGGTGTCAGCGGCAGCGCGTCGAGCTGCATCACCGCAGCGGGCACCATATAGTCAGGCAGGCGCTCGGCCAGATACTGCCTCAACACGGCCGATTCGAGGCGTGCCGTGCCGGCCGCGACGGCGTAGCCGACCAGTTGCTTGCCGCCAGAGGTTTGCTCCTGCGCGACCACGGCGACCTGCGCAACGTCCGGATGCTGCTCGAGGACGACCTGGATCTCGCCGGGCTCGATGCGAAAACCACGGATCTTGACCTGATGATCGTTGCGGCCGAGGTATTCGATAGTGCCGTCCGGCAGCCAGCGCCCGAGGTCGCCGGTGCGATACATCCGCGCATCGGCGTCGTTGCTGAAGGGATCGGGCAGGAAGCGTTCAGCGCTCAGCTCGGGCCGGTTCAGATAGCCGCGCGCCACGCCCGCGCCGCCGATGCAAATTTCGCCCGCGACCCCGATCGGTACGGGCTGCTGCCGTTCATCGAGCAGATACACCCGCATATTGACCAGCGGACGGCCGATGTTGGGGCGCCCGGCCTGCGGGTGCAGCATGCAAATCGTCGCATCGACGGTGCATTCGGTCGGCCCATACACGTTGTAGACGCGCACGCCGGCGGTTCGGCAGAGCGTGTCCCAGGTGCTGGCGGCCATTGCGTCACCGCCCACCAGGATTGCTCGGGGCAGGCCATGCAGGTCGTCGAAAAAGCCATCGGCCACGAGCAGGTCCAGTTGCGCGGGCGTGCAATCGAAGACATCGATGTACTGCGTTCGCAAGAAGTCCGATAGTGCTGCCACATCGAGCCGCAGCGCCTGCGGAACGATCACCAGAGAACGGCCGGAGGCCAGCTGCACCAGCGCCTGGACCGAGGCATCGAACGTGATCGCCGCGTTCATCGCGACGCGAGTGCAGCGCGAGTCGTCGCGGTAGACGTCCCGCTCCAGTGCTTGCCAGAGGTTCATCACGGACCGATGCTCGACCATGACCCCCTTGGGCAGGCCGGTCGAACCGGAGGTGTAAATCACATAGGCCAGATGGCGCGAGGTCAGGCCGATGGCCTCGGCGTCCGGATTGCGCGTGGCCTGCGATGCCGAATCGGTGTCCGAGTTCAGCGTGTCGAGAGCGACCACGGGCAACGCTCGAGGGTACAGAGCGTGTGGCGGCGGCCCGTCTCGGAACACGAGGGCTACCGGTGCGCAGTCTTCCAGCATGGCGGCCAGCCGTGCCGGCGGATGGTTCGGGTCCAACGGCACGTAGGCGCCGCCAGCCTTGAGGATGCCCAACAGGCCGACGACCATCTCCACGCTGCGGTCCACGCACAGCGCGACGCGGGCATCGGGCCGGACGCCCAGCGCGATCAGGCGATGAGCGAGGCGGTTGGCCTGCTCGTTCAGTTGCGCATAGGTCAGTTGCCGCCCTTCGTGGACTACAGCGATGGCCTCGGGCACCCGTTCGGCTTGCATTTCGAAGCGCTGATGCAGGCACGTGTCATCGGGATACGGCGCTTGCGTCGCATTCCAGTCCAGCAGCACCTGTTGCCGTTGCGCGGGGCTCAGCAACGGCAGGCTCGCCAGCGTTTGGGTGTCGTCTTCGACCATCGCTTGCAGCAGCGTGCGCCAATGGTCGATGTACCGCTCCACGGTCGCGCGGTCGTAGAGCGCGGTGGCGTATTCGAGCGAGCCGACGATCTGCCCGCCCGCCTCGTGCAAGCTCAGCGCGAGGTCGAACTTGGCGGTGGCGCCACCACTTCCCCCGAGTGGCGAAACGTCGAGCCCTGGCAGCACCAGCGCTTCCCGCGGCGTGTTTTGCCATGCGAACAGAACCTGGACGATCGGCGGGTGCGCCAGGATACGGGGCGGCTGCACGAGATCGACGACCTGTTCGAACGGC
>CBJLAJ010000119.1:0-16238 GCA_966421005.1 uncultured Paraburkholderia sp.
CCAGCCGCCGCCAAGCGCCTTCACGAGGCCAACCGACGACACCATGCGCTGCCCCGCGATATTGGCCAGTTTCTGCTCGGCCGCAAATGCCGTGGTTTGCGCCGTCAACACATTGACGTAGCCGACCGTTCCCGCGCGGTATTCATTCGTCACGATGGCGAGCGCCTGCTTCGCCGAGTCGACCGCCTGCCGTTGCACGACGATTTCGCGCGCGAGAATGCGTTGCGAAGCGAGATTGTCCTCGACGTCCTGGAACGCCGTGAGTACGGTTTGCCGGTAGGCCGCGACCTGCTGGTCATAGGCGGCGCGCGCGGCTTCGGTTTTGGCATGCCGCAGGCCCGCGTCGAAGAGCGTGGCGGCGAGCGAGGGTCCGACCGACCAGAACCGCGAAGGCAGCGTGAGCAGCTTCGAGAAGACGGAGTTCTCGAAACCGCCCTGGGCCGAAAGTGTCAGCGACGGAAAATAAGCCGCCATCGCGACCCCGATCTGCTCGTTGGCCGCCGCAGCCTTGCGCTCAGCGGCCGCGATATCCGGCCGCCGCTCGAGCAGTGCCGAAGGCAGCTCGAGCGGGACTTCGGGCGGCTCGGCCTCGAGAGGAATCGGTTCCATCGAGAACGTTGACGCTGGCACACCCACGAGCACGGCTATCGCATGTTCGTTCTGCGCGCGCGCGACACCGTTGTCGATGGCGGAGGCTTGCGCCGACTGCAGCTGCGTTTGCGCCTGGATGACGTCCGAGCGCGCGGCGACACCCTGTGCGTAGCGGTTCTGCGTCAACTGCAGCGCCTGCGCGTAGGCTTTCACCGTATCGTCGAGCAGCCTTTGCGTCGAATCGAGCGCGCGCAATTGGAAGTAGGTTTGCGCGAGCGTTGCCTGAGCCGAGAGCCTCGCGTTCGCGAGCTCGGCGGCCGCGCTTTGCTCGCCCGCACGCTCCGCGCTCACCGAGCGGCTGACCTTGCCCCAGAGATCCGGCTCCCAGGTGGCGTCGAGTGCGACCTGGAAGCTATTCGAAACACGCGAGCGCGTCGTGCCGAACGTCGATGCGCCCGAAAGTTGCTGGCCCGAGCGCGTGGCGCTGCCCGAGAGACCCAGTGTGGGGAAGTACGCTGCACGCGCTTCGTCGACGAGCGCGCGCGCCTGCCGGTATGCCGCCGCGAACTGAGCCACGGATTGATTCGCCGCATCGAGCTGGGTCATCAACGCATCGAGCCGCGCGTCGCCGTAGATCGCCCACCAGGGTCCGCGGTCGTTGCGATCGGCTGGCTCCGCGACTTTCCATCCCGCCGGTGCTTCCTTGAACGTCGACGGCACGGATGCCGCGGGCCGGTGGTAATCGGGACCGACAGCACAGCCGGCGAGCGCGAGCGCAACGGCCAGCGCTGCGGTCTTGATCGCCGGCAGAAAAGGCAACGCTGCGAGGCGGTTGCCCGGGACGATGCGCGCGGGAAATGGAGAGGACTGCATACAGGTGGACGTGACTTTCGATGCGCCGATGGTAGCGCACGGGGCGCCCCGCCTGGGTTACGCCTCATTACAGCAGGACGAACGCTATCGCCGCTGGCCGAATTGAACTGAAGCAAATACTTGCATAGATGAATATTGACATGGCAATCAATTCGCGCCATATTGTCAGGCAACTCGACCAGGTGGCATGACCCGCGGCCCGAGCCGGCGGCGATAAACGACTCCAGGAGAATGCGCATGAGCAACGCTGCTTCCTCGACGGCTTCCCCCCGGCGAGCCGACCCGCCCGCTCCGCTCACGGGCGCCCCGCTCGCCCTGTTGACGGTGGGCCTCGCATTCGGCACGTTCATGGAGGTGCTCGATACCTCGATCGCCAATGTGGCCGTGCCGACGATCTCCGGCAGCCTTGCCGTCGCCGCGAGCGACGGCACCTGGGTGATTTCGTCGTACTCCGTCGCAGCCGCGATCGCCGTGCCGCTGACGGGCTGGCTTGCGCGGCGCGTCGGCGAAGTGCGGCTTTTTACGCTATCGGTGCTCGCCTTTACGATCGCTTCGGCGTTGTGCGGCCTCGCCGCGAACTTCGAATCGCTGATCGCGTTCCGGTTGCTGCAGGGCCTCGTTTCGGGGCCGATGGTGCCGCTCTCGCAGACGATCCTCATGCGCTCGTATCCGCCGCAAAAGCGCGGCCTCGCGCTGGGTCTTTGGGCGATGACCGTGATCGTCGCGCCGATCTTCGGGCCCGTCATGGGCGGTTGGATCACGGACAACTACAGCTGGCCCTGGATTTTCTACATCAACCTGCCGATTGGCATCATCTCCGCGTCATCGGCGTTTTTCCTCCTTCGCGGCCGGGAGACGCCCACCGCGCATCAGCGCATCGACGCAGTGGGCCTCGGCCTGCTTGTGGTGGGCGTGGGCTCGCTGCAGATGATGCTCGATCTCGGCAAGGACCGCGACTGGTTCAGCTCGCATTTCATCGTCGGGCTCGCGCTGACCGCGGCCATCGCGCTCGCGTTTTTACTGGCATGGGAAGTGACGGAAAGGACACCCGTCATCGACCTGACGCTGTTCAAGGACCGCAATTTCGCGCTTGGCGCGCTCATCATCTTTTTCGGCTACATGGCCTTTTTCGGCTCCGTTGTGATCTTCCCGCTCTGGCTGCAGACCGTCATGGGATACACCGCGGGGCTCGCCGGTCTCGCGACCGCGCCGGTCGGCTTGCTCGCGCTCGTGCTGTCGCCGCTCATCGGGCGCAACATGCACCGGCTCGATTTGAGGATGGTGGCAAGTCTCGCGTTCGCCGTATTCGCGATCGTCTCGCTTTGGAACGGGACCTTCACGCTCGATGTGCCGTTCGGCCATGTCATCTTGCCGCGCATCGTGCAGGGCATCGGCGTTGCCTGCTTCTTTGTGCCGATGACCACGATCACGCTTTCGAGCGTGCCCGACGAACGGCTCGCGAGTGCATCCGGTCTCTCGAACTTTCTGCGCACGCTGGCCGGTGCGATCGGTACGGCGATCAGCACGACCTACTGGGAAAACGACGCCATCTATCATCACGCGGTACTGTCGGAATCGATCAATGCCTACTCGGCCAGCACGCAAAACTACAGCGATGCACTGAGCGCCCTCGGATTGTCGGGGAGCAGCGCGACGGCTCAGATCAACCAGATCGTCACGCAGCAGGGCTACATGATGGCAACCAACGATTTCTTCCGCGTCTCATGTATTGCGTTCGTAGTGCTGGCAATGCTTGTCTGGGTCACCAAGCCGCGGCGCGGTGCAGGCCCGGCGATGGGGCACTGAGCACGGCGCTCATTTGGCCGGCGTCGCGCCCGCCTTGACGAATTGCTTGAAATCGGCCCCTGCTTGCCACGGGTCGGGCCGGCAACCGACCATGCTGTCGCAATGGGCGGCGAAGCCAATGGTTTCCGAGCCGTCGGCGTTCACCGTTCTCGTGATCTGATAGGCCAGCTTGCCGCTGCCTCCTGCGGGACCGGCCGTCTCGATCAGCGAGTCGTTCGACGTTTGCATCGGATAGTCGCTGTGGCCGGCAACCCACTCATGCGCTCGAGCCCACCACTGCGCGCATTCGTCGGCGCGCGTGCAAATGAGCGGCGCGGTGGCGGTCTGCATCGTCTCTGGACTCACGCGGTTCGTCGTCGAACAGCCCGCGGCGAGCACGCACGCCGCTAGCACCCATGGCATGGTTTTCATCGAAACGCCCCTAGTTGGTTGGCATGCCGGTTCGACGCGCCACGCGCCCGGGCGTTCGCGCCGTATGCCGTATGCGTTGCCCCCGGGCGGGCGGTGTACCGCCCGCCTCATTCGATCGGCGCTCAGACGCTGAACCGTTCGAGCGTATAGCTGCGGTAATCGTTGACGAATGCATCGAACGAAGCCGGGTCCGTGCCGCGATCGAGCGCGGCCTGCTCTTCGAGCGAGCGTTCGGCGAGCTCGAGCGCCGCGTGCGCCTCGTCGGCCGTGGGCGGTCGCGCCCGGAAGTAGGCGGCATGCTCGCGGCTTTGAGCGAGCCCAAAACCGAGGAAATCCTGCCCGCGCTCGCGCATCGCTGCGAGCACGCGCGCGGACGGTGTCGTTTCGGGGGCCGCGAGTTTCGCGCGTTGCGCTTCCAACGCGCGCCGATGCGCGTTGCCACCCGCCACGGCGTCGAGCGCATCGGCGGCGAGTTCGACCTTCGCGAGCCATTCGTCGGCCCACTCGACGAGGGGCACCTCGCGTCCGTCGCGCGTGAGCCGCAAATCCGGTTTGCGTCCCTCGAGCGTCACGCGGCCGAAGTTCGCATTCGCTTCCATGTAGGCGGCATGCGGCAACGGCGGGCTGTCGTCGAGTGCGCATACCAGCAGATAAGCATCGAGAAAACGCGCCGTTTCGAGCGAGATACCGCAAGGCTCGAATGGATCGATATCGAGGCAGCGCACCTCTACGTACTGGACGCCCCGCGCCGCAAGCGCATGAAGCGGCCTTTCACCGGAACGGGCAACGCGCTTCGGACGGATCGTCGAATAGAACTCGTTTTCGATCTGCAGCACGTTCGTGTTGATCTGCACCCACTCGCCGTTGCGATGCGTCCCGATGGCTTCGTAAGGCGCATACGGCTCGCTTACCGCGCGCGCGAGCGCATCGAGATAACCGGGGAGCGAATCGTAATCGGGCTTCAACGCAGCCTGGGCCGTCGTATTCGAGTAGCCGAGATCGCTCATGCGCAGGCTCGTCGCGTAGGGCCGATAAAGCGTCGTCGCATCGAACGGCTCGAGCGTGTGCGCACGGCCGCGCAAGAAACCGCGATCGAGCGTGGGCGATGCGCCGAACAGGTACATCAGCAGCCAGCTCGTGCGGCGGAAATTACGAATCAGCGCGAAGTAGCGCGCGGACTGAAAATCGACAGCGGTGGCAGGCGATGGCTCCGCCGCGTGCAGCAAACGCCATGCTTCTTCGTCGAGCGAGTAGTTGTAATGAATACCCGCGATGCACTGCATCGTCCTTCCGTAGCGCAATGCAAGCCCATGGCGGTAGACATGCTTGAGCCGGCCGATATTCGACGTGCCGTAGTATGCGATCGGAATCTCGTCGTCTTCAGGTAGTGCGCCGGGGATCGAGTCCGTCCACAGCATTTCGTCGCCGAGCTTCGAATAGACGAATCGATGCAGCTCGTCGAGCTGCGCAAGCGTGTCGGCCGGATCGCGCTCGGCGGGCGTGATGAGCTCGAGCAACGCCTCCGAGTAATCCGTCGTCAGCGATGGATGAGTGAGCGCCGAGCCGAGCGCGCGCGGATGCGGCGTCATCGCGAGCGAGCCATCGGGCGCGACGCGCAGGCTCTCCTTCTCGATGCCCCGCAGGCCGCGCGCGAGCACGTCGCCTGCATTGGGCGAGCTCAGCACGGACAAGCGCCGCGCGAATGTCTCGGAGCGGGATGGAGATGGGTTGTCTGACATCGAAGCCGGCCCGGCCCTCGCGCTTTTTCGAGCGATGCCAAGCAATCGTTTTTGAGTAGCGGGCACTTTAACACCGCGCCGGGAAGCGCGCTTGGCCGCATCCTCGGAGTGCTGGCCGCCGCATTTAGCCGCCGCGTGCGCCGGCAGCCCGGTCCGCCGTCTCATTCCACAGATGCATCGCCGCGTAAGCACGCCAGGGGCGCCATGGCGCCGTGCGCTGCTGTTGTGCGGCCGGGCGCGCGCACGACGCGTCGCGCGCGCTCAACCACTGCATCAGTACGAGGTCCGTCGCGGGCCACGCATCGGCGTCGCGCCAGGCCCGCATGGCGATGTATTCGACGGTCCACGGCCCGATGCCAGGCAGCGCGAGGAGCGCCGCGCGCAGTGTGGCGAGATCGGCCCCGGCGCCGCGCGGGTCGTCGGGACGCTCGATGGATATGGCACCCGACGCCACTGCCTTAGCGAGGCCAACGAGCGCCGCCACGCGTTTGCCGGGCATGCCGATTTCGTTCAGATCGGCCGCGGCGAGCGCGGCGGGAGTTGGAAACCGCCAGGCGGTGCCGTCGTGCGAGTGGTCTTCGATACGTGCGCCGGCGCGTGCCACGAGCCGGCCGATCAGCGTCGTCGCCGCCTTCACGCTGACCTGCTGGCCGACGATCGCGCGCACCACGAGCTCGAATGCCGACCATGCACCGGGCACGCGCAGGCCCGGCGCGGCTTCGACGAGGGGGGCGAGCAGTACGTCACGCCCGAGATGCGCACCGATCGTCGCGGGATCGGCGCCGACATCGAACATGATCGCGACGTGCGCGGCCAGTGCGTCGGCATGCCGGCTCACGGGTCCATCGAGCGTGACGACGAGACAGTGCCGGCGCGGGTGCCGGCGCACGGCGAGGGTGCCGGCATCGCCGCACCATTCGATTGCGCGGCGATAAGCGCCTTCCTCGACGACTTCGACCCCCGGCGTTGCGCGGCCCGCAAAAAAGCGCAGCATGCGCGACCAATCGTACGGCGCCTTGAACCGCAATTCGAAGGTGACTTCCTGCGCGGCGCTCAAGCGGCGTCGTCCATGTCGGCGAGTTTGTCTTCGGTCGCTGCCGCCCGCGGCGTGCGCGAAGCCCCCACCGCCGCGCCTGCGGGGGGGATGCTGCCGCGCCGGGCTTCCGCTTCGAGCAACGCCGCCTTGCGTTCGAGACCCCACCGGTAGCCTGCCAATGCGCCGCCCTTTTGGATGACGCGGTGGCAGGGAATGGCGAGCGCGACCGGATTCGACGCGCACGCGCTGGCCACCGCGCGCACGGCCCGGGGCTCGCCGAGCGATTCGGCGATATCGGTGTACGTCCTCGTTTCGCCGTAGGGTATGCGCCGCAATGCGTCCCAGACGCGCTGCCGGAACGCCGTTGTTGCCACGTCGAGCGGCAGCTCGAACGTTTCGCGCGAGCCGTCCAGGTAGGCCTCGATCTGTGCGACGAACGGCGCAATACGTGCCCGGTCTTCGGTCAGCGTGGCATTCGCGAGCATGCCGCGCAACTCGGCGACAAGCTCGCCTGCATCGTCGCCGAACGCTATGCGGCAGATGCCTTTATCGGTGGCCGCGATCAGTACGAGCCCCAGGGCGGTCGGCGCGCAGCCGTAATGGACCGTGAGACCGGCACCCTTTGACCGGTAGGTCGAAGGCGTCATACCGAGCTCGCCGGCGGCGTTGCTGTAAAGGCGGGAAGGCGAGCCGAACCCGGCGTCGAGTGCCGCGCGCGTGACCGGTTCGCCGCGTTGCAGGGCATCGCGCAGCGCGGCGCCACGTTGCGCCGCCTGATATTGCCGCGGCGACAGGCCCATGACGCGCGTAAACAATCGTTGCAAATGGAATGGGCTCACATGGACAGCGTCGCTCAACTGAGCGAGCGTCATGCGGGCGGACGAATCCGCATCGAGGGCGGCACGGGCGCGCTCGACGATCGCGAATTCGCGGGGCAGGCCGCCTGGCCGGCACCGCTTGCATTCCCGGAAGCCGGCTCTGCGAGCCGCGTCGGCAGTCTCGAAAAAAGCTACGTTTTCTCTGCGCGGCATGCGCGACGCGCAAGAGGGACGGCAAAATACCCCCGTCGTGGATACACCGTAGAAAAACGAGCCGTCAGCCTTCGCGTCGCGAGCGGATACGGCGCTCCAGCGTTCGTCGTCGGTTCGATAGGCCGAATGCATAGTGTTCCTCGCAAAGGAGTGGTCGATGAGCTTTACTGTATGCCTGCCCGCGACGGGCCGCGCGCCGCATCTTGCGGTCTAATTGGAGCTGCGTCGGGAGACGGCCGGCGGCGTCTCCCTATCTTCCGACAAAAGAGATATTGCATTGCACCATCGTTTTGTGTATAGTGGTTCTCGTCTCCTCCATGTCTCCTCCTGATATGGATTCAACCCGCTCACCTTGAGCGGGTTTTTTTTTATCAGGCTCAATGCGCCAGCCCGTTTTTCGCGCTCGCCGCGCCGCACTCCGAGTGGAGCCCTACACTGGGCAACGATATCCGATCGAATCCACGACCAAGGAGGTGTGCCGATGAAGCCAATAATCCGCGATATCGACCATGTGGTGATCCGGGCAGCCAACCCGGAAGCACTGAAGCGCTTCTATTGCGACGCGCTAGGCTGCGTGTCCGAGAAGGATCAACCCGAGTACGGTCTCACCCAGCTCCGCGCGGGGCGCTCGTTGATCGATCTGCTGGCCGTGGGCGGCCCGCTCGACCGGGCCGATAGCGGTGTGCCGGGCACAGGCCGCAACATGGACCACCTCTGTCTGCGCGTCGAGAACTACGATCCGGCCCTCCTGCGCGCGCATCTCGAAGCGCATGGCGCGAAGCTCGGCGACGAAGGCCGACGCTATGGCGCTGAGGGGTACGGCCCATCGCTCTATCTGTTCGACCCGGAAGGCAATATGGTCGAGCTGAAAGGGCCGCCGGAAGCCCAAGCGCTCGCGTGAACGTCTGGCCGGTCAGCCCGCCGCGGGCTTGAGGGTCGTCCATTCGACGGCGACCGGCTCCGCCGCGCCGCCGCTGACCCAGGCGGCACCGTCTTGAACCGTGACTTGAAGCCGCATCGTGCGTTCGGCGAGCCCCGCGAGCGCGGCGGCTGTGCCTTCCCCCAACGACCATACCCGCAGGTTCGCGAGCCGCTCGACCTTGCCGCGCACGCCCTGCCACCAGATATCGGACGTGCGGCCACCATACGCGATCACGACGACTTCGTCGGAGCGTCCGCAGGCTTTGGCCATGCGTCGCTCGTCAGGATGGCCGAGCTCGATCCACGTTTCGATCGCGCCAGTCAGATCCTTTTCCCAGAGATCCGGCTCGTCGGTATCGGAAAGCCCCTTGCAGAGTTCGAGCCGTTCGCTCGCGAAGAGCGCGAACGCAGCGATGCGCACCATCATCCGTTCGTCCGTTTCTGACGGATGGCGGGCGACAGTGAGGGAATGGTCGGCGTAGTAATGCCGATCCATGTCGGCGATTTGCAGTTCGGCTTTGTGGATCGTCGATTTGAGAGCCATGCGGCACCGGAAAAATAGCGTTTCGCGGGCCGTGGCTCACCCTTGCGCGAGGCGCAAGTGTGCATTCCTTGGGAGCTCCAGACACGACACCGCGCCGGCATCGCATGCCGGCGCGTGATGATAGCCGATCAGGCCGAAGTGCTATTGCTTGATGAATCGATCGTGGGTCCAGAGCCCTTGCGTATCGCCATTGCCCGCATTGACGAATTCGACGTCATGGCCAACGACGCGAACCGCGCGGAACGAGGAGTGCTCCGGGGCGGACAAGCATTCGTAACCGGCGAAGAATTCCTGCATCTTCTGTTGCTCGCCGGCCTGCGCGTGCCGATCGGCTGCATCGAATTTGTCTTTCGACAGGCAGCCATAGGCGCCGGATCGGAATTCGAAGGTTTGCTGCGGCTTGATGACGTTATCCTGCGCTTGTGCAATAGAGACGGCCGCGCCAAAACCCACCAACACGAAAAGCGATGCGACGTACTTCCTCATTTCCTGCCTCCAATGCGGGTTTTTACTTAGGTTAGCTATGTGTTTAAAGGCAATCAAAAACCCGCGTTTTTCAACATAGAACACGCGCAAAAAAGAACAAGCACAATTTGTGTGCGGTTGCAAAAGCGACGGATTGTCGCACCCGTAACGCATCGCTTGCCGCATGCAAATCCAGGGCGCCAAGCCCCGCGCGAGGAGAGTGGCAAGAGTACGTCGGCGGCCGGAATCGACTGTCGCACAAGGCTTCGTGACCGTCTCGATATCGGGCACAGCCTCTGTGAATAAGCAGCTTAATAAATTGGAATCGGTATTGATGCAACGCACACAAGCGGGCTCCGCAAAGCCGCAAAAGCGCGTCAGCGAATTAGCTGACTACTGAATAAAAACGATGCCCGCCCTATAAATCGGCGTTAAACAGCCGTTCGTGTCCGGATGGGTCGAGCACAACCCGCCATGGGCGCGCGATCAACCGCGCCGGCGGCACGATGCTCGTGGGTGCGGGACTGCTCGCGGCGAGCTGGAAATCGGCGAGCGCCTGACGCAGTCGCTGCACTACAATGAGCTGCATCGGTAGCCACGCGAACAAGATGGGAGGTTCATCGTGATCGAGCACTGGATACTGGGGACCTTTCTCGTATTGCCATTGATTATCGTGGCCTTCCTTTTTTCTGACGAACTCTGGCAGGAACGCCGCAAGGAAACGCGCGTTCCCGGCATGCGGCGTATGGATTGGCGACATCCATTGCGCAGTCTTTTGCACCGTCATTGACGTTAAATAGCAGCGCACATGCGTATAAAAATACTATCTTAGGGTGCTGTAGGGAATCGCCGACAAGCTGTAGCCATTCGGTTCTGATCAATGTCGGCTTGAGATTTTTTTCTCATAAGAATGACGACTTGCTCAAGTTGATAGTTGCCTTGCCGTTGTCCACGTTGTAGCCGAGAGAGCGGCTGCAACGCCCGACGCGCTGAGAGAGCAGCACGCGTCGGCGCGTGTGTCGATCGGGACTTTTAAAGGCGTCATAACTATGAACTTATCCCACATGAAGGTGGCCACTCGGCTCGGCATCGGTTTTAGCCTGATTTCATGTTTGCTTATCGCGGTCACCGTATTTGCGCTTTATCGTATGGCGCAGATCGAGTCCTCGATGATCGAAATCACCGATATCAATGCTGTGGAAGCCGGACTGGCAAACCAGCTCGATCACACCATCTCCAATCGCGCATTGGCGCTGCGCAATCTGCTCCTCCTGCAAGCTGACCAGCAGGACCAGATCGCGATCGAAACGACGCGCTTCGACAAGGAAACGCAGTCCTACGAGGACGCGCGCGCCAAACTGGCGTCGATGTTTCAGAACCCGCAGACGACAACCGAAGAGCGCGCGCTGCTCGAACAGATTCGCCAGCAGGGCGAAATTGCGTTGCCGCTCATGATGAAGGGCAAGGAACTCGCGATGTCGGGGCAGCGCGAAGCGGCCTACCATGTCCTGCGCTTCGAGCTGCGTCCGGTGCAGGCGAAATGGTGGAAGTACGTTCGCGAATTGCGCGAGCTCGAGCGCAAACAAAACGACAGCGAAACGGTCGGCGCCAAAGAGCTGTACAGCATGAGCCGCACGCTGATGATCGGGCTCGCCGCGCTTGCGGTGGCACTAAGCGTCGCGTCGGCGCTGATCATCACCCGCAGCGTGCTCAAGCAACTCGGCGGCGAACCGGCCGCTGCCGCTGAGGCCGCCAATCGCGTGGCTACCGGCGATCTGACGGTTCGCGTGACGACTCAGCCGGGAGACCAGACGAGCCTCATGTACGCGATGAAGACGATGCGCGAGAGCCTCGTCGGTATCGTGGGCCAGGTTCATCACAGCACCGGCGCGATCGCGACCGCGGCGAATCAGATCGCGAGCGGCAACCTCGATCTGTCGTCGCGCACTGAAGAGCAGGCCGCGTCGCTCGAGCAGACGGCCGCGTCGATGGAAGAGCTCACCGCAACGGTGCGCCGTAACTCCGAGCATGCGTGTCAGGCGAACGCGTTGGCCACGTCCGCATCGGGTGTATCCGAGCGTGCGGGCTCGGTCGTGTCGGAAGTGGTGCAGACGATGGGTACGATCCACGAGGCTTCGCAAAAAATCGTCGAAATCATCAGCGTCATCGACGGTATCGCCTTCCAGACGAACATCCTCGCGCTCAACGCTGCAGTCGAGGCGGCGCGTGCCGGTGAGCAGGGGCGCGGCTTCGCCGTCGTCGCGAGCGAGGTCCGCTCGCTTGCTCAGCGCTCGGCTACGGCAGCCAAGGAGATCAAGGCACTGATCGGCGGCTCGGTGGAGCAGGTGGCGCTCGGCAACAAGCTCGTGCAGGAGGCCGGCACGACGATGAGCGAGGTAATGGATAGCGTGAAAGGCGTGACGCAGATCATGGTCGAGATCATGAGCGCAAGCGAAGAACAGGCTACCGGCATCGAGCAGATCAATCAGGCGCTTACGCAGATGGATCAAGTCACGCAGCAAAACGCTGCGTTGGTCGAGGAGGCGGCGGCAGCGGCCGAGTCGATGCGCGAGCAAACCGCGGCGCTCGTACACGCGGTAGGCGTGTTCAAGCTCGAACAGGGTGGCGGGACATACGAGGCCGAAACGGTGACGCATCACGTACCGGCATCGAGCAGCGCCCGCCGCGGACTTGTCCGGCCCACGGCGACGGCGCTCATCGCTCACGAAGTGCGGCCGGCCTGAGCGCCGCAAGCCAGTTTCCTTGCCCGTTCGCTTCAATGGCTGCCGAGCGCGATCGAACGCGCCGGCTGCGGCGCCGCGCGCCTTGCGGCGTATGTCGTCGTGGCCATAAGGCGGGGCTGAACTTAAAGGAAAGGACCGTTCATGAGCTGCAAAGCGCTGACCTCCTCCTCTCGCATCGAACACGTCGAAAGTAATCCGCAAGAGTGGCCTGTGCCGGTCGGTGCGCTGGGACCCATAGCCGAGCGCCGCGAGCCGTGCGCGCCGGCCAATGTTTTCTGGCACGCAGGCGCCGTCTCCGGCGAAGCGCGAGCGCGCCGCTTCGGCTGCGTTCCGCTCACTTTCTGGCTGACCGGCTTGAGCGGTGCCGGAAAGTCGACGATTGCCTACGAGCTCGAAAATCTGCTGATTCGCGAGCAGCAGCCGTGCGCGGTGCTCGATGGCGATAATCTGCGGCACCGGTTGAACTGCGATCTCGGCTTTTCGGAGCGCGATCGTCACGAAAACGTGCGGCGCACGGCCGAGGTCGCCCGATTGATGAATGAAAACGGGCTCGTCGTCGTCGCCTCGCTCGTATCGCCGTATCGCGACGATCGCGAGGCGGCGAAGGCCATCGTGGGGGCCGACCGTTTCGTCGAGGTCTATGTAAGCACCTCGCTCAACGTATGCGAGTCGCGCGATCCGAAAGGGCTCTATCGCAAGGCGCGCAGCGGCGAAATCCGCGGATTCACGGGCGTATCGTCGCCCTATGAGCCGCCGGGCGCCCCGGCGGTGACCATCGATACGGCGGCGTTGACGCCAGCCAGTGCGGCGGCGGTTCTTCACGCCTACCTGCGTGAGCAAAACGGGGGCGCCGACCATGTCGCTCATGGCTGACAGCGCGAGCGGCAGGCCCGACTCGCACGCGGCGCGGGCCTACGATGTCTTCAACGGCGACGCCGATGGCATTTGCGCCCTGCATCAACTGAGGCTCGCGCGACCGTTGTCGGCCGAACTGGTGACCGGCGTGAAGCGCGACATTTCACTTGTCGAGCGCGTGCCGCGAAATGCCGGTATCGAGGTTACGGTGCTCGACATTTCGTTCGACACGAATCATTCGGCGCTCGTCGCGTTGCTCGATGCCGGCGCCCACGTCACTTATTTCGACCACCACGGTGCGAGCCGTGTCTTTGCGCACACGCAATTGCGTTTCGTATGGGACGACTCGCCCGACATGTGCACGAGTCTTATCGTCGACCGCGAGCTTAACGGGCGTTTTCGCCGCTGGGCGATCGCGGCCGCGTTCGGCGACAACCTCGATGCGGTGGCGCGCCGGCTGGCGGCCGACGATGGATGCACGGCCAATGAGATCGATGCGCTCGAAACGCTCGGCCGCATTCTGAACTACAACGCCTACGGCGAAACGATCGCCGATCTCCACGTCCCGCCGGACCGGCTTTATCGCGAGCTGCATCCGTACGACGATCCGCTCGCCTTCATTGCCGATGCGCCCTGCTATAAAGCGCTGGCCGCGGGCTACCGCGCCGATCTTGCGCGCGTGGCCGCTGTCGAGCCGTATTGCAGGTTCGAGAGCGCATCGGTCTATCTGCTGCCCGACACGAGTTGGGCGCGGCGAATTTCGGGCGTGCTCGCAAACGGGCTCACGCAGCGTGAGCCCGGGTGTTCGTTCGCAGTCCTGACGGAATGCGCGGGCGGTGCCTATGGTGTCAGCGTGCGCTCGGGCGATCCCCAGGGCCGGCCTGCCAACGTATTGTGCGAGCGCTTCGCGAATGGTGGCGGACGGCGCGCGGCGGCAGGCGTCAATCGATTGCCCGCGAATGAACTCGAGGCGTTTCTCGCGGCATTCGGCAACTATTTCTCTGGGACCGGTTCGAGCGGGAGAGCGCTCGGGCCGGCACCCGATTCGACCCAACCCACTCATGCGTATGAGACCAAACGATAAGGACTCCTGTCTATGAACAAGAGCAACCCGACCGGGGCAAACGGGAACCGTCCAGTGCCCGTGCTGATGATTCCGTTGCGCCGCTGCGGATCGCACGCGCTGCGGCTGCGGCTCAATTTCAATCCGCGGTTCTACTCGCCGTATCCGTTGCATATCGTCGACTTCATACCGCTTTTGCCGCTTTACGGCGATCTCGACGACGATCATGCCTATTTTCGACTGGTGAGCGATGTCGTCGGCTTGCAGACTGTCAGCATGGTCAAGTGGCCGGGCGTCGTATTCGATCCGGTCGAGATTTTCGAAGCCATCCGCCACGAGCCGCGCAGCGTGCATCGCATCGTATGGGAACTGCTGCTGCGCTCGGGTGAAGCTCGCGGAGCGCGCATCGTCATGGACAAGTCGCTCGACAGCGTCCATTACGCCGACGAGCTGATGCAGCTCATGCCCGAGATGCGTTTCCTGAACGTCGTGCGCGATCCGCGCGCGCAGATTGCATCGATGAACAAAGCGATCATTCACGACTTCGATACGCTGCTGAACGCGCGGACATGGGTCGAGGCGCACCGCGCCGCCGATCTGCTGCTCGAGCGCTATCCCGAGCGCGTGATGACGATTCGCTACGAGGATTTCCTGCACGACCAGGAGGCCACGCTCAGAAAGGTTTGCGCATTTTTCGGCATCGACTATCTGCCGCAGATGCTCGATGTGTCCCGTTCCGCCGAGGCGAAGCAGATCTCGCAGATGTCGGCGCTCTGGTCGTCGAACTGTTTTGCGCCGATTCCCGCGAATATCGACAAGTACAAGGCGCAGCTCTCGATCGAAGAGATCGCCGTCATTGAAACGCTGACAGCGCGGCACATGCGGCGTTATGGGTACGAGTTCGCAACGGATGCGTCGGTCGAGATCGACCCCTGCGCCTTCGATGCGGCGCGCCGGCTTTCGGACGAGCGCAAGCACGATGCGTGGCGCACCCTCGAGGCGACGAACTTCCGCGACTACGTGCTGCGACGCCAGCGCGCCGAGTATCTCTCGGCCGTGCGCGCACGCATGGAGGACCTGCGAACGGTGGGCAAGGCAGCCGGCGTAGGGGCGCGGGGGCGGCTCGAGGAGCTTCTGACGCCGTTCGAGGTGACTGACTGAGCGGGTCTTCCTTTCGGCACATCGAATATACGGATCCAAGGAGCTTCCCATGTCTATGCCGTTGTCCTGGCTGCAAGCGCAAATCGCGCTTGCCGGCGCCTCCGGCTTGTCGATCGGTTTTACGCTCGGGCTTGTCGGCGGTGGCGCGGGCACGCTGGCTGTACCGCTGTTGCTATACGTCGTGAAGATTGGCGATCCCCATCTGGCGATCGGCACGACCGCCGTGTCGATTGCATTGACCGCGCTCGTCAATCTCGTCAGCTACGCACGCGCCGGCCTCGTGCACTGGCGCACGGGCGCGTTGTTCGCGACGGCGGGCGTGATGGGTGCATTTGCCGGGTCGACATGGTCGTTGCGCGTTGACGGTAGCGCCATGCTGTTGTTGTTGGCGGGCATCGTGGCAGTCGTGGGCGGGCTGATGTTCTCGCGCTCGCAGAGCACCGGCACGGCGGCGACGGGCCCGCTGCCGCGCGGACGCGGATTGGCCACTGCGGGGGCGGGTGTCGCCGTGGGTAGCGTATCCGGCTTTTTCGGCGTGAGCGGGGGGTTTCTTTCCGTCCCCGCGCTGCATCTCATCGCACGTATTCCGATGCTCGAAGCGGTGGCGTCGTCGCTGGTTTCGGTCGTCGCGTTCGGCACGACGACGGGCCTCAATTACGCGATGGCGGGCAAGGTCAGCGTGCCGCTCGCGCTGTCGCTGGTCAGCGGTGGGCTCGTGGGCGGGCGCGCGGGGATGCGCATGGCGAAGACTCTTTCACTGCGCGGCACGCTGCTGCGCCGGATTTTCGCGCTGATGCTGATGGCAATCGCCGCCTACATCGCCTATCGCAGTCTCGCGCAGCAGTGAGCGGCGTTGCCCAATGCAGTGAACCAACGTAGAACCTGAGAGAAAAATATGAGCACGATTTATCAATCGGACGAACCGATCGCGACGGTACGCACCGTCACGACGAACCGCATGGACCACCTGGACTGGCTGGAAGCGGAATCGATCCACA
>CBJLAJ010000120.1:0-15861 GCA_966421005.1 uncultured Paraburkholderia sp.
AACCAGCAACCCCTGCCTTCGGAGGGCAGTACTCTATCCATTGAGCTACGGGCGCTTCGCTTGAACACGAAGGCGCCGCGACCGGGAGGGCGCAGCGCCGAGCGAGACCGAGAGCATAACCGGTTTCGCGCGACACGTCCACCGCGCCTGCCGCGCCGCCCTTCGCCTCAAAGAACGCAAGCCCAAACGCCGCTTCCCACCCCAATTCCGGGTAAACGCCGCCAAAAGCATCCCTGCGCGCGTGTGGCCTCCGCGAAAACCTTCCGTCTATAATCGTCCGTGTTTGACCGTATGAATCAAGTCGTTGCCTCCAAGCTGTCAAGCCGTTGCCGTCACGCTGTACCGCTCACCAACACAATACCCACCGGGAGACGAGTCAAGCATGAGCGAAGCACCACACGGAGCCCCGATCAAAACCCCTGGGCAACTGATTGCCGCAGTCATTGCCGCGTTCGCAATCCCCATCGTCGTCATCTGGCTCCTGGCCTATAACGTCAACCAGACCGTGCGCACCGGCGCCGGCACCGACGAAGCCAACACTGCCACCGTAGCAAAACGCATCGCGCCACTCGCGCAAGTCACCGTAAAGGACGCCAACGCGCCACGCGTCTACAAAACGGGCGAAGAAGTCTTCAAGGCCGTCTGCTCGACCTGTCACGCCACCGGCGCCGCAGGCGCGCCGAAGTTCGGTGACAGCACCGCCTGGGCGCCCCGCATCGCGCAAGGCTTCGAGGGCCTCTTGCACACGGCATTGACCGGCAAGGGCGCCATGCCTGCCCGCGGCGGCACGACACCGGACGATTACAGCGATTACGAGATCGCGCGTGCAGTCGTCTATATGGCCGATCACGGCGGCGCGAACTTCCCTGAGCCGCCCGCTCCCGCCCAAGGCGCCAGCGCGGCCGCAACCGCCGCGGCTCCCGCAAGTGCCGCCACCGCGGAAACGGCCAACCCGACGGCAGCCGCCAGCGAGCAAACCGCGGCAACAGCCGCCTCGATGCCCACCGCTCAAACGGGCGGCGTTCCCGCTTCCGCATCGACGAACGCAACGGCCCCCGCCGCCACGGCAAGCGCCGACAACGCGCAGGCAGGCAAGGCGCTCTACCAGCAAGTCTGCCAGGCGTGCCACGCCGCCGGCCTGCTCAATGCGCCGAAGTTCGGCGACAAGGCAGCATGGGCGCCCCGTCTGAAAGACCCGATGGACACCGTCTACAACTACGCACTGCACGGTAAGGGCGCGATGCCGCCGAAGGGTGGCTCGAACGCATCCGACGCCGACGTCAAAGCAGCCGTCGATTACATGGTGAGCGCCGTCAAGTAGCGAGATCATCCAGCAGGAAACAAGACGACATCATGCGCACCGATTGAACGAAAACCGATCGGTGCGCATCCGAGCCTCGAGCCTGCGGCCCAACTTCCCGCCTCACCCCTTCTGCAGCAACGCCTTGAGGCTGGCAAGCCGGTCTTTCGGTGACATTGGCGCTTCCTCGGGCGTCGGCGGCGGCGCCTCGTCGAGCCCCATCTCGGCGATGAAGCGCGACAGCTCGCACACCACGGTCTCCCGCGCGCGCTTGCGCTTCTTGCACCAATTCAAATGCAGACTGCGCTGCGCGCGCGTGATCGCGACATACATGAGCCGCCGCTCTTCCTCGATGCGCGCGTCATCGATCTCGTCGTCTTCGGCACTGCCGCGGTGCGGCATGATCCCCTCCTCCACGCCGACGAGAAACACATGCGGGTACTCGAGCCCCTTCGACGCATGGACAGTCGACAAGCGCACGGCATCGGGGTCTTCCTCCTTGCCGTCGAGCATCGACATCAACGCGACGGTTTGAATCAAGCCGAGCAGATTCTTGCCGGTATCAGCCAGACCGTCGGCATTGTCGTAGCCGGTCGCGTCGCCGTCTTCCGGTTCCTCGACCTCGGGCTTGGTACCCTTGCGCTTGAGCCATTCGAGAAACTCGAGCACGTTCTGCCATTTCGATTGCGCCTGGCGCTCGTCGAACGTGTCGTAGAGATAGGCCTCGTAATGGATCGCCTCCATGAGGTCGTCGAGCAACGTCGTAGCGGCATCCTGGGTAGCCCGATCCGCAATGCGCTGCATGAAATCGCAAAAAACGCGCAGCGGCTCGACCTGCCGTGCCGATAAGCGCGCCTCGATTCCGCCCATATAAACGGCCTCGAACAGCGACACTTTCGCCTGACCGGCGAACGAGCCCAGCGCTTCCAACGTCGTATTGCCGATTCCGCGCCGCGGCGTGGTCACCGCGCGAATGAAAGCGGGATCGTCGTCGGGATTGGCGATCAAACGCAAATAGGCGCAGATGTCCTTGATCTCGGCCTTGTCGAAGAACGATTGCCCGCCCGAAAGCACGTAGGGAATCCGCTCGCGCCGCAAGACCTGCTCGAAGATGCGCGCCTGAAAATTGCCTCGATAAAGGATCGCGTAATCGCGAAACTGAGCGCGCCGCTCGAACTTGTGCGCCGAGAGCCGGAACACAACCGATTCGGCCTCGTGCTCTTCATCGTTGCAAGGCGTCACCGTGATGGAGTCGCCCATGCCGTGCTCGGACCAGAGCTTCTTTTCGAAGAGCTTCGGGTTGTTGGCGATGACGTTATTCGCCGCGGTCAGAATGCGCACTGTCGAGCGATAGTTCTGCTCGAGCTTGATCACATGCAGCTTCGGAAAATCCTTGCCGAGCTGCGCAAGGTTTTCGAGCGTGGCGCCGCGCCAGCCGTAGATCGCCTGATCGTCGTCACCCACGGCCGTGAACGCGGCGCGCGGGCCGGCCAGCAGCTTGAGCAGTTCGTACTGACAAGCGTTGGTGTCCTGGTACTCGTCGATGAGCAGGTAACGCAGCTTGTTCTGCCAGCGCTCGCGCACCGCCTCGTTCCTGGCGAAGAGCTCGGCCGGCAGGCGAATGAGATCGTCGAAATCGACCGCCTGATACGCATGCAATGTCGCGACATAGTTGCGATAGACGATCGCGGCCTGATGCTCGTCTTCATTCGATGCTGTTGCCGCGGCCTCTTCGGGCGTCACGAGCCCGTTCTTCCAGAGCGAGACGATCGTCTGGACCTTGCGAATGAAGCCTTTGTCGGTCGAGCCCACCTGCTCCTGAATCATCGCGAAACAATCGTCCGCATCCATGATCGAGAACTGCGGTTTGAGACCCAGGTGCTCGGCTTCCTGCCGCAGGATCTGCACGCCGAGCGAATGAAACGTGCAAACGGTCAACTGGTTCACGGGTACCTTGCGCCCTTCCTTGCCGGGCGCGGTGAGCGTCTTGCCTTCGAGCAGCTTGCCGACACGCTCGCGCATTTCCGCCGCAGCCTTGTTCGTGAAGGTGACGGCGGCGATATGACGCGGCTCGAAGCCCTTGGCTTCGATGAGGTGCGCGATCTTTTGCGTGATGACTCGGGTCTTGCCGCTACCCGCGCCGGCAAGCACGAGACACGGGCCGTCAAGGTAGCGCACCGCCTCGCTTTGGGCGGAATTCAATCCTGCGGACATTTCTGGTGGATCTGACAGTTTGGCGGCTCGCGAAGGCGCAAACGTGCACGCTTCGGACGATGCCATCGAGGGCGAGTGCGCGATGTTAACACGAGCGGCACGCGTTTCGTTCCCACCCCAAGACTGGCCGTTCCAGTCTCGATTGCATGACGTTCTCGGTCCATCGGTAATGGCGAGCCACCAAGTCAAGGCTCGGCGCGGCGCCGCGCATTCGCCGCCGAACTCGACGCATTGGGCTGAGCGTCCGGCGCCGCGAAGTTATAGCGCGTGCCCTTGAAGCCCACGTCGACGTTTCCCTTGATGACGCGCATGCCCGAACCCTCTGCGAGATACCCCCCATCGCCCGCCCCATCATGCACGGTCTTTCTGGTCAGCGTGTGCCGGAAATTCAAAGACTTGCCGAACAGATTCAGTACTTTCGTGTGGGGAATGACCTCGCCTGCGAATCCGGACAGGTAGCCGACTAGCATGTCGCGCTCGTCCATGGCCCGCTTCAGTCTCGGCAGGTAATCCGCCGTGCCGACATGGCACGCCTGCAGCTTGAGCACACCCACTTCGCGCAGCCCAGCGTCGTACAGCTTTTGCGCCAGCACTTCCGGCGACATACGCTCGAACGTGGTCCGTGAACCGTGCCCATGCAGATCAAGGCGGCTCGCCAGATTCATCCGTGCCAGCGGGCAGCTCCGCTGCCCCCAGCATCCGGCTCATGCGCAGTCAGCGTGGCAAGGTTCAGAACGTTGTCGCTCGGCACCTTGCGATAGTTGCGCTGGGCACGCGCGCTGTTCTTCGCCGTCGAATCGCGGTCCGACGAAACGATCATACGATCCGAGCCCTTCCACTTCGGATAAACCTGCCGCGCGCCGTCGCGGGGCGCGGGGGCCGCCAACGGCGATGCGCCCGGCGTCAATGCCGCACGTCGGAATGCTGGAACCGGGGACATTGGCGAAGGCGATGCGGGAGCGGACGCGGATGTGATTGCAGCAGTTTCGCGTGCTACGCCCGTACGCGGGATCGCCGCCCGCGGCCGACTATCCGTCGGCGGCACCGTGGACGGATCGAAGCGCGCGCGCCGGCCCTGATCGTCGTTGCGCGGGAGCAAGCGGTCGATACGCTGTCTGCGCTGCCTGCCGTCCGTGTCCGTGCGCGGCGAATCCACGGCGGCCGTGCCTTGCGCCGGGTCATGGATTGCGTGCGAAGCAGGCATACTCGAAGAAGACGGTCGGACGGTAGGCATGGACTGAACCCGGCGGCTTGGCGCGATTGCCGCTAGTAAAGCAGAGCTCGTCGGGGCAACCGATCCCTATCGAGCGAAAACACGGTGCAAACGAAGAACGAATAAAGAACCGTCACGTCTTCGGCCGGCAAACCTGGCTTGGCGGCGAACGCTCGCAAGACAGGCGCGAGCGCATGTCACAATGCACGCTTGCTGCCGCAGACGTCGCGGCGCCCCGGTATCGAAGACAGATGGAGGACGGCCTGATGACGACATCCGTGAAGATCGGCTTGATGGGATACGGCTTCGCCGGAGCAACGTTTCACGCACCCGTCATCGAGCACTGCGGCGCGCCGGCCGATCGCCCTAACGAGCCTTATGCGCGTCTAGCCGCCATTGCGACGAGCCAGCCCGCGAAGGCGCTCGCCGACTACCCCAACGCGCGCGCTGTCCCGGACCTGGATGCGCTGCTTGCACTCGACGATATCGAATGTATCGTCATTGCCACGCCCAACGATACGCACTTCGAAATGGCGGCGAAGGTCCTTCGCGCGGGCAAGCACGTGGTCGTCGATAAACCCGTGACGCTCACCGCCGCGGACGCGGTCACGCTCGCGCGCCTCGCACGCGAGAAAAACCTCGTTTTTGCGCCTTTCCACAATCGGCGCTGGGACGGCGATTTCCTCACGGTACGTCAATTGATTGCGAAGGGCACGCTAGGCCGCGTCGCGCACTACGAATCGCATTTCGACCGCTTTCGCCCGCAGGTGCGCGAACGCTGGCGGGAGCAGGCCTCGCGCGGCGGCGGACTGCTCTTCGATCTCGGTCCGCATCTGATCGATCAGGCGCTCACGCTGTTCGGCCCGCCCGAAACGGTCTATGCGACGGTGAAGGTACATCGCGATGGCGAGGGAGCAGCCGATTACGTGCACCTGCTGCTCGGCTATCCCGACAAGGAAGCGGTGTTGCACGCGAGTGCGCTCAGCGCGATCGAGCCGGCGCGTTTCGCCATACACGGCACGCTCGGCAGCTATGTGAAGTACGGTCTCGACACGCAGGAGGATCAACTGAAGGCAGGCGTTCGCCCCGGCGACGTGACCTTCGGAGCGGACAACCGGCCGGGCACGTTGCGCGTGCTCGAAGGCGAGCATGAAATCGAGCGGCCGTGGCCAACACTTGCCGGCGCCTATCCCGACTTCTATCGCGCGCTGGCCGCATCCATTCGCCACCGCGAGCCGTTCCCGGTCTCGCCCCAAGACGCAATCGACGTCATGACGATCATCGAACTGGCCGAGCGCAGCGCGCGCGAGGGGCGGCGGCTCGCGTTCGAGCGGATAGCGCTATGACATGCGACGCGTGGATCGTTGTCATCGTATCGGGCATCTGGCGCGTTTAATCCCCGGGAAGAGAACATGAACCGCGGATTCCCCGCGTTGCCAACTTCGAGGATAACGTTGATGAAAGGAACGATTCGCGCGCTCGCCTGCAGCGCATTGATCGCGTCGCTCGGCGCGTGTGTCGTCAATCAGCCGCCGCGCCAGGTCGTCGTGCCGGTGCAGCGCCCAAATCCGCATGACATCGCGCGCGAGCGTTTCAGTCAGGTCAACGGCCGCATCGATAACCTCGGCCGCCGTATCGATTCGCACGTCAACGGAGGCTACTATCCGCCGCCCCAGGGCGATGCGCTGCACCGCCGTCTCGAAGTGATCCGTCAGGAAACGCGCGATATGGCCGCCCAACACGGTGGCGGGCTCTCCGAGGAAGAGCAGCGTGTCCTCAATCACGAACTTGACGGCGCTGCTCGCGCGATCGGCGAATAACGCGCTTCGCCCAGGCCCGGGCCTGAGCCTTGGCCTGAACGGCCGGACGCTAGCCGCCTTCGCTGCGCGCGAGCTCGACGAGCGCGGCGGCGAGCGTTCGTATTGTCCGCTCGTCGCGGCGCCGCGACGGATAGACGAGGAAGTAGGACGCGCCGTTTCGCGCAATTTCGTCAAACGGTGCAACGAGCGTGCCTTCGCGTAACCGCTCGCGGGCAAGGCGCGGATCGCCGATCGCGATACCGTGGCCGTCGGCGGCTGCGGCAAGTGCAAGTTCGAGCGTATCGAACGTGAGCCCCTTCCTGACGTCGATACCCGCGCCGCCGGCCGCATCGAGCCAACAACGCCACTCCGCACGGCTCGACCCGGCATGCAGCAGCACCGCGCTTTTCAGATCGTCGATCGAGCGAATCGATGCGGCGACCGCCGGCGCACACATCGGCGTCAGCGTCTCGGGAAAAAGCTCGACCGCCTCTATGCCGCTCCATGGGCCCGTGCCTCGTACGATCATCGCGTCGATATCGTTTCGGGCGAAATCGGGATCGTCGTCCGACGAGGTCGAAATGCTTAACTCGATGCCCGGCATCGCACGTTCGAGTTGCCCCATGCGTGGCAACAGCCAGCGCACGGCAAACGTGGACGGCAATCTCAAGCCGACGATCGATACATCCTCAGTTCGCTTTCGCGCGTAATCGCTCAACTCGGCAAGCACGCGCAGCGCAACGTCGAGCAGGCGCTCGCCTTCGAGCGTCAACGTCAGTCCCGCCGAATGGCGAACGAATAGCGCACATCCATAGTGGGCCTCGACTTGCTGGATCTGCCGGCTCACGGCACCCTGCGTGCGGCACAGATGGCCCGCGGCTTTGCTGAGACTACCGAGGCTCGCCGCAGCGACGAAAGCCTGCAGGCTCGCGAGCGTCGGCAGCGTCCTGGTCAGCGCGGCGAGGGGGTATGCGTCCGGCGCATGCCCGGCTTGCGAATTTTTCGATTGTTGGTTCATCGAGGCGTCGATATGGTCTGTCCCGAAGCCGCGCCGCGTCCGTCACATATGCGGCGTTTCGTAACGGATCAAGGGAGGAATTCGCAATGACATCCGCGCAGTCACTTTATACCAGCCGGGTACGCGAGTATCTGAGCGAGCTTCAGCGCGGCGACGCGGCCGCAATTTGCAAGCTCTTTGCGCCCGACGCGCAGGTGTACTCGCCGTTGCTCGGCTGGGTATCGCCGCAGCCGTTCTTCGAAAAGCTGTCCGCGGTATCGGGGCAAAGCGGGATTACGCTGATCGATGTCTGCGTCAGCGCGACAGGCGACGCGCGAGCCACGGGATACTTCGTCTATGAATGGGCGCTCAAGGACGGTCGGATCGTGCTTTTCGAATGTGTCGACGTGTTCGAGTTCGACGACGAGGGACGCATCGCGCGCCTCGTCATCATCTACGACACGCATCCGATTCGCGCACCCCTCGGCGACAGCTTTTCGTAAGCAAACCTATGGGGACGGTTCGGCAAATCGGCTAAAAAATAGCAGAAAACAAATGCTGACCTGTCGATTCCGGGGCGACTCGTTCGTCGGCGATATGAGGCCGGGCTGACGTTGCGGCGAGCAAACCGCACCGCGCACCTGCCCCAATCGTTCGGCACTCCTTAGGAGACGCACCATGAGTCATGCAGATGCATCCACGCCCCCATTGAAACCCGCGGCACTCCTTGCTCAGTCGAAGTACCGCTTTCCCGGCGAAAGCCCGGACTACCGTAAAGCCCGCAACGCCCTGCTCGAACAGGAAATCGAATTGCGGCGCCAGATCGAGCGCGTCGCGGCCATGCGCCGCGCGTTGCCGCTCGGCGGCGCCGTGCCGCAGGACTATGCCTTTCAAGGCGAGCACGGCCCAACTACGCTGTCGGCCATGTTCGGCGAGCACGACACGCTCGTCGTCTATAACTGGATGTTCGGTCCACAGCGCGAGCGTCCCTGCCCGATGTGCACCTCATTTCTGAGCGCGCTCGAGGGCGAAGCGCGCGACATCGAGCAGCGCGTCGCCTTGGCAGTCGTGGCGCGATCGCCTGTCGACCGGCTCGTCGCGTTCAAGAAGGAAAGGGGCTGGCGCCATTTGCGGGTATTTTCGTCGGGCGAGAATACCTTCAACCTCGACTACGCGCATGAAGACCCGGAAACGGGGGATAACCCCGCGATCAATGTGTTCGTGCGTCGCAATGGCGCCGTTCATCATTTCTATGCGGGCGAGATGGGGCCGGAAACAGCCGATCCCGGGCAAGATCCCCGTGGCGCCCCGGACCTGATGCCGCTTTGGACCATTCTCGATCTGACGCCGGGTGGGCGCGGCACGAACTGGTATCCGAAGCTCGATTATCCGAACGCGAGTCCGGCGGCGCGCCGTTGAAACCAACGCCGGGTGGTCCGCCGCGCTGATCGGCCGCCCGGCATTTTTTCAGTCGGCGAGACCGTTGTACGCTGTTTCACGGTGCTCTTCGGGGAGCTCTTCGATTGCGAGTCGCAATTTTTCACGGGTGTCGCGCGTGTCGCCGCGCAAATAACGGAAATTCAACGAAAGGCTAATCAGAATGTGGGCATAGTCAGCCGCGCTGATCTCATTCTGTTTGTCGGGCGCCTCCTGCTGGTCCTGCCAGAGCCGCCGGGCCGCCCGCAAAACAGCTTCGTATCCTTCGGTTCGCAAATCGTCGTCCTCCACCGAGGAGGCGGCTTCCGCCATATCGGCCAACGGCTCGACACGGTCGCGTTTGAATTGCACGTTGCTGATGGCTCCCAGAACGAGCAGAAACGCCGGGTAGCGCTGCGGTTCGGGAAAATCCTCCTCGGATATTCGCAGCGCCAGGGTACAAAGCGGTTTCGGGCGTTCGCGCTGTTCGAGCTGGGGTCCGCCAATGAGGCCTGAAATCGCTCCGGGCGTGTCGACAGGCAGCGGCGGAGGCCCCCCGATCCCCTCCTGCTCCAACACCGCGTTCACCTCGTCGAGATTGCGGACGCGGGCAGCAAGCTCATTCAGCTTCTCGCTTTGCTCATACGCGGCTCGCAGGGCAGCAGGGAGCAGTTCGTTGGCTTGCGCCCGCAGCTCGGCGGATCGCTTCACCTGGGCCATGAGCGCATCGAATCCGGCCTGAAACGCAACGTCCGAAGGGCTCCGAAACGAACCGGAGCGTCCTGGCTCCGCCTGCGCGTCCGCCCCCGGTACCAGACCGCCAAGACGCGGATCGATGTTTCCTCTTGGCGTAGCAGCGTGCGGGGGCTCCGAAGGGGTGGCCTGCGTCCCTTCATCGCCGTCCCCATCGATGGGTTCCGGCAACCCGCCGTTTCGTCCAGGACCTTCAACCATATCGCTCACCGTTCGCAACGAGTACCGGCGAAGTCTAGAGCGATGCGGCGGGCGCTGCCGCCGCCGACCGAAGCCGCATGCCATCAAACGCACTTTCGACAGGGCTCGCTTTCGAGCGACTCGCGGCTCAGCGCCGCGCTTCGGTCGCCATTCTGACGGCGAGACCTGCCAGCACGGTGCCCATCAGCCATCGTTGTGCGACGAGCCAGGCGGGCCTGCCGGCCAAAAAGCGCGCAATCGTGCCGGCTGTCATGGCAACGACCGAGTTGACCGTCAGGCTGGCCACGATCTGCAAGGAGCCGAGCGTCAGCGATTGCGCGAGGACGTCGCCGTGCCGCGGGTCGATGAATTGCGGCAGCAGCGAAAGATAGAGCACCGCAATCTTAGGATTGAGCATGTTGGTCAGAAAGCCCATCGCGAAGAGCTTGCGCGGACTGTCGGCCGGCAGTTCGCGCACCTGAAACGGCGAACGTCCGCCCGGCTTGAGCGCCTGCCAGGCGAGATAGCCGAGATAGAGCGCGCCGCCGAAGCGGAGTACATCGTAGGCAAGCGGCACCGCGATCAATAACGCCGTTATTCCGCATGCCGTGGCGACCATGTACAACACGAAGCCAAGTGCCACGCCGCCCAGCGAAACCATGCCGGCGGCACTGCCCTGGCAGATAGAGCGGGAAACGATGTAGACCATATTGGGGCCGGGCGTCAGCGCCATGCCGAGCGCGACGAGGCCAAAAGCGAGCAACGAACTGGACGTGGGCATTGCATCACTCCTCGAGATGGAAAGAAGGACGACGCCCAGGCGCGCGGCAATGCGCCCGGCTCGCGGGCGCTGTCCGCGCTTCCCGATGGTTGTCCATCTCAAGGCGCCAGTCGCGCGGACTTGGCGATTATTTCATGATTGAGCGGTTGGCGCTTGCACGCCGACATGGCCGCCGATGCGCGCTTCGATCCCGCCGATGATCCGCTCCGCCCACGCGTTCAACGCCCGCGTCGACAGGATGAGCATGCTCGATCTCGCAACGATGCCGTACACGCGCGCGCGGGCGATCTTCGAAACGCACGCCGGATCGAGCCATCGGTCGTTCTCGACCAGCAGCGCGAGCGTCTCGAGTCCGATCAGAATCGGCCAGATGCAGGCGAGACGCAAACGGACCGCGCGCGGCGGAATCGAGAACGTATAGGCCAGCGCATCGCGATAAAGCGCCAGTGTCGCGCCGACGAGTTCGAACATCAGGGGCCGCGCCCGCGAGGAAGCGCCGGGCGCAAGCAAGTCTCGCGGCGTCAATGCGGCACGTTCGAGCATCCGTTCGGGCAAGTAGCAGCGCCCGATACGTAAATCCTTCGCGCAATCGCGCAACACGTTCGTCATCTGCAACGCCTTGCCGAACCGGACACCACGCTCGATCATCGTGGCCGGCGCCTCTTTGAGCGTGCCCGGCAGATGAGCGTAGGTCATCTTCGTCCAGAATTCGCCGACGCAACCCGCAACGAGATAGGTATAGCGGTCGAGTTCGTCGAGCGTAGCAAGCGCGCCAAGTTGGCCCGAACGCTCGTCGGGGAACGTGCGCAGATCGAACTCCATTCCCATCGTCAGCGTGGTCACGATTTCGCGCACGGCCTCTCGATCCGCGGCACTCGATTGCGCGAGGACGTCCAACGCCCCGCCGAGCGATTCGAGCAGCCGTTTTTCGTCGGCATGCCCCTGCTGGACCGCAACGTCATCGCGGAGACGACGCACGAGCGAGCCATCGTCGGGTGCTCCATTCACGCGGGCGCGCAATGCAAGCAACAGCTCGAGCCGTTGCGCCGGGTCGATCAGCGACGTATCGGCAATCGTATCGGCCGCGCGCGCGAGCAGATAGGCAAGCGCGACTGGATCGCGCATGCCGGCGGGCAGAATGCGCAGCGTCAGGTAAAACGAGCGCGAAACGCTCTGCAATAGCGGGCCAAGCAAGAAGGCCCGGACGGATTCGGACATGGGTGGGATCGGATATCGATGCAATGCTGCGGCATTGTATCCGGCAAGCCGATTTCGCCCAGTGTCCTCGAGCCGCGCCGAGCCCATGAAGCGCTACCTGCGCGGCAGCTCCGCCATAACGCGCGATGCACCGCGCGCCTTTTCCTTGGAGCGCAAGGTCAAAGCCAGGCCGGCGAGAATCAGGCTCATGCCGGCGACGTCCCTCGGCGCTAACGCATGGCCGAAGAACAGATAGTCCATCAGCGCGGTCACGACGGGTACGAGATAAAAAAGGCTCGTCACGTTGACGAGATTGCCGCGACGCACAAGCCGATAAAACAGCAGCTGCGCGACCACCGAGATGACGATGCCCAGCCAAAGCACCGAGACGGCCAGCGGCAGATCCCATCGTAATCCGTGCGATTCGCCAGCCGCGAGCGGCAGGCAAAGCAGCAAGCCGACGAAGTTCTGCAATGGCAGCACGTCCATCGGGGACTGCACGATGCGCTTTTGCATGATCGCCCCGGCCGTGATGCTCGCTAGCGCGGCGAGTGCGAGCGCGAGTGCCTCGCCCGTCGAAGGATTCGCCGCCGATGCGCCGCGAAATACGATCGATGCAAGCCCTAGCATCGCCACAACGAGGCCCGCCACGCGTGCCGCCGAAAAGCGCCGCTCCGTCACGAGCAGTGTTGCTATCGGTTGTGCGCCGAGAATGGCCGCCAAAAGGCCCGGCGTCAATCCGCGCTCGAGCGAAAGAAAGTAGCAAATCGAATAGCCACCCATCAGCAACGCGCCAGTAGCGGCAACATAGACGCGCGTGCCGCGCGCCGGCAACCATCGGCGCCGCCACGCGCCGATCAGCACGAGCACAACTGTCGCGAGCGCGAAGCGCATCGCCAGAAAGGCCGAAGCGCTCGCATGAGTGACGCCTGTTTCCGCAAAAATAGCGCCACTGCTCCACAGCAGGACGAAAAGCGCAGTCGCGCCATATGCCGCCAAAGCGGTTTTGAACCAAGCCATGAGTTCACCTACCTGTCGAATTCGTTGACCCGTCAGACGCGGTGGACTTCGATGGCTGCACGAAGCGCGCACGCATGCGCGTAGTTGTGCAGTCGCACGTACGCCCCTTTCGGCGTCGTTGCGTCCGTCTGGTGACCGGTCTGCTGGAGAAAAGGAAACGTCGGCGCTTAGCCGAGCCGCACCGCGTGCGGCGGTGCAAGCGCTGCGACGACCCGTCCGAACGGCGGCGATGCGACAGGAGGAGGAAATGCGATGAGACCACAGCCGCGCACGGCATCGAGCGATGTCTCGATGCTGCCGAAGGCAAAACGCGAACGTGCTGTGCTCTTCATGCGCGAAAAAAAATTTTGAGGCTGTCGTTAAGTGGATAACGCAGGTTCGAAGCCTACTCGCAACGCGCCAGGTTCGCAATCGGGAGCGCGATAGCGGTTCGCCAGCCGAGCGCACCCAACCGATGCGCAGGTTGATATATTGACTATATAGTCATAATATCAAGTGAGGCGTCAAGCGTGAGGGGCAATGACCTCCGCTTGCGCGAGACCGCAGCTTTTTGAGCGAGGCAATCTATCCGCTGACACAGGGACGCGAGGCGGGCTGGCCGCCGTGGGCGTGGGCCATGCTCGCCGCCAGCGTGCCAGCGCTCGCCGCTTTCGTGTTCTCTCAGCATCGCGCGAATCGAGCCGGTCGAGACCGGCTCGTCGAACTTGCTTTATTCAGGAATCCTGTGTTTTCCGTAGGGCTCTTGCTGGCATTCTGTTTCTATTGCGATAGCACCTTTTTTCTCACCTACGGCATCTACCTCCAGTCCGGGCTCGGCTGGTCCGCGGTCGTCGCCGGCGCGGCAGTCTTTCCATTCGGCGCGGGCTCGATTCTCGGCCCCCTGTGCTCGCCCGCGATCGTGCGTCGCATCGGCAATCATGTCCTCACTGCGGGATTCGTCGCGCTCGCGCTCGGTTTCGGCATGACGGCGGCCGCATCGCTACGCATCGTGCCCGGTGGCCTGTTTTATGCGGGCCTCGTTATCGCCGGCATCGGACACGGACTCGTGCTGCCGAACGTCGTGCGTATCGTCATCGGCGAAATTGCGCCGAGCAAAGCAGGGCTCGCAGGCAGCATCGTCACATCGATGCTGCAAATCGGCTCAGCCTTCGGCGCGACGGCGATAGGCGGCCTGTTTTTCTCGGCCGCCGCGCGAGGGGCGAACGCTGCGCGCTATGCGCAGGCTTATCGCGATAGCATCGCCGTCGTGGCAGCGCTTCTCGCCGTATGCGTCGTCATTGCTGCGCTGATGTCGGGCTGGGCGCGCCGACGCCGCTGAATTGCGGGCGCGGCGCGCACGCCGGATAGGTTCATGACTACTATGCTTGCCGATACTGTCCTGATCGTCCATGCGCTCGTCGTGCTCTTCATCGTGGGCGGGTTCGCGGCTATCTGGTGCGGTGCCGCATGCCACTGGCGATGGGTGCGCGACCCGCGCTTTCGCTTCATTCATCTCGCGGCGATCGGCATCGTCGCGGCGCTGGCCCTTCTCGGTGTGCCGTGCCCGCTTACCACGCTCGAGGCCTGGCTGCGCCACGGCGGCCCGGACTCGCAAGGCTTCATCGCTTACTGGGTCGCGCGGCTTCTTTATTACGATCTCCCCGTCTGGCTCTTTACCGTGACCTATGCCGTCTTCGCGCTGGTCGTCCTGCTGACGTGGCGATTCGTTCCGCCGCGAGCGCATTCATAGGTCATGCCTGCCCGGCGGCGACATTCGACAAAATTCAGTCGAATGTTAAACAGCGAACATCCGCCAGCCATTGCCAATTGATCTCACCCGACGCCCGGCCCATAGTTCCGACGTAAAGCGACAGAAAGCGACTCAAGCGCCCCCGTGCGAGCCATGCGCTCGCTGGTCCGTAGGCAGCGCAGCGAACACGCGCGTTCGGCGGGCGTCGTCATCGAGAGCCTATGCAGACGGAAGCCACCTCACAGTCGGCCGCTCCGGCGCCTTGCATCAGATGCGGCGCGGCCGTCGGCGCCGAAGCCTTGCACTGCCCGCGTTGCGGACAGCCGGTCCTTCGACAGACGCGCGTGCGGACCCGGATGCGCCCCCCGCCCCCGGGGTCCCCGTTCTCTTCACCGCACCCCACGCTCCCTGGCACCGCACCGATGCGCCGTCGCGTCCTTGCGGCGCTGCCGCACCGCCTGACCTCGAGCGATTCGAATGGAGCGCGGCGTTGGGGGGTATCCGCAAGCGTGGCATGGATCCTCTTTGGCTTTGCGGTCATATTTGGCGCAGTCGTCGCCATCGACGAGCACGACAACGCTCAAATGCTGTGGCCGGCGCAAGTCGACCCGCCCCCGCACGAAACCCAGGACGCGCAGGTGACGCACGCAGCGCGTGAAGCGCGCTTGGCGCAGCCATCCCGCCGCGAGGACACCCCCGACTCACGCGCCGCGCCGCACTCGCCTGCGCAGACAATGTCTTCAGCGGCACTGGTCGATTTGCTTCGACAGCAACTCGATACCGTGCGCAAAGAGAACGCCGCCGACGCACGGCGCCTCACCCACGGTTCGCATCCTGATAACCAGCATGCGCCCGTTGCGCCAAGCGTCGCGTCGACAAGCACCGTCGCGACCGCGCCCGATACAACACATGTTCCAGCGAGCGCAGCGGCCGTCCCGCGAAAGCCGGAGCAGCCCGCGATCGCGAAGAAACCCGCACCGTCGCAACAGCCGGTTGCAGCCAACCCCAACCGGCTACCGGGCTCCGTCGTGGCACCGGCGCGCACGCGGGCGCGGCCCGTACCGCCGAAAGCGCAATCGGAAGCACTCGCCTCGATCCGCCCCGCTTCCTCCTCGCTGATGTTGACGTCGTGTCCGCTTTCTTCCTTCGTCGCCGGCGTGAAGATCGGTTCGGGCAGACGATCGGATTCGCGGAGGCCGGGCGGCAGCTTCACGCCGCACACGGCTCCGGTCTGCTGATACTCCTTCCAGCCGGATCCGGAC
>CBJLAJ010000121.1:0-15812 GCA_966421005.1 uncultured Paraburkholderia sp.
AGCCGCTGTCGCGCATCAAGAAGATCTCGGGCGCGAACCTGCATCGCAACTGGGTGATGATTCCGCACGTCACGAACAACGACGAAGCCGACATCACCGAGCTCGAAGCGCTGCGTGTCACGCTCAACAAGGAAAACGAAAAGGCCGGCGTCAAGGTCACGATGCTCGCATTCGTGATCAAGGCTGTTGTCGCGGCGCTCAAGAAATTCCCGACGTTCAATGCGAGCCTGGATGGCGACAATCTCGTCTTCAAGCAGTACTACCATGTCGGCTTTGCCGCGGATACGCCGAACGGCCTCGTCGTACCGGTCATTCGCGACGCCGACAAGAAGGGCTTGATCGAGATCGCGAAGGAGATGGCGGAGCTCTCGAAACTCGCTCGCGAAGGCAAGCTCAAGCCGGACCAGATGCAAGGCGGATGCTTTTCGATCTCGTCGCTGGGCGGTATCGGCGGCACGCACTTCACGCCGATCATCAATGCCCCCGAGGTGGCCATCCTTGGCCTGTCGCGCGGCGCAATGAAGCCCGTATGGGACGGCAAGCAGTTCGTGCCGCGCCTGACGCTGCCGGTTTCGCTGTCATATGACCACCGCGTCATCGACGGCGCCGAAGCGGCTCGCTTCAACGCCTACCTTTGCGCGCTGCTCGCCGATTTCCGGCGCGTGATCCTTTGAACGTCGACGCTAACAAGAAGGGGACGTGAATGAGTCTCGTCGAAGTAAAAGTGCCGGATATCGGCGACTTCAAGGACGTCGATGTCATCGAGGTCAACATCAAGCCGGGCGATGTCATCGAAAAGGAGCAATCGCTCTTGACGCTGGAGTCGGACAAGGCGTCGATGGAAGTGCCGAGCGATACGGCCGGCACGGTCAAGGAAGTGCGGATCAAGGCGGGCGATAAAGTCTCGCAAGGCACTGTCATCGCGCTCGTCGAAGCGCAAGAGGGCGCGGGCGCGAAGCCCGCGGCGGCGAGTGCACCGGCGGCTTCACCCGCACCGGCAGCGGCACCGGCGGCGAAAGCCGCTCCCGCCGCCGCGCCGCAAGCCGCGAGCTATGGCGGCGGTGCCGACATCGAATGCGACATGCTCGTGCTCGGCGCGGGCCCCGGCGGCTATTCCGCCGCGTTCCGCAGCGCCGATCTCGGCATGAAGACGGTGCTCGTCGAACGCTATTCGACGCTTGGCGGCGTCTGTCTGAATGTGGGCTGCATACCGTCGAAGGCACTGCTGCATACGGCGCTCATCACCGACGAGGTCGCCGCGCTCGCGGCGCACGGCATCACGTTCGGTGCGCCGCAGATCGATCTCGACAAGCTGCGTGGGTTCAAATCGGGCGTCGTCAAGAAGCTGACCACCGGTCTCGCCGGCATGGCGAAGGCGCGCAAGGTGGAGGTCGTCACCGGCGTGGGCACGTTCGCAGATCCGCATCATATGGAAGTGCAGACGGACGGCGGCAAGAAGGTCGTCAAGTTCAAGCAGGCCATCGTCGCGGCAGGTTCGCAGGCGGTCAAGCTGCCTTTCATGCCCGAAGATCCGCGTGTGGTCGATTCGACCGGCGCGCTCGAGCTGCGTCAGATTCCCCAGCGCATGCTCGTCATCGGCGGCGGCATCATTGGGCTGGAAATGGCAACGGTCTATGCGACGCTGGGCGCGAAGATCGATGTCGTCGAAATGCTCGATGGCCTCATGATGGGCGCCGACCGCGATCTCGTGAAGGTCTGGGAGAAGTACAGCGGCAAGCACTTCGCGAACATCATGCTGAAGACGAAGACGACTGCGGCCGAAGCCAAGCCCGACGGCATCTATGTGAAGTTCGAAGGCGAGAAGGCGCCGGCCGAGGCGCAGCGTTATGACCTCGTGCTCGTCGCCGTTGGCCGCAGTCCCAACGGCAAGAGGATCGGTGCCGACAAAGCGGGCATTGCGGTCACCGACCGCGGCTTTATCGACGTCGACAAACAGATGCGCACGAACGTGCCGCATATCTTTGCGATCGGCGATATCGTCGGGCAGCCGATGCTGGCGCACAAGGCTGTGCACGAAGGGCACGTTGCGGCCGAGGCCGCGCACGGCGAGAAGGCGTATTTCGACGCGATGCAGATTCCTTCGGTGGCCTATACCGATCCGGAAGTCGCCTGGGCGGGCAAGACCGAAGACCAGTGCAAGGCCGAGGGCATCAAGTACGGCAAGGCGGTGTTCCCGTGGGCCGCATCGGGCCGCGCGATCGCGAACGGCCGCGACGAGGGCTTCACGAAGCTGATCTTCGACGAGGCGACGCATCGCGTGATCGGCGGCGGAATCGTCGGCCTCAACGCGGGGGACCTCATCAGCGAAGTCTGTCTCGCGATCGAAATGGGGGCGGACGCGACCGATATCGGGCGCACGATCCACCCGCACCCGACGCTCGGCGAATCGATCGGCATGGCCGCGGAACTCTACGAGGGCGTTTGCACGGACCTGCCGCCGCAAAAGAAGAAGTAGCAGCCGCCAGGCGTTCGGTGCCCGTCGCGGTGCCGAACGCTTGAGCCCTCTTGGCGTGCAAGCCGACCGGCGCGGAAAACAAAAGCGGCGCGCTCCTTTTGGGAGCGCGCCGCTTTGTTATTACTGCAGCGGATGCGGAAAGCTTAGGCAGCCGACTTCTTCGTAGCCGCGGCACGCGAAGCTTGCGAGGCGGCTTGCTGAGCAGCCTTCGTCGCAGCCGTAGCGGCAGCGTTGAAGTTGCTTTCGGCGATTTCGACGGCTTGCTTCGTTGCCTTGTGGACCGTTTCGTAGGTCGTGTTGGCGGCCGTGATAGCCGACTTCATGACCGCGACAGCCGTTTCCGAACCGGCGGGGGCATTCTTGGCGACGTTGTCGACAAGCGCTTGCACCTTGCGGTTCTGCTCTTCGTACTGGGCTTCCGCCACGCGGGCGAACTCGGCTTGCGTGGCCGATGCGATCTCATACAGATGACGGCCATACGACAGCACTTTCTCGGCCACCGGCTGCGCCAGCGAGGCTTGCAGCGCGAGCAGTTCTTGCGCGTCCTTCACCGACAGCGCGCGCTGTGCGTTTTCCTGGCTTTCCGCGATCGTCGACTTGACGACTTGCAGGTTCAGTTCGACCAGCTTCTCGACGCCTTCGAACGCTTTGTTAGTCAAGCCGAAAAGCGCTTCGAGATTGGCCTTCTGGGCTGCGGCGAATTGCTCAGGGGTCAGCAGAGTCATGTTCAGGCTCCTGGAAAACGACCCGTCTCTCGCGGATCGCATGGGTTAATAGCACGGCTTCGGAATGTATCGCGTCGTATGCACGACGCGTATTGTGCGTCGCAACATCGATTCGTATTTTAGGCTTGCGCGAACAAATGTCAAGTGCAATTTGGTGCGATGCACAATGTAAAGGATTCCATGCCGAAACAACGGCTTACGGGGAAAGGGGGCGATTGATGGGGCCGTTCAGGTACGATAATTGCGGCGCCGCGCGCCGATTGACGCATTGCCGTGCCGTCGCCCGGGGCCGGCGATAAAAAGGGTGTCAACGCGCGCCTAGCTGCGCGCGTTATGTGTCACTTCGCCCCCTCGGGAGCCGCGATGCACGCAGCATGGATAGGGCTCGAACCTTTTATGGCTTGCTTCGGTCCCATACACGTTTCGTCGTCTGATAGCCGGTATTTTCCCGACGGTTCGCTTAAGTTTGCTCGGAGCTCGCCGATATGTGGGTATGGCCCTACTGCTCAGCGCGAACTTGTCGCATTATGCAAGCATCGATGCTGTTCGGCCGCGCAGCTACAAATTGCTTCAAGGACTGACGGTAAGTGCTTCTGATTGCTAATTTTTAGTAGCTTTACTACACTTGCCGTCAACGTTTCGTCTCTCGCCACCTCCGTTTCAAGAACACTAATGAAAACCGCACTGTTTTCGTCACTCAAAGTGAGGCACGGCGTGGCGCTTACGAGAGTCGTCTCGGTCACCGCAACCCTCATCGCCGCCGCGGTTTTCGCGGCCCCAATCGATGCGCTCGCAGCGTCGGGTTCGACCGATGCGGCTTCGTCCAAGCCCGCAGCCACCAAAACACATTCATCCAGAAAAGCCGTCAAGCAAGCCGTCCATACCGAGAAGGCGGCCGCCGCATCCGACGAACGCTCGCGCAAGAAGCGCGTGTCGTACACGCTGCGCACGCGGGGGCGTCACAGCGGGATGCACAGGATCGCATTCGAGCCGCGTTCGCCCGTGGCCGGTCAGCCGTTCGGGCTGCAAGAAGGCCCCGAGGGCCTCGCGCTGCGTTCGAACGTCGCGTATGTCATCGATCAAAACACATCCGAAGCGCTTTTCGATAAAAACTCGCGTTCCGTCGTGCCCATCGCCTCGATTACGAAGCTGATGACGGCGATGGTGGTGCTCGATGCGAATCTGCCGCTGACCGACTCCCTCGAAGTGACCGACGAGGATCGCGATTTCGAAAAGCACACGGGCTCGCGCCTTTCCGTCGGCTCGGTGCTTTCGCGCGAGGACATGTTGCATATTGCGCTGATGGCATCGGAAAACCGTGCCGCCGCGGCGCTGTCGCGCTACTACCCGGGCGGGCGTCCGGCATTCATCGCGGCCATGAATGCGAAGGCCAAGGCGCTAGGCATGGCCGATACGCATTTCGAGAACCCGACGGGCCTGACGAGCCGGAATGTCTCGACGGCGCGCGATCTCGTGAAGATGGTCGATGCCGCGTACCAGTATCCGCTCATTCGCAAGTTCTCGACCGATCGTAGCTATACCGTCGATACGGGCAGGCGCGAGCTGGCTTATAACAGCACGAACGCGCTCGTACGCAGCGCGAAGTCGACCTGGGAAATCGGCCTTCAAAAGACCGGGTTCATCAACGAGGCGGGCGAGTGCCTCGTCATGCAGGCGACGATTCAGGGTCGGCCCATCATCATGGTCCTGCTCGATTCGGCGGGCAAATACTCGCGCTTTGCCGATGCGGCGCGTCTGCGCACGTGGCTCGATAACGGCGGCGATCAACGCATCACGAGCGCCGACACGGGCGGCCGCGGCACCTGAGCGCCGTTTTCCGGACTTCGAAGCATAAAGCCCCGCGAATGCGGGGCTTTTGCTTGGTGGGGCCGGACGGCTTGGCGGCGTAGTCGCCTCGCTGTCTCGCCGCGCGTGCCTCTTCAGGCCGTTTTCGCCTTGGCGCTCTCAGGCGCGGCTTCCGGGCGATAACCGAGGGCTTCCGAAATCACGAGCGCCGTGCGGCTCAGATGGCCGAGCCAGGCGTCCTGGAGCCGGTCCGCCGGCGCGGATAGCGAGAGACCCGCGACGAGCTTGCCCGTATCGTCGTAAATGCCCGCGGCGATGCACCGTACGCCGAGTTCGAGTTCCTCGTTATCGCGCGCGCACGCTTGCTGGCGCACCTGCATCAGTTCCCGCTCGAGCCGGGTCAGATCGGTGATGCTGTTCTGGGTGTGGCCCGACAGGCCCGTGCGCGTGGCATAGGCGCGTACGCGCGCGGCCTCGTCGACGGCGAGAAAGAGCTTGCCGACGGAAGTCAGGTGCAATGGCGCGCGTCCGCCGATCGCGCGGACCACCTGCATGCCCGAGCGCTCGGAGTAGGCGCGCTCGATGTAGACGATCTCGTCGCCCTGGCGAACGGACAGATTGACGGTCTGCCCCGTGAGCCGGTGCAGTTCGCGCATGGGCATCAGAGCCGCATCGCGCACCGACAGTCTTGCCTTCACGAGATTGCCAAGTTCGAGCAGCCGCATCCCGAGCCGGTAAGTCCCCGGGTCCGAACGATCGACGAGCCGGCATGTGACCATATCGTTGAGAATGCGGTGGGCAGTGGACGGGTGGAGCGCCGTGCGTAGCGCCAGCTCCTTGAGGCTGACCGGATCGCTATGCTCCGCCAGGGCGTCGAGCAGCCGCATCATCCGCTCGATCACCTGGATCGATGTCTTGGAGTCCTGGTTCGTATCGCTCATCATGGATCGATTGACGCAAAGCAAAAAAACATTGTATCTCGTATTGTGAAAAAAGCGAACGGCGTTTGAATATGGGTCCGGCTCCATTTTCTGGCTCGATTCGCCTCGCCACCGCCGGCAAACGACGCATAATGACAGGCGTTTTTCCAACGGAGCCGCCATGCGAGTCGGATTGTTCGTCACCTGTCTCGTCGATCTCATGCGCCCGGAGATCGGGTTTGCCACAATCAAGCTCATCGAGCGCGCGGGATTCGAAGTCCTCGTGCCGCCCGCGCAGACATGCTGCGGGCAGCCCGCCTACAACTCGGGCGAGCGGGGCATGGCGCGCGACCTCGCCGAAAAGGCGCTGCGCGAGTTCGAGCAGTACGATTACATCGTGGTTCCGTCCGGTTCCTGCGGCGGGATGATCGGTGTTCACTACGCCGATCTCTTTCGCGACGATCCGGAGCTCATGGGGCGTTACGAGCGGATGCGGGCGAAAGTTCATGAACTCACCGAGTTTCTCGTGAATGTGGCGAAGATCGAATTGCCGCGCGGGGAGTTCGCCGGTCCGGTCACTTATCACGATTCCTGTGCGGGTCTGCGCGAACTCGGCGTGAAAGAAGAGCCTCGCGCGCTGCTGGCGATGCGGGGCGTGGCGGTGACGGAGATGCAAGGCTGCGAGCACTGTTGCGGGTTCGGTGGCACGTTCGCGGTCAAGTACGGCAACATCTCGACGGCGATCGTCGACGAAAAGTGCGAGAACATTCGGGCAAGCGGAGCGGGAACCGTCGTACTCGGCGATCTGGGTTGCATACTGAACATCGAGGGCCGACTTCGCCGGACGGGCGACACCGCCACCCGCGTACTGCATATCGCCCAGGTGCTCGCCGCGGACCTTTGACGGCGCGTTTGTCCCTTTCTCTTCGTTTCTTCGTTAACGGGCGGACCATGCAAGTCCAATCGATGCACTTCAAGGCGCGCGCCAAGGACAATCTGGCGAATCCGCGTTTGCAGCAAAATCTGACGAAGCTCTCGACGAAGTTCGTGAGCGCGCGCGCGCAGGCCATGCAGGCGATCGATTTTCCGGCGACGCGCGCGGCATTGAAGGCGCGCCGTAACCGGGCGCTCGAGAACCTCGACGTCTGGCTCGAAACGTTCGAGCGCGAAGCCACGCGGCGCGGTGTGACGGTGCTGTTCGCGGAAACGACGCGCGACGCGGCGCAGCTCGTCGGCGAGATCGCGCGCAAGCACGACGTCAAGAAGGTCATCAAGACCAAGTCGATGGTGTCCGAGGAGATGCGTCTGAACGCGGTGCTGGCCGAGATCGGCGTGCAGTCCGTCGAGACCGATCTTGGCGAGTACATCCTGCAGATCAACGACAACGAGCCGCCGAGCCATATCATTGCGCCCGTCGTCCATAAGGACAAAGAGGAAATCGCCGAGCTCTTCGCGAAAACTCATGGCCGCGCGCGGCTCACCGAGATTCCCGCCATGACGCGCGAGGCGCGCGAAGTGTTGCGCCCCCAATTCCTCGCTGCCGACATGGGCGTGACGGGCGGCAATTTCGTGATTGCCGAAACCGGCTCCGTGGCGATCGTGACGAACGAGGGCAACGAGGGAATGTGCACGGTCATGCCGCGCGTGCATGTGGCCGTGACCGGCATCGAAAAAGTATTGCCGACGCTGGAGGACCTGGCCGTGGCGATGCGCGTTCTGCCGCGCTCGGCGACGGGCCAGACAATATCGAACTATTTTTCGCTTCTCACCGGGCCGCGCGGCGAGGGCGATGGCGACGGCCCCGAGCACATGTACGTCGTGCTCGTCGATGGGGGCCGTACGGGCCTCATCGGCGGCGCATTCCAGGAGATGCTGCGGTGCATCCGCTGCGGCGCGTGCATGAACCATTGCCCCGTCTACCAGAAAGTCGGCGGACATGCCTACGGATGGGTCTATCCGGGCCCGATGGGCTCCGTGCTCACGCCGAGCTACGTCGGCCTCGACAAGGCGCTCGACTTGCCCCAAGCGGCGACGTTGTGCGGAGAATGCAACAGCGTCTGTCCGGTAGGCATTCCGATTTCGGACCTGCTGCGCAAATTGCGCGAGAAGCAGACCGAACGTCACCTTCGGCCGGCGACCGAACGCGCGGCGCTTGCCGTCTGGGGGTTCGTGGCATCGCGTCCCGGACTTTATGCGCTCGTCACTAAGCTGGCGGTGCGCGTGCTCGAGCGCATGGGCGGTGAGCGCCGCGGAATCACGCGCCTGCCGTTCGGCACAGGATGGACCGCCACACGCGACATGCCGGCCCCGGTTGGACGCACGTTTCGCGAACTCTATGCCGCGCAACACAGTCATCGCGGCTAGCACGCGCGGCTATCGGAGTAGCGATCGACACCGTCGGCGCGGTGCATTGTTTGCGTTGGCGTAACGCTGAATTCGCTATTCACGCCTTTGTCTCGATAGGCGGCGTCTATAAAATACGCCTCATAGAGTACGGACATGCGAGGGCGCATATCCGCGGCGAAGATGAGGCGCACTATGAAAACGAAAATATCCGTCTATTGGCCGGTGGCCGTCGTTCTGACGCTTGCCGTGATGGCAGCGATGCAGGGTTATGGCGAGCGCCGGCAGAACAGTTCGCACGCGCCGCTGGCGGCAGCGCAAGTGAGCGCCGAACTGGCCCGCGCGGTCTCGTACGGGCTCGTCGGTACGCAGCCGGGGCGCGCGTCCTCGAGTGTTCCGGCAGTCGGGGACACGGAGCCGTCGCAAGCGCTCTGAGGCGCACGGTCTTATAATGCCGGGTCGGCACGGCGGCCGGCCGCCGAATTGGATCCACGCCGTATATGCTTTACGCCCGGACATGCCGGGTGCGTTATGAAACCCGTTGCCATTTGCTTCGTTTGCCTGGGAAACATCTGTCGATCGCCGACGGCTGAAGCCGTCATGCGCGCGCAAGTCGAAGCGGCCGGCCTCGCCGAATGGATCGCCATCGATTCGGCGGGCACCGGGGACTGGCATATCGGCGAAGCCCCGGACCGTCGGGCACAGACGGCCGGAACCCGGCGTGGCTACGACTTGTCGGCATTACGTGCCCGGCAGATCGCCGCGCCCGATTTCGAGCGGTTCGATCTCGTACTCGCCATGGATGCGGCGAATCTCGATCATTTGCGCGCGCTGTGTCCGCCCGCGCTGCGCTCCCGAGTGCGCCTGCTGATGGAGTTCGGCAGCCAGTCGGCGGTGAGCGAAGTCGCCGATCCTTACTTCGGCGGCGGCGAGGGGTTCGAGCTCGTGCTCGATCAATGCGAGGACGCCTGCCGGGGATTGCTCGCGCATTTGCGCGCGGCGCTGACCGGCAAGACGGCGTGAGCTGTTCGCGCACCAAAACCTGTGCCGAGGGCAGGGATACTTGACTAAAATCCTCATGTATTTATACTTGACCAAAATCGTCGAGAATCCCAGTCCCCCGCAATCATGAGACTCACCACCAAAGGCCGTTTCGCCGTCACGGCGATGATCGACCTGGCTTTGCGCCAGGATCAAGGTCCCGTGACGCTTGCCGGCATCAGCCAGCGCCAGCGTATCTCGCTGTCCTATCTGGAACAATTGTTCGGCAAGCTGCGGCGCCACGAGATCGTGGAGTCGGTCCGCGGGCCGGGCGGCGGATATAACCTGGCGCGCCGCGCGCAGGAAGTCACCGTCGCCGACATCATCATCGCCGTCGACGAACCGCTCGATGCGACGCAATGCGGCGGGAAGGGCTCTTGCGAGGGAACGAAGCAAAACGATGGCCACTGCATGACCCACGAGCTGTGGTCCACGCTGAATCAGAAGATGGTGGAGTACCTCGATTCGGTGTCCTTGCAAGATCTGGTCGATCAGCAGCGCTCGCGTGAGGGCAACTCCACGGTGCTTCACGATCGGCGCAGCGAGCCTGCGGCACCCGAAGCGCCGCGCCTGGCACCCAAAGGACCGAACTCGGTATTCAATATCGCGAGTTCATGAGCGAAAGCGCGCGTGCGCCGGCATACGACAGCGGATACCGCGGCCGAGCGAGCGCCTGACCCAAAACAACGATTTCCCCGGAGCGATTGATGAGTAACCCGATTCCCCATCTGCCCATCTATATGGACTACAGCGCGACGACGCCTGTCGATCCGCGCGTGGTGGACAAGATGATTCCCTATTTGCGCGAACAATTCGGCAATCCGGCTTCGCGCTCGCACGCTTACGGCTGGGACGCGGAGCGGGCCGTCGAAGAGGCGCGCGAGCAGGTCGCCGCGCTCGTGAAGGCCGATCCGCGTGAAATCATCTGGACGTCGGGCGCAACGGAATCGGACAACCTGGCCATCAAGGGCGCGGCGCATTTTTACAAGAGCCGCGGCAAGCATATCGTGACGGTCAAGACCGAGCACAAGGCGGTGCTCGATACCTGCCGCGAACTCGAGCGCGAAGGGTTCGACGTGACGTATCTCGATGTGAAGAGCGACGGTCTGATCGATCTTGATGCCTTCAAGGCGGCGCTGCGGCCGGACACGATCGTCGTGTCGGTCATGCACGTCAACAACGAGATCGGCGTTATTCAGGACATCGAAGCGATCGGCGAAATCTGCCGTGAGAAGGGCATCATTTTCCACGTCGATGCCGCGCAGGCCACCGGCAAGGTGGAAATCGATCTGGGCCGGCTCAAGGTCGACCTGATGTCGTTTTCCGCGCACAAGACGTACGGTCCGAAGGGCATCGGCGCGCTCTATGTGCGCCGCAAGCCGCGCGTGCGAATCGAAGCGCAGATGCACGGCGGCGGTCATGAGCGGGGCATGCGTTCGGGCACGTTGCCGACGCATCAGATCGTCGGCATGGGCGAGGCTTTCCGCATCGCACGTGAAGAAATGGCCACCGAGAACGAGCGTGTGCGGATGCTGCGCGACCGCTTATTGCGCGGGCTGTCGGAGATCGAAGAGGTCTATGTCAACGGCGATATGGAACGCCGTATTCCGCACAACCTGAACTTGAGCTTCAACTTCGTCGAGGGCGAGTCGCTGATCATGGCCATCAAGGATGTGGCCGTATCGTCGGGTTCCGCTTGCACGTCGGCATCGCTCGAGCCTTCGTATGTGCTGCGCGCGCTGGGTCGTAACGACGAACTCGCGCACAGCTCGATCCGCTTCACGGTCGGCCGGTTTACGACCGAGCAGGATGTCGGTTACGTCGTCGACTTGCTCAAGAGCAAGATCGCCAAGCTGCGCGATCTTTCCCCGCTGTGGGAAATGCATCAGGACGGCATCGATCTTTCCACGATCAAGTGGGCCGCGCACTAATATCAAGGCGAATCAAGGAGTTTTGACCATGTCTTACAGCAACAAAGTACTGGATCACTACGAGAACCCCCGCAACGTCGGCTCGTTCGCCAAAGACGACGACACCGTGGGCACCGGCATGGTCGGTGCGCCGGCCTGCGGCGACGTCATGAAGCTGCAGATCCGCGTCGGTGCCGATGGCGTCATCGAGGATGCCAAGTTCAAGACCTACGGCTGCGGTTCGGCCATCGCGTCGAGCTCGCTCGTGACCGAGTGGGTGAAGGGCAAGACGCTCGATGAGGCGCTCGCGATCAAGAACACGCAAATCGCCGAAGAACTTGCGTTGCCGCCGGTCAAGATCCACTGCTCCATTCTTGCGGAGGATGCGATCAAGGCCGCCGTGGCCGACTACAAGCAACGCCACACCGGCGCTGCTGGCGAGGCCGCGCAGGAAGTGAAACAGCAAGTCGCTTGAGCGTGCCATGGCAATCACACTGACCGACAAAGCGGCGAAGCAGGTGCAGAAGTACCTGACGCGCCGCGGCAAGGGCCTCGGACTGCGGCTCGGCGTGCGGACGACGGGCTGTTCGGGGCTGGCCTACAAGCTCGAATATGTCGACGAACTCGAGGCCGAGGATCAAGTATTCGAATCGAACGGCGTCAAGGTCATTGTCGATCCGAAGAGCCTCGCGTATATCGACGGCACCGAACTCGACTTCGCGCGCGAGGGACTGAACGAAGGCTTCAAGTTCAACAACCCGAACGTCAAGGACGAGTGCGGCTGCGGCGAATCGTTCCGCGTCTGAGGCGGTAATCGGCGGACAAGGGGCGGCACGGGCCGCCTTTGTCGTTCAACGCGTGCTCTCGTCCCCCAGCGAACCGACAACCGATTTTCATGGCCTCGATTCAGCAAAGCCACTTCGATCTTTTTCATCTGCCCGAACAATATGCGCTCGATCTTCAAGCGCTCGATGCCGCTTATCGGACAGTGCAGACGCAAGTTCATCCGGATCGCTTCGCCGCCGCAGGTGACGCGCAAAAGCGTGTGGCCATGCAGTGGGCTGCGCTGGCGAACGAGGCATATCGCACGTTGCGCGATCCGTTGAAACGCGCGCGCTATCTGTTGTCGCTGCGCGGCGTGGACGTCGATGCCGAGAACAATACGGCGATGGAGCCGATGTTTCTCATGCAGCAGATGGAATGGCGCGAGCGCGTCGAAGACGCGGCATCGGCGCGCAGTGTTCCGGAGCTGGACGCTTTGCTGGAAGAATTGCGCGACGAAGAACGGGTGCGCTTCGACAAGCTGGCCGCGTTGCTTGACAGCGGTGCCAATCAACCGGCCGCCGAAGCGGTGCGGCAATTGATGTTCATCGAGCGTGTCGTTGCCGAACTCGGCAAAGAGATAGAGCGGCTCGAACATTGAGACTGAGCCGGGCCCTCATGTGAGCGGCATGCGGCTCGTATCCGACAACGGCAGCACGGTCTCCCCGAAGATAACTACAGATGGCTTTACTGCAAATCTCCGAACCCGGCATGGCACCGGCGCCGCATCAGCGGCGGCTCGCCGTGGGTATCGATCTCGGTACGACGAATTCCCTCGTCGCAGCGGTGCGCAACGGCGTACCCGACGCGCTGCCCGATGAGCACGGTCGTGTATTGCTGCCATCGGTCGTCCGCTATCTCGAACGAGGCGGTCGCCGCATCGGCGTGACGGCGAAGGAAGAGGCCGTGCTCGATCCGCGCAATACGATCGTTTCCGTGAAGCGCTTCATGGGGCGTGGGAAGGCCGAAGTCGAAGGTGCCGAAAACGCACCGTACGACTTCGTCGAGGCGCCTGGCATGGTGCAGATCCACACCGTCGCGGGCGTCAAGAGTCCGGTCGAGGTGTCCGCCGAGATCCTCGCGACGCTGCGTCAGCGCGCCGAAGATACGCTCGGCGATGAGCTCGTCGGGGCTGTCATTACCGTGCCCGCGTATTTCGATGAGGCGCAGCGCCAGGCCACGAAGGATGCCGCGCGCCTTGCCGGCCTCAACGTGCTTCGACTGCTCAACGAGCCGACGGCGGCGGCGATTGCCTATGGACTCGATAACGGAGCCGAAGGGCTCTTCGCCGTCTATGACCTCGGTGGCGGAACGTTCGACCTGTCCGTCCTCAAGCTGACGAAGGGCGTTTTCGAAGTGCTCGCTGCGGGCGGCGATTCGGCGCTCGGCGGCGACGACTTCGATCATCTGCTTTATCGCCACGTACTGAGCGAAGCCGGCCTTGCTCAGCAGCAGTTGCCGCCCGAAGACGTTCGCCTGTTGCTCGATCGCGTTCGTGCGGTCAAGGAAGCGCTTTCGACGGTTCCCGAGGTAGTGTTGGAGGCGACGCTTTCCGATGGCACGATGATCTCGATTCCCGTGACGGAATCGGCATTCGCCGCGTTGGTACAGCCGCTCGTGCAGCGCACGCTGACGCCGACCAAAAAGGCGTTGCGCGATGCCAATGTGTCGCCTGGTGCGATCAAGGGCGTGGTGCTCGTAGGTGGCGCGACGCGCATGCCGGCGATCCGGCGTGCCGTGGAAACTTTTTTCGGGCAACCGCCGCTCACGAACCTCGATCCCGATCAGGTAGTCGCGCTCGGTGCCGCGATTCAAGCCGATCTGCTCGCGGGCAATCGCGGTGGCGACGATTGGTTGCTGCTCGACGTCATTCCGCTGTCGCTCGGCATCGAGACGATGGGCGGTCTCGTCGAAAAAATCATTCCGCGCAATTCGACGATTCCAGTCGCTCGCGCGCAGGAGTTTACGACGTTCAAGGACGGCCAGACGGCAATGGCCATTCATGTCGTGCAAGGTGAGCGCGAACTCGTGTCCGATTGCCGTTCGCTGGCCCGTTTCGAGCTGCGCGGCATCCCGCCGATGGCCGCGGGCGCGGCGCGCATTCGCGTGACTTTCCAGGTCGATGCGGACGGGTTGCTGTCCGTCGTGGCGCGCGAACAGCATTCGGGCGTGGAGGCGTCCGTCGTCGTCAAACCGTCTTATGGTTTAGCCGATGACGAAATCGCGCGCATGCTGGAGGACAGCTTCCAATCGGCCGAGATCGACATGCGGGCGCGGGCTTTGCGCGAGGCGCAGGTGGAGGCGCAGCGGCTCATCGAGGCGACCGACGCGGCGCTGGCCGTGGACGGCGAACTGCTGGACGGGGAGGAGCGTTCCCGAATCGATAGCGCGCTCGACCGTCTTCGCGCGGCCGCGCTCGGTGGCGATGCCGATGCGATCGAAGTGCAAACGAAAGCGCTGGCCGCCGAGACCGATGAGTTTGCCGCCCGGCGCATGAACAAGAGTATCCGCGCTGCCTTGCAGGGCCGCAAACTCGACGAAATTTGACCGGTGGGCGGAGCATGCTTGACAGCGTGCCCGCCGCCGCACATCTTACTGACCGAACGGAATCCGTATGTCGCAAATCGTTGTGCTGCCTCATGTCGAACTGTGCCCGGAAGGGGCCGTGATCGAGGCTGAACCGGGCAAGAGCATTTGCGCGATGCTGCTGGAAAATGGCATCGAGATCGAGCATGCTTGCGAAATGTCTTGCGCGTGCACCACTTGTCATGTGATCGTTCGAGAAGGCTTCGGAGCACTCGAACCCTCGGAGGAGAACGAGGACGATCTGCTCGACAAGGCGTGGGGACTGGAGCCGACGTCGCGTCTTTCATGCCAGGCGCTCGTGCCGGAGGGTGAGGACCTCGTAATCGAGATTCCGCGTTATTCGATCAACCACGCGAAAGAAAACCACTGACGAGGAGGGAGCAGTCATGAAGTGGACGGATACCCAGGACATCGCAATGGCCCTCACGGACAAGCATACCGATGTGGACCCGCAATACGTGCGGTTCACCGACTTGCATCGCTGGGTTACGGAGCTCGACGGCTTCGACGACGACCCGGAGCGTTCGAACGAAAAAATCCTGGAGGCGATTCAGCTTGCGTGGATCGAGGACGCTCAGGAGTGAAGGGGGCGTGAGGGCGGCGCGAATGCGCTTACCCTTCAGTCATCATGAAAAAGGCGATCCGTTGGGCGGATCGCCTTTTTGACTTTCGGGCCTGGCTGGGCCCGGGCTGCCTTCGCCGTCAACGTGCGACGAGCGTTCCGCGTTCGATTCGCACGGGTTCTCCCTGTTGGAACGGGGGGGCCTCCCGGTAAGTGAAGTAGCGCGTACGCCCGTTGTCCATCCGCACGCGGACCTGATAAACGGTCGTGCTGCGCAGATGCTTTTCAACAGCGTTACCGGCAAAACCGCCGCCTACGGCGCCCAGAGCCGTCATACCCAAGCGGCCGGTCCCGCCGCCGAACTGGTTGCCGATCAAGCCGCCGGCAACCGCGCCGCCGACCGCGCCGAGTCCCGTGCCCCGGCCTTCATGGCGCACCGTCGAAATCGATTCGACCGTCCCGCAGCTCGCGCACGGCGCCGCGGCTCGTTGCTGCGGCGCGTAGGGTTGCTGCGTTTGTTGCTGCGCGTAGGACGGTTGCGGACTGCCTTGCTGTTGCTGTGCGTACTGCTGCTGTTGCGGTTGGCCGTACTGCGGTTGGCTGTACTGTTGTTGGGCGTAT
>CBJLAJ010000122.1:0-15793 GCA_966421005.1 uncultured Paraburkholderia sp.
GCCCCAGTGCAAAAAAACGCCGTGCTCGCGCCGCGTTTGCCAGTCTGGCGTTCGTCGGTGGTCGTCGCATTGCTGACAGTCGGCTTCGCCGCGCTCGCGGGCCGGGCGCTGTGGGTTCAGATCGTCGAACACGAATTCCACGCCGCGCAGGGCGAAAAACGCCATCGCATCACAGTGGAATCGCCGGGTATGCGCGGAGCGATCGTCGATCGCCATGGCGCGCTGCTCGCCGTCAGTTTGACCACCTATGAAATCTGGGCCGAGCCGCGACGCATGGCCAACGTCGATCGCCAGCCGCTGGCGCGCGCGTTAGGCATGAGCGCCGCCGAACTCGACCACCGCCTCTCGACGGAACGCGCTTATGTCCTGCTCAAGCGCCACGTCGACGCCCCCGCCGCTCAACAAATCGCCGCACTCGATATCCCAGGCATCTCGCAGGTCAGCGCGTCGAAACGCTTTTATCCCGAAGGCGAATCGGTCGCGCACGTCGTCGGGTTCACCGATGTCGACGATACAGGGCAGGAAGGCATCGAGTTGGCGGCCGAGGCCGCACTTGCAGGCGAAACGGGTTCGCGGGACGTGATCCGCGATCGTCTCGGGCGCGTCGTGTCCGAACTCGGCACACCGGTGCGGCCACGCAACGGAAGTACGGTGCGCCTCACCATCGATCGACGCATTCAGCAGCTCGCCTACACGCATTTGAAAGCCGCGCTCGCCAAGCACGATGCGCAAGCCGGCAGCGCGGTAGTGCTCGACGCACAAAGCGGCGAAATCCTCGCGCTGGCCAATGCCCCCAGTTTCGATCCGAATCGCCAGACCCACCGCACAGGCCCGGCACTGCGCAACCGCGCGCTCACCGATACGTTCGAGCCCGGTTCGACCGTCAAACCGCTTGTCGTGGCACTCGCGATGGACGCCGGACTCGCACAGCCCAACACACTCGTTCACACCGCGCCCGGCTATTACACGATCGGACCGAATACGATCCACGATACGTCGAACCACGGGACGATCACCGTGGCGCAAGCCGTCTCCAAGTCGAGCAACATTGCAATGGCGAAGCTTGCGCTGAACCTGCCGGCCGAGCGACTCTGGACGATGTATCAGGACTATGGCATCGGGCAAAAGCCATCGCTACCTTTTCCCGGTGTGGCAGCGGGCAAGCTGCGGCCCTGGGAACGCTGGCGGCCCGTCGAGCAGGCGACGATGGGCTACGGATACGGATTGTCCACATCGCTGCTGCAAATCGCTCAGGCCTATACGGCATTTGCCGGCGACGGTACGCTGCTGGCCGCGCGGCTGATCGCCACTGAAGCGGCGGTCGTCGAGAACGGTTCGGATACACCGAACCCGCCGCGCCGCGTGACGACATCGGCCAGCGCGGCGGCCATTCGCGAGATGCTCGAGGATGCCGCGCGCACGGCACGCATCGAAGGATATCGCGTCGGCGGCAAAACCGGCACCGCGTGGAAACATGCAGGCACTTCTTATGCGAAGGGCAAGTACCGTTCGCTCTTCGTGGGACTCGCGCCGATTCAAGCCCCGCGGCTAGTGGTCGCCGTCATGATCGACGAGCCGTCGCGCGGCGGTTATTACGGGGGCGCCGTGGCGGCGCCGGTGTTTGCGTCGATTGCCGGGGGCGCGTTGCAGTTGCTGGGGGTGTCGCCCGATGCGTAACGTTGTGCATGCCCCCTCGAAGCGGCCGACGCACACGCCATAGCAAACGCCTCGGACTATGCAGTTCGTTTCGCCATGTTCATCGCGCGCTGCAAGGCTTCATACACTTTCGGCCCGTTGCACTGAGACACATTGAACCGCATGAACCGGTCCGCCGTTCTCGACACACTGAACACATTGCCGGGTGCGAATATGACGTTCTCAGCCAGTGCATGACGCGCGACCTGCGCGGCATCGAGTCCATCCGGCAGGCTTGCCCAGAGGAACATCCCGGCGCGGGGCTGCGCCCATACTTCGAGTCCGGCCTGCGCAAGATGTCGGATGCCCTCGCTCATCGCGTCGGCCAGCTTCGCACGCAGTGCGTCGAGGTGCCGCCGATACGTGCCGTCCACCAGCAGACGGTGCACGACACTTGCGGCCACCTGTCCGCTGCCGAACGAGGTGGCCAGCTTCAGATCGATCAACGGTTCGACCCATTCGTTGCGCGTCACGATGTAACCGCAGCGCATGGCAGCGGACAGCGTCTTCGAAAAGCTGCCGATCGATACCACACGGGTCAAACCATCGAGGGCCGCGAGGCGGGGCGCGGGCTCAGCTTCGAAATCGGCAAAGATGTCGTCTTCGACGATGAGCAAGTCGTGATCGCCGGCAAGCTTCAGCAAGCGATGCGCGACCGATGGCGTCAATGTGGCTCCGGTCGGGTTGTGAATCGCCGAATTGCAGATATATAGCCGCGGGCGATGCTCGATCAAAGCGCGCTCGAAGTGTGCGAGATCGGGGCCGTCAGGGGTGTAAGGCACGCCGACGATCGATACGCGGTGGGCACGCAAGAGTGCCTGGAAGTTGAAGTAGCACGGATCGTCGAGCAATACCGTATCGCCGGGTTCGAGCAGGAAACGGCACACCATGTCGAGCGCATGGGTGCCGCCATCGGTCAGCACAACCTGCCCCGGTTCGACATGGATGCCCTGCTGAGCGAGCCGCCACGCCAAATGCTGGCGCAACGCCGGCGATCCCGCTGGCGTCGCGTATTCGACGAGCGAGCTTTGCGTATCGCGCGCGACGGAGCGCAAAGCGCGCCGCATGTTGCCCTCGGGTAGCCAGTGCGGCGGCAACCAGCCGCAACCGGGCCGCAAGGCCTGCTCGCCCGTTTCCAGCGACTGGCGCGTCAGCCAGAGCGGATCGATGTCACGGTCGAGCTTCGGCCCAAGATCGGACAGCGCCAATGGCGGAGCATGACCCGAAACGAAAAAGCCGGAACCCCTTCGGGCGACGAGCACACCCTCGCCGGCCAGCCGGTCGTAGGCTTCGACCACCGTCGACTTCGATACCCCCAGCGCGTCGGCCATCATTCTGATCGACGGGACCCGCGCTCCGGGCATGAGCGAGCGGTTGGCGATCCGCTCCGACAACGCTTCCATCACCACGCCGACCCGCGTGCGTGGCGCCACCTTTGAATCGACTTCGCTCATTGCGCCCTCGTATCTGTACTGATGTTCGTACGGTACAGTTTTGCCAAATTGTGCTGATCCGTAGCTTACGCGTTTTCGCGGCGGGGTCGATCATGTCTGCTTCATCGATGCGTGAAGGCAACATGAAAAAATCGACCAATGGATGGCTCAGCGGATTGCTGGGCGTGCTCATCTTCAGCGGCTCGCTGCCGGCGACGCGCCTTGCGGTGCAGGGGCTGGACCCGATGTTCCTCACGTTCATCCGGGCGACGATCGCCGGCGTGCTCGCGTTGCTCTTGCTCCTCGCCCGGAGCCAGACACGGCCGCGGCGCTGCGATCTGCTGCCGTTGATGCTCGTTGCCCTGGGCGTGGTGCTCGGATTCCCGCTGTTGACGGCGCTCGCGCTGCGTCATGTCACATCGGCGCATGCCATCGTCTTCGTCGGATTGCTGCCGCTTGCGACGGCGATCTTCGGCGTGTTGCGAGGCGGGGAGCGGCCAGCCATGCCGTTCTGGGTTTTCTCGATGCTGGGTAGTTGCGCGGTCATGGGTTTTGCGCTGCGCAACGGGGGGAGTGCATCGCCGGTTGGGGATGCACTGATGTTTTCGGCGATTGTGGTGTGCGGTCTGGGCTACGCCGAAGGCGCACGCCTGTCCCGGCATCTCGGCGGATGGCAGGTTATCTCGTGGGCGCTCGTTCTGTCGTTGCCGATTATGCTGCCGCTTTCATGGTGGACACGGCCGGCGTCGCTGGAAGGTGTCAAGCATGCCGCACTGTGGGGACTCGCATACGTGTCAGTGTTCAGCATGCTGATCGGCTTCGTGTTCTGGTATCGCGGGCTCGCATTGGGCGGGATTGCAGGCGTCGGTCAGTTGCAGCTTTTGCAGCCATTTTTCGGGCTGATGCTGGCGGCGGCGCTGCTGCATGAGCAAGTGCCTGCTTCGATGATCGTCGTTGCGATGGTCGTGGTGGCGTGCGTGGCGGGGGCGAAGCACTTTTCGCGCGCTGGGACCGTAGCAGTTGGAAGGTGACTGCCGAAACGCCCAAGCTGCTCCCCTCCTTCCACCGCCCGCTCGGCCACATCCGCAGAATCCCTGTCCTTGTTTTCGTCGCAAAACATACTAACGTTCAGATGACGGCCAAGAGCCGTACGAACAGAGTACAAGGGAGACGAAGCCCTCGCGTGCCGCCGAACCACGGCCAGCACGAACGTGGGTCCCGATCATGACTACGGCCGCCCGCTTTCAGGTCGAATACGTCGGCTATCTCGACGCCGACGGCAATGCGATACACACGCTGCCCGCCTTCGCGCAAGACACAGCGCTGCTCGTCGAGCTGTACCGCGCGATGACGCTCACACGAACGTTCGACAACAAGGCCGTTGCGCTGCAACGCACCGGCAAGCTCGGGACCTTCGCCTCGTCGCTCGGGCAAGAGGCCATCGGCGTCGGCATCGCCGCGGCCATGCAGCATGACGATGCACTGTTTCCCTCCTACCGCGACCATGCCGCCCAATTGCTGCGCGGCGTCACCATGGCCGAAAGCCTGCTGTATTGGGGCGGCGACGAACGCGGCAGCGATTTCGCCGCCGCGCGTCACGATTTCCCGAATTGCGTGCCGATTGCCACGCAGGTCTGCCACGCGGCAGGCGCCGCTTACGCGTTCAAACTTCACAAAGTACCGCGCGTGGCCGTCGCCATCGTCGGCGATGGGGGCACCTCGAAAGGCGACTTCTACGAAGCGATGAACATGGCCGGCATTTGGCGGGCGCCGCTCGTCATCGTCGTCAATAACAATCGCTGGGCCATCTCGATGCCATGCGAACGGCAAACCGCAACCGCTACGCTCGCGCAAAAGGCCATTGCAGCAGGCATCGAAGGCCAACAGGTCGACGGCAACGACGTCATCGCCGTGCATGAGGCCCTGCGCAACGCACTCGACAAAGCGCGGCGCGCAGAAGGCCCTACGCTCATCGAAGCCCTCAGCTACCGGCTCGGCGATCACACGACGGCCGACGATGCGACGCGCTATCGCGATCCCGAAACGGTCGCGAAACAGTGGGCGAGCGAACCCATCGCGCGCCTGCGCAAATATCTCGTGCGGCTCGGTGAATGGGACAAAACTCGGGAAGAGGCGCTCGCGCGGACATGCCGCGAACAGGTCGAAAGCGCGGTCGAAGTCTATCTCGCTGTCGCGCCCCCGGACGCATCGGCGATGTTCGAGCATCTTTACGCGACGCTGCCGCGCGCGCTCGACGAGCAATTGGACATGGCACTGCGATTCTCGCCGGGCGAACGCGCAGAGGACGACCATGCCTGAACTGAACCTCGTCGAAGCTGTCAACCTCGCCCTCGCCTACGAGTTGGAGCACGATCCATCGGTTGTGCTGCTCGGGGAAGATATCGGCGCGAACGGCGGTGTGTTTCGCGCCACCTTGGGATTGCAGGCACGCTTCGGCGCGGAACGTGTCGTCGATACGCCACTGGCCGAAACTGCCCTCGCCGGCACTGCGATCGGCATGGCGGCAATGGGCGTGCGCCCCGTCGTCGAGATTCAGTTCAGCGGATTCATTTATCCGGCTGTCGATCATGTACTCAATCATGCCTCGCGATTGCGTCATCGCACGCGAGGAAGGCTGACATGCCCGCTCGTGGTCCGCTCGCCCTGCGGCGCGGGTATCCACGCGCCCGAGCACCATTCGGAAAGCCCCGAGGCGCTGTTCGCCCACATGCCGGGCCTGCGCGTGGTGATGCCGTCCTCGCCCGAACGCGCCTACGGTTTATTGCTCGCGGCAATACGCGATCCGGACCCGGTCGTCTTTCTCGAACCCACCCGGCTTTATCGGCTCTATAAACAACCGGTCGAAGACGATGGCGTGGCCTCGCCACTCGATACCTGCTTCACCCTGCGCGAAGGCAGCGATGTGACGCTCGTCAGTTGGGGAGCCATGCTGCATGAAGTACAAATGTCCGCCGACGCGCTGGCAGCCGAGGGCGTGGAAGCGGAAATCATCGATGTGGCGACACTGAAGCCGCTCGACATGGAAACCATCGTGGCCTCCGTCGCCAAGACGGGGCGCTGCGTCATCGTTCACGAGGCGCCGCGCACGTGCGGGCTCGGCGCCGAAATCGCCGCGAATCTCGCGGAGCGCGGGCTCTATTCGCTGCTCGCGCCGATCGAGCGTGTCACCGGCTACGACGTGGTCGTTCCGCTCTTTCGGCTCGAAGCCCAATATATGCCGAGCGTTGCGCGCATCGTGAGCGCGGTCCGAAAAACGCTCGAGGCGTCGACATGAAAGTGTTCAAACTGCCCGATCTGGGCGAAGGTCTGCAAGAAGCCGAAATCATCGAATGGCGTGTCAACGAGGGCGACGAAGTCAAGGCCGACCAGCCGCTTCTCGCCGTCGAAACCGCGAAAGCGATCGTCGATATTCCTTCGCCGCAAGCGGGCCGCGTCGCCAAACTCTTCGGCAAGAAAGGCGACATCATGCACCTGGGCGCCCCCCTCGTAGCGTTCGAAGGTGCAAACGACGATACCGGTACCGTGGTGGGCAAGATGCCTGAGATGCAGGCGCCCACGCACCCCGCACATCCCGCTTCCGCCGGACACCCCGCGCGCGATGTATCCCTGCGCGGCATCGTCGGCACCGGCCCGGGAGCTCGGGCTCCCGTCATCAAAGCAACGCCAGCCGTACGCGCCTTGGCCCGCACGCTCGACATCGATTTGGCCCTCGTCACGCCATCGGGCCCCGATGGCGTCGTCACCTCGGCGGACGTACAGCGCACGGCGAAACTGCTTGTCGAGCTGGGCCCGCCCGAGGAGCTACGCGGCGTGCGACGCGCGATGGCGCAAAACATGGCGCGCGCGCAAAGCGAGGTAGCCGCCGCAACCGTCATCGACGACGCCGATATCGACGCATGGCAGCCTGGCACCGACGTGACGATCCGGCTCATTCGCGCCCTCGTGGCCGGATGCCGCGCCGAACCGGGGCTCAATGCGTGGTTCGATGGACGAGCGGGGCGGCGCCATGTGCTCGCACATATCGACGTGGGCATTGCCGTGGACCTCCCGGATGGTCTTTTCGTGCCCGTATTGCGCGACGTGGCGCATCGCGATGCCACCGATTTGCGCGCGGGCCTCGACCGCATGCGAGCGGATGTGCAAGCGCGCAAGATTCCGCCCGAGGAGCTGCGCGGCGCGACGATCACGCTGTCCAATTTCGGCATGATTGCCGGTAAATATGCGGCGCCGATCGTCGTACCCCCAACGGTGGCGATCCTCGGCGCAGGACGCATTCATGACAGTGTGGTCGCCGAGAATCGTCAAGCCGTCGTGCACCGAATGCTGCCGCTCAGCCTGACGTTCGATCATCGGGTGGTAACAGGGGGCGAAGCCGCACGGTTTCTCGCCGCGGCGATCGAAGATTTGCACGGGAGTTGAGTGACGACTCAAATCGTATCGATTCGACATACCGTAAACCCGAATTTGCAGCATCCTTCGCAAAAAGGGCGCGGTCTTCAGCTCGCATCCCTATACCAGCATTGGGGCGCGCGACCGGCACGCGACTTGCAGATATCGAACTATGCGGCGTGCATTTTCCGCATCTTTTTCAATTCGCTCGTGCGAGGTCGATATGTTAGGAACCATTTTGCTCGTCGTGCTGATTCTTCTTCTGATCGGCGCATTTCCTGCCTGGCCGTATAGTCGCGGTTGGGGCTATGCACCTACCGGTGGCCTGGGCCTGTTGCTCGTCATCGTGATTCTGCTCGTTGTGTTCGGGCAAATATAGCGTAGCGCGTCAATCATTCCTTTATCTTCCGTGCCGCGCCGCGGTATCGATCCGTCCGCGGCACGGTCAATGCAAGGAGGTGCGCGGGAAGACCATCGCGTCTTGCAACGAACTCGTCGCAAAAGACACAGGCCATGCGGATCGCACAAGTCGCCACGCTGTACGAAAGCGTCCCGCCGAACGCGTATGGAGGCATCGAGCGTGTCGTTTCGTGGCTCACCGAAGCGCTGGTCGAGCGCGGCCATGAAGTCACGTTGTTCGCAAGCGGCGATTCGATGACGCGAGCGCGGCTCGTGGCTGCTTCACCAACAGCCATCAGGTGCATCGAAGACACCGCGGACCCGCAAGCTTTTCACTTCGCGATGCTCGAGCGCGTCGTTCGAATGTCACCGACATTCGACATCGTCCATTTCCATACCGATTACCAGAGTTTTCCATTTGCGCGCCAGCTCGCCTGCCCGCATTTGACCACGTTGCACTGGCGGCTCGACATACCGGGGCTCGAATCGCTTTATCGCGAATTCGCCGATCTTCCGCTCGTATCGATTTCAAACGCGCAGCGCTCGCCGTTGCCTTGGGCCGGCTGGATCGGCACGGTCTATCACGGTTTGCCGGCGGATCGTTTGTCGTTTTCCGATCGGAGCGAAGGCTATCTCGCTTTCCGGAGCCCGCACCCTGCTGTTCCCGATCGACTGGCCCGAACCGTTCGGCCTCGTGCTCATCGAGGCGCTGGCGTGCGGGACGCCCGTCATTGCCTTCGGACACGGCTCGGTGCCTGAAATCATCGAGGACGGAGTCAACGGATTCATCGTCAGCAATGTGGACGAGGCGATCGCGGCGGTGGCACGGCTTCACGAGATCGACCGGCGCACCTGCCGTGCCACGTTCGATGCCCGCTTCACGGTGGAGCGCATGACGGGCCAATATGTCGCCCTCTATACGAAACTCTTGAAGGCGCCCGCGAATCAATGAGGAGAACGAAATGCACTTCGTTGCACTCGCAACCGACTACGACAATACGCTGGCGACGGACGGCAGGGTTGCCGAACGTACCTGGCCGGTGCTCGAGAAATTGCGGCAGTCGGGCCGACAGTTGTTGCTGGTCAGTGGACGCGAGTTGGATGACCTAAAGTCGATTTGTCCACGCCTCGACTTGTTTTCGCGGGTGGTCGCGGAGAACGGCGGCGTGCTCTACCATCCCGATGGCGGAGAAAAGCGGTTGCTCGCACCGCCGCCGCCCGAAGCGTTCGTCGCGGCACTGAGGCAACGAGGATTGCGCGATTTCAGCGTCAGCGAAACGCTCGTCGCGATGATGAAGCCGAACGAACAGATCGCGCTTGCGGCCATTCGCGATCTCGGCCTCGATCTGCATGTCGTCTTCAACGGCGATGCCGTGATGATTCTTGCGCCTGGCGTCACCAAGGCAACGGGGCTCATGGCCGCGCTCGAGGAACTGGGCATTTCCGCATTGAACGTCGTGGGCGTGGGCGACGCCGAAAACGATCACCCTTTGATTGATGCGTGCGGATTTTCGGTTGCCGTCGGCAACGCGCTGCCCGCGCTGAAAGCGCATGCGAACATGATCACTCGCGGCGCGAACGGCCAGGGTATCGAAGAGCTGGCGCGCGCATTGATCGACGACGACCTGGCGTCCCACGCATCGCAGGTCGAACGCTGCCGGGTGCTGCTCGGTCATCGTCTTGAAGACGAGAAGCGCTCGCCCGTTCATCTGGATACCTATGGCACGATCGCGCTGCTGGCAGGGCCGTCCGGCGGTGGAAAATCGACAGTCACCGCGGCAGTGCTCGAGCGGCTTGCCGACGCGGGATATCAGGCCTGCATCCTCGATCCGGAAGGCGACTATTGCAGCGACGGCAATCTGGTGGCGCTGGGGGATGCGCACACCGTACCGTCGATCGACAACGCTTTGCAGCTGCTCGAGCGGCCCGAACAAAGTGTCGCCGTCAATCTGCTTCGCGTGCCGCTGCCCGAGCGGCCGCAGTTTTGCGCGAATCTCCTGCTGCGGTTGCAGGCGCTACGCGTGCGCACCGGGCGGCCGCATTGGCTGGTGTTCGAAGAAGCGCATCAGCTTTTTCCGACAGGCTGGGGCCTCGCGGACGAGTCGCTGCCGATCGTGCTCGAAACGGCGCTGGCGGTGACGGTGCACCCGGACCAGCTCGCGCATCCGTTCCTGCGCCAAGTCAATACGACCATCGTGACGGGCGCAAAGCCAGCCGCGACGATGAAAGCGTTCGCCGAAACCGCTGGCATCGAGGCGCCGTCGCTCGCGCTGCCATCCGACAGCCTGGAGCGCGGTCAAGTGCTTGTCTGGCAAACGGCGCAGTCCACCGCTCAGCCCTACCTGGTGGAAGTCGAACCCGGTTCGACGCAGAGGCGCCGGCATCATCGCAAATATGCCGAAGGCTTGCTGATTCCCGAACGCAGCTTCTATTTCCGTGGTCCTGAAGGCAAGCTCAATCTGCGTGCGCACAATCTCGTGCTGTTTCTCGAGATGGCGGATGGCGTCGATGAAGACACCTGGCGTTTTCACCTCGAACGCGGCGACTATTCGCATTGGTTCGGCGAGGTGATCGGCGATGACGAACTCGCGCAGGAGGCGAAGACCGTCGAGCATGAAACCTCGCTTTCACCGGACGAAAGCCGCGCGCGTATCAGGGAGGCTGTCGAGAAGCGCTATACGCAACCGGCCAATCCATCGTTACCGCCCTTGCGTGCGTCTTGACGGTGCGGCGCTCAGGACGAGCGCGAGCCCAATATCGCCAGGTAGGTTTCGAGCGAACGATGCACGGCTGCGGCGACGAGTTCGGTGATGGCGCCGTAATCCTCATTGAGGCATGCGACATCGAGCGCCTCGTAGTAGGCGAGCCGCTCCTCTTTCTGAATGATTGCGGGCGGATAGCCGGCCTTCATGAGTTCGAAGTTCATCAGCAGCCGGCCCGTGCGGCCGTTGCCGTCCACGAACGGATGGATCTTGACGAAGCGCGTATGCAGCTCGGCGCTGCGCTTCACTGTATGCATCGAAGACGAGCGTTCGCTCCATGCAATCAACTGTCCCATCTCCTGCGGTAAATGCAGAAAATCAGGCGGCGTCGTGCTGGCTCCCGCGATTACGACGTTCTCGTGGCGATAGCGGCCCGCTTCTTCCTCGTCGATGCCTTTGAGCACCAGCCGATGAATGTTTCGAATCAGCCACTCCGATAGCGGTTCCCGCTGCGCGACGACGCTCTCGACATAGTGAATGGCATCGCGATGATTGGTTGCCTCGAAGTGCTCCCTAAGAGATTTCCCGCCGACGGTAATGCCTTCGAAGACCACTTTCGTTTCGCGAAGCGTCAGCGTATTGCCTTCGATCGCATTCGAGTGATACGTCCATTCGAGCGTCAGCTTTTCGCGCAGCGAGGCCAGAGTGTGCTGTGGCAGCGGCCGCAGCGCATCCAACTGCGCTTTTTGTGCGTCGATAGACTGAAGCAGGATGTCGAGTTGGGCGGCCATCGCGTTTGCGCGTAACGTTGAGCGTATTGCGCCGTGAAGTAGCGCGTGCGCGCCAATTATATCGATCTTCCACACGAGCGAGGCCCGCGTGGCCGCCCTCGCAGTCGAGCGAGGAAGCTACGCACTACTCGACCATCTGCCAATGTGCCCCGTCCGCACCCGCACGCCGGGCCAGCTCCGCGAATGCCGACACTTTCGCATCCTGGTCGAACGGTTCACGCCATCGCACGAGCAAGCGCTCTTCGAACTTCTCGTCGCCGCGCCGCCAGGCAGCGCCGCGTCGCGTCACAGAGCAACCCAGAGCTGCCAACTCGCGAGCGAGCCTCGACGTGCATTCGCTGCCCATCGCGTACTCGACCGTAAGCCACGCGCTCTTGCGACGGTGCATCCGCTGTTCGACGTAGTGCAATCCCCATAGAACCGCCAGACCCAGTACGATCGCACTCGCCGAGAGCCGATATTGCCCGCCACCGATACATAAGCCGACAATTGTCACGAACCACAATGTAGCCGCGGTAGTCACGCCGGTGACAAGCCCATCCTTGCGCATCACGGCACCAGCGCCAATAAAACCCATCCCGGTCAGCACGCCGAGCGGCAGGCGCATCAAGTCGAGCGTGGGAAACGAATCCGGGCGCTTTCCGGCCTGCGAGAGAAGCGAATTGACTTCCAGCATAGCCACGCACGATGCAAGGCAAACGAGGATTGTCGTGCGCAGCCCGGCTGTCTTGCCCGATTCGCTGCGATTGAACCCAAAGACGAACCCGGCTACAAGTGCAAAAACGAGCCGAATGACAACAGCCTCCCAGCCGAGGACCAGCGGCATGGTATCCATAGCGAGCGAGAAACGCCTCCTTCTATCGACCCTACCGCTCGTCGAGCAAACGCCGGGCCCGTTCCGCCGCTGCTGCAACGCTGTGCCGGGCGCGCCTGGCCACTTCCCGGCAACATCGACGTAACGCATTGCAACTCTTACGCAGGTGCATGAGACCTCGGGCGCAAGCGCGCGGTTGTGTTTCAGCTATGAACCGGTACGTTGTTTGCGGTGCGCTATCGGTAGCACCGCCTTTGCGTCCGCACGGCGCAGGACGGGTCTCCCCCAACTACTCGAGGAGCCGTTATGAAGCGTTCGTTCTTAGCGTTGGCTTGTTGCGCGTTGTTGATCCCCGGAATCGGCAACGCGCAAACCGAGGCCGCATCGACAACGGCGGCCAACCCGCTGCCCGAACCCGATCGAGCCTTCGTACAGGCGGCGTCGAAGTCGTCGTCGACCGAAATCGACGCGGCCAAGCTCGCGCAAACGCATACGAAGGACAAGGATGTCCATTCGTTTGCGCATCACATGATGTATGACCATACGAAGATGACGGTGGAGCTGAAAGCCGCAACGCCGCACGGTGTCGCGGCGCCGAAGGACAACTCGGACACGAGCCTGCTCGATTCGCTACGCGGGCTCAAGGGCAAGGAGTTCGATGAAGCCTACATCGGCAAGATTGGGTTGGAAGGCCACAAGGAAGCGATAGAGGCCTTCAAGAAGGAAATTTCGGACGGCCAGAACGCGGATCTCAAGAAGCTCGCGCAAAAAGGGCTGCCCGTGATCGAAAAGCATTATCAAATGGCCCAATCGCTCGCCAAGAAAAAAGGCGTGAGCGAATGACCCTCTGAGCAGCAGCAGCCTGCGCTACAACGAAGCAACCGGCGCGCGCAACGCGTGCCGGCCCCATGCGCCTTCAGTCCGTCTCCGTCCATTCGACGTTGGCGCCCACCGAACGCAGGTTCTCGACGAAATGCGGGTGCGCGCGCCGGATCGGCAGGGCGTTCTTGATGACCGATTGTCCTTCGATACTTGCCGCCACCATGAAAAGCGCAATGGCCACGCGGATGATGTAAGGACTTTCCACCTTGGCAGGCGTGAGCGGAATACCGCCGAACGTGATGAGCCGATGCGGGTCGGACAAGAATACATGCGCCCCGAACTTCGATAGTTCGACCGACCAGCCCATCGCCCCGTCGTACACCTTGTTCCAGAACATCGCGCTGCCTTCGGCGCGCACGCCCAGCGCGATGAAAATCGGCAGCAGGTCCACGGGCAGGTACGGCCACGGCGCCGCCTCGACCTTGGTGAGGATGTTTTGCGTGAACGGCTTGCGCACACGCAACGGCCCGTCTCGCCGGGCTCGCGACCATCCGTCGCGATGAACGACATCGATGCCGAACTTGGCGAACGTTCTGTCGATGAGCGGAAACTGCTCGGGCGCACTGTTCTTGACCGCGATGTCGCCACCTGTGATCGCCCCAAGCGCGAGAAACGTCGCAATCTCGTGGAAATCCTCGTCGAACCTGAATTCCCCGCCGCCGAGCTTGCAGCCGCCTGAAATGGCAAGCCGCGACGTGCCGATCCCTTCGATCGGAACACCCAGCATCGCGATGAACCGGCAAAACTCCTGCACGTGCGGCTCGGATGCCGCATTGACGAGCGTCGAGGTGCCCGATGCGGCCGCGGCACAGAGAACGAAATTCTCGGTTGTCGTCACCGACGCATAATCGAGCCAGTGATCGTTCGCAAACATCGCCGAGTCGCTGCGCACGATCAGCGAGCCATTCGTGCGCTCGATGCGCGCGCCGAAACGCTCGAATACCTCGACATGCGGATCGATCTCGCGCACGCCGAGCGTGCAGCCTTTCACGTCGTTCTCGAGGCGCGCCACACCGAAGCGGGCAAGTAGCGGCGGCACGAGCATGATCGACGAGCGCATCTCCTCGGGCAGGTGATGACGAGTCGGGTCGAAAACCGTCGCGCTATGGTGGAGCTCCAGTACGCCGGTGGCGTAGTTCATCGAGACTTCGCTGCCGAGCGTGCGAAAGATATCGAGGATTTTGCGGACGTCGGTAATATCGGGCACGCCGATGAGCCGCAACGGCGCGTCGGTCAGCAAAGTGGCGCAAAGAATTGGCAGTACGGCGTTCTTGTTGGCGGAAGGCGTGATTTCGCCGCGCAGCGGCAGGCCGCCATGAACGATAAGATCAGACATATTGGGGACGGGGCGGAGAGGAAACCAAAAAGACCGAGGCGCATATCATGCCATCGTCGGGCGGCCGGCGGTCCAAAACCGGGCATCGCGGCAGGCCGGCAACCATTCTTCGCGCATGCTCAGGTTCGTGTCGCTCCGATCCACATTCTTTCGCATCAAGCACTTAGGTCGGCTCCCCGGAAGTTATACACAGGTTTGTGAACAAAATCTGGGGATAACCCCACCAGCGCCGCCTGCACTCGCGGGAACGGCCTCCGTCCAGTGCGCTAAACTTGCGCTTCCCGCTCTCTTGGCCCGCCGCTTTGCCCGTCTTCACACTAGCCGCGCCGGTCACGGCCGAACTCGAAATCCGCAAGAGCCGCTTCATCGCGCATGCGCTGCCCGTCGCAGACCGTGACGCGGCAATGGATGCGCTACGGCATCTGCGCGAAGCGCATCCGAGCGCCACGCATGTCTGCTGGGCGCTGCTGGCAGGGGGGCAGTCGGGCATGTCGGACGATGGCGAGCCCTCCGGCACCGCGGGACGGCCGATTCTCGAAGTGCTGCGCCATCACGATCTCGATAGCGTGCTTGCTGCAGTCGTGCGCTACTACGGCGGCGTCAAGCTCGGCGCGGGCGGCCTCGTGCGTGCCTACACCGATGCCATCGCCACCGCGCTTGCACAAGCGCAACGCGTCGAGCGCATCGCGCAGGCACGGCTCGCCGTCGAGCTCGGCTATGCGGACGAAGCGCGCGTGCGTCGCTGGATGGAGCAGCACGATATCGCGCTCGTCGAGAGCCGCTACGGTATCGAGGTACGGCTCGACCTGCAGATGCCGGCGAACGATATCGACGCCGCACGCGCCACATTGCGCGACCTTACGCAAGGCCGCGCGATCTTCCCTGACGGCAATTGATTCCGCCCGCGTCATCTCGCGCCGGCGTCATCCACCGTTATCCGCCTCGAACGCCCGCCCGGCATGGGCTCGGCGGCCGTAATTCAGCGTTACCGATCTCGCAAGCCGCTTTCACCTGTGTCAACGCGACGCCCTTACACTGGCTCCGTAGTCAAAACAACGCACCTGATGTGCAAGGAGTAGCGCAATGAACAAGAAGCTCGTGGGAGCATTGATCGGCCTGACGGTATTGGGCGTATCGAGTGCGGCATCGGCACATGTCGATCTGGCCATCGGCGTCGGCATCCCCGCGCCAGCGTACGTTGCTCCGCAACCCGTCTATGTCGCGCCGCCGGCGCCGGTCTATGCGGCACCTGTCGCGGTAGGTTATTACCGCGGCGACGACTGGCGCGAACGAGAGTGGCGCCGCCGCGAATGGCGCGAGCATGAATGGCG
>CBJLAJ010000123.1:0-15767 GCA_966421005.1 uncultured Paraburkholderia sp.
GGCAAGGCCATGCTCGCCGATCTCGAGCCGAGCGAGATCGACGCCCTCCATGCCGGAGGACTACCGCCGTGGCCGGGCGAGAAGATCCACAACCTCTCCGCCTTGCACGAGACGCTCGAGGCCGTGCGACGCAACCGTCTCGGGGTCAACCACGAGGAGAGCGAACCCGGGGTCACCGCGATCGGGGCGTCGATCGGGTGGATCGACGGGCAGCACGCCGCCCTCACCACTGTCCTGCCCACGGTGCGGCTGGCCACCGTCGACCTCGAGACCGTCACGACCCACCTGTTGCAGGTGTGCGCCGACGTCCGACAGGCCTTCGGGGACAACCGCGACACGAAAACAGCGCTAGGCGATGCTTTCCCCGAAACCGGACGAGCCCGACACCTCAATCCCAAGGCGGCGTCGAGAACGGGGAACGATTTCCCTGAAACGATTTCCCGAACACCGAACAGCAGATCACGATCACATCACGACGTGATCGTGTGACCGTGGGTCATCTGTTGCCAGGAACACGCCTGACCTGCCCGAAAACACCCGATCCCTGTGATCGCCATCATTGCCCCTCGACACCTCTGATCAGCAGGATGGGCGCGGCCCTTCGCGTGTTCACCCCCGACGAAGATCATCCCCGCCCCGAATTCGGTGCACCTTTCCACAGGTGATCGTTGATGTCCTTGAGCAACAAAGAACTGCATACCTTAAACGAGATCGAACAGAATCTGCGCGCGGACGACCCGAGACTGGACCGCTCCTTGCGCACCATGATGTCCCCCGAGGACACGACGTCGATGTATTTGACGTTGTCGATCCTCGGCGTGTTCGTCCTCGGTATCGCACTGCTGGTCGCAGGCTGGGTGCTCACCGGCCTGACCGTCATGATCGGCGGGACCCTCTGGTCGCTTCGTTGGGCATCCCGGCGGTACTACCACCCCGCGTGCCACCACCTCGTCCCGGTGGACGCGGTGCTCGAAGGTGTTCAGGCTGGCGTTTTAATCACGGGTCGAGCACGAGTGGAATTGAGTGCGCGGAAACACGGCCTGCAAGCGGTCCAGTTGGTCGGGGGGGGGGGTGCCACCCCAAACACACCACCCTTTGGGTTCCCCCCTCGGCGCTACAATGTGGCGCCATGGCCATCCATCTTCGTCCGCGCGCGCTGGCCGCGCGTCTCGCGCGTGCCGTATCTTCCCCGTACTACCGTTATCGCTATGCCCGGGTGCTGCATGCGGTGCGGGTCGGGCTGGCGATGCTCGCCTCCATTCTCGTCACGACCGGCATCGATATTCCGAATGGCATCTGGGCCTCGGTGACAGTGCTCATCGTGATCGGCGGGCTTCAGCATCATGGCAACATTCGCAAGCGCGCGGCCGAACGCGCGTTGGGCACGGTCCTCGGCGCCGTCGCGGGCCTGTTGCTGCTGGTTCAACTGCAGCTGATCGGCTCGCTGCCGCTGATGTATCTGTTGATGGCGCTCGCGGCCGGCATTTGCGGCTATTTCGCAATCGGGCGACCAGGCTATATCGCGCTCTTGGCGGCCATCACGATCTGTATCGTTGCCGGTCATGGCGAGAGCACCATCGATACTGGCCTCTGGCGCATGCTCAACGTGCTGATCGGCATCGGTGTCGCGCTTGCCTTCTCGTTTGCGCTGCCGCTTTACGCGACTTACTCGTGGCGCTATTTGCTGGCGCGCAATCTGCGGGAATGTGCTCGCCTTTACACACGCCTTGCGACCGGCGTGCCTGTCGATTCGAAGGAACAGCTGGCCGCGTTCGCCGCGTTGGGGCAGCGGCTCGTCAAGCTGCGCTCGCTGATGCCGTCGGTGGCCAAGGAAATCGATGTGCCGCTCGAGGAACTCGAATCGATCCAGCACCTGCACCGCTCGATTTTGGGTGCGCTCGAAATGATGTCGACGGCCACGTTCGCCGAGCCGCGCGACGAGACGACGGCGCGCGACGCGCGGCGGGACAGGAACGTCTACGCCGTGCGCGCCACGCTGATCGCCGTTGCCCGCGCGTTACGCTTCGGCTCGAATACGGGGAGGTGGTTGCCGGCCGCCGACGCATGGCCGCCGGATGCCGTGCCGATCGCGGTCAACGATTCGCAAACGCTGAGCGGCCCGCGATGGCTCGCCGAGCGTTTCGCCTGCCAGGTGGACGAACTGCGCGTGCTGCTGGCGCAGACGGCGGTCCATTGGAACATCGAACGGCGATCCACCGGCCGGCGCGCCATCGGCACCGCTCAGCGCTGACGGCCCGCCCATACGGCAACGAGCCCCGCGCTGCGCGACGGACGTCAGGACGCGGAGCCTTCCGCCATTGGCTTCGCCGCCATGACCATCCACGGTATCCCGAACTTGTCGGTCAGCATGCCGAAGCCGTTGGAAAAGAACGTCGGTTGCCATGCGAGCCTGACTTCGCCGCCTTCGGCCAGCGCGTCGAAACGTGCTTTGGCCTCGGCGGGATCGTCGAGCGCGAGCGAGAGGCTGAATCCTGTGTGAGACTGGGCCGGTTGGTCGGGGTGACCGTCGCTTGCCATCAGCACTGCTTCGCCGACCCGGAAGCTCACATGCATGATCTTGTCGCCGGCGTCGCCCTGAACCGCATCGGCGCCGGGCGCCTCATTGTTGCGTAGCATGAAGAGCACTTCGGCGCCCAGCTTGGCCTTGTAGAACGCGAGTGCCTCCTCGCAGCGGCCGTAAAAGAAGAGATAACTCTGGACCTGCATGATCGTCTCCTTGGGTGGGATTCGGCCGGGGCAGCCCCCGGCCGTCAAACAGGATCGAACGATACAGCGGTTTCCCGAAAGGCCGCGCCGAGACGCGCTTCAGCGCAGGCTTTCGATGAGTTTTTCGAGCTTGATGGCATCGGCCGCGAAGACACGGATGCCTTCGGAGAGCTTTTCGGTTGCCATCGCATCGTCATTGAGCTGAAAGCGGAACGACGGCTCGTCCACTGCAATACGCTCGATCGCTTCGTCTGTTTCCATTTCGGCCGAAAGCTTGCGCTCGACCGGCTCATTGCTGTCGTGCAGTTTTTGCAGCAGATCCGGGCTGATCGTCAAAAGATCGCAGCCCGCGAGCTCGAGGATCTGGCTCGTCGTGCGAAAGCTCGCACCCATGACTTCGGTCGGATAACCGAACTTCTTGTAATAAGCGTAGATGCGCCGCACCGATTGGACGCCCGGATCGTTGGCGCCACCCATCGTTGCCTCGTTCCAATCGCTGCCGGCTTGTTTCTTGTACCAGTCGTAGATGCGGCCGACGAATGGCGAGATCAGCTTCGCCCCTGCCTCGGCGGACGCCGCCGCTTGCACGGGCGCGAAGAGCAGCGTCATGTTGCAGTTCACGCCTTCTTTTTGCAGTGCCTCGGCCGCGCGCACGCCTTCCCACGTCGATGCTAGCTTGATCAGAATACGCTCGCGATCGATTCCGGCTGCCTTGTAGAGAGCGATGAGTTCGTGCGCTTTATCGATAGACGCTTGCGTGTCGAACGAAAGCCGGGCGTCGACTTCGGTCGACACGCGCCCGGGAATGATCTTCAGAATTTCCTCACCGAATGCGATGAGCAGATTGTCGATGATTGCCGCCGCCGGCTTGTCCGCGTGATCGCGCACGGTTTTTTCCAGGAGCGGCTTGTAGGCGTCCTTCTGCACGGCCTTGAGCACCAGCGACGGGTTCGTGGTCGCGTCGCGCGGCTTGTACTGGGCGAGTTGCTGGAAGTCACCCGTGTCGGCGACGACGGTCGTGTATTGCTTCAGTTGATCGAGGGCATTGGTCATGGCGGATGGACGGGCGCGCAAGTCCGTGCGGGAAGACGGGGAAAGGGTCGGCGCCCCCAATTGGAACGCCGACGACACCCCTATTTTAGCGGCAGCGGCGAGCCGCGGTGTTTCAACGCCTAAAGGCGCCCGGCGTGCGGCTACTTGCTGAGCTCGCGCATGGCCGTCTCGAGGCCGCCGAGGGTCAGCGGATACATGCGATCGCCGAGCAACTGGCGGATTATTCCGACCGACTGACGGTATTCCCAGAGCCCCTGCGGTTCGGGGTTCAGCCAGGCGTGGTGCGGGTACTGGTCGGCCAGGCGGCGCAGCCAGACGGCCCCCGCTTCGGGATTGTTGTACTCGACCGAGCCGCCCGCTTGCAGGACCTCGTAGGGACTCATCGTGGCGTCGCCGACGAAGATGAGCTTGTAATCGGGCGAGAACTTGTGCAGGACGTCCCAGGTGGGGATGCGTTCGAGATGCCGGCGGCGATTGTTTTTCCACAGAAAGTCATAGACGCAGTTGTGGAAGTAGTAGAACTCGAGATGCTTGAATTCGGCCTTCGCCGCCGAAAAAAGCTCTTCGGTGCGCTTGATGTGGTCGTCCATGGAGCCGCCGACATCGAGCAGCATCAGCACCTTCACCGTGTTGTGCCTTTCGGGCACCATCTTGAGATCGAGCCAGCCGGCATTGGCCGCGGTGCTGCGTATCGTATCGGGCAGATCGAGCTCTTCGGCCGCTCCCTCGCGCGCGAAGCGGCGCAGCCGGCGCAACGCCACTTTGATGTTGCGCGTGCCGATCTCGACCTGATCGTCGTAGTCGCGATAGCCGCGCGCCTCCCACACTTTGACCGCCGTGCGGTTACCGGCGGATTCCCCGCCGATACGGATGCCTTCCGGGTTATATCCGCCGTTGCCGAACGGGGAGGTACCGCCTGTGCCGATCCACTTGTTGCCGCCTTCGTGGCGCGCTTTTTGTTCGTCGAAGAGTTCCTTCAGGCGCTCCATCAATTTGTCGAGGCCGCCCATCGCTTCGATCGCCGCTTTTTCCTCGGGCGTGAATTCGCGTTCGAGGCGCTTTCTCAGCCACTCGGGCGGCACGGCGACCAACGCCTCGGCGAGCCCGACGGCTCCGCGAAAGTAGGCACCGAAGGCCTGATCGAACTTGTCGAAGTAACGCTCGTCTTTCACGAGCGTGAGCCGGGCGAGGAAGTAGAACTCATCGAGCGAAGGCGCGATCACGCGCGAGCGCAACGCCTCGACGAGCGTCAGATACTCCTTGACCGAGACGGGCAGGCGCGCCGCGCGCAGCGTGTAGAAGAAGTCGATGAGCATAGCGGACGGACTCGAAAGATCAGGCCGGCCTCGCGGTTCAACGGTTGTGCCGGTTCATGAAGACGAGCCGTTCCATGAGGCTCACGTCCTGTTCGTTTTTCAGCAGCGCGCCGGCAAGCGGCGGCACGACTTGTTTGCCATCGGCCGCGCGCAGCGCCTCGGGGGGAATGTCTTCGGCGAGTAGCAGCTTGAGCCAGTCGAGCAATTCCGAGGTGGATGGCTTTTTCTTCAGGCCCGACACGCTGCGCAGCTCGAAGAAGCTTGCGAGCGCGGCGTGCAGCAACTCTTCGCGCACGTTGGGGTAGTGCACTTCGACGATTTTGCGCATCGTCGCCGGTTCGGGGAACTGGATGTAGTGAAAGAAGCAGCGGCGCAGGAACGCGTCGGGCAGCTCCTTTTCGTTGTTCGATGTGATCACGACGAGCGGGCGGTGCTTCGCACGCACGACCTCGCGCGTTTCATAGACATGGAACTCCATGCGATCGAGCTCGCGCAGCAAGTCGTTCGGGAATTCGATGTCGGCCTTGTCGATTTCGTCGATGAGCAGCACGGCTGGCTCGTCCGATTCGAAGGCCTGCCAGAGGACGCCTTTGACGATGTAGTTGGCGATGTCGCGCACGCGCGCATCGCCGAGTTGCGAATCGCGCAGGCGCGAGACCGCGTCGTACTCGTAAAGGCCTTGCTGAGCTTTCGTCGTCGATTTGATGTGCCACTGGAAGAGCGGCATGCCGAGCGACGCGGCCACCTCTTCGGCGAGCATCGTCTTGCCCGTGCCGGGCTCGCCCTTGATCAAGAGCGGCCGCTTGAGCGTCATGGCGGCGTTGACGGCGAGCTTGAGATCGTCGGTGGCGACGTATTGCGACGAACCTTCGAAACGCATGGCTAAACGCTCTCGCGAAAAGAATCCAGTATATGCCAGAAGGCGCGGCGACCTGCGGCACGATGTCGCATGCCTGCCCGGGAGCCTTTTCGGACCGGGCCGATGGGGGTCATTGCCGATGTGGACCGCGGCTAACCGTCGCGGTACAATTGCCGCGTTTTTTTGGCCTCTTGGCCACCCGATAATGAAGCGCGGCACATACACGACGTATCGATGTGTGCCGCCGCCCGGCAGCAGATAGGCGGGCGCTCGTTTCCCCTCAGCCAGGTTACAAGCTATGAACTCTTTCGTCGGCAAACATGTCGTGACCGCAGCGCTTGTCGCGTTTGCGGGGTTCGCGCTGAACGTCCAGGCGGCCGATATCGTCGGCAATCCCAAGGCGGCTCAGGGCAAAGTCGCGATGTGTATCGGCTGCCATGGCATCCCCGACTACCGCACGGCTTATCCCGAGGTCTACAAGGTGCCGATGCTCGGCGGCCAGAATGCGAAATACCTCGAGAACGCGCTGCATGGGTACAAGAAGGGCGACCGCCACTTCAATACGATGCATGCGATCGCGACTACGCTGACCGATCAGGACATTGCCGATATCGCGGCTTACTACGCGGCGCAGACGGCCTCGTCGCCGAATAATCCCGACAAGTGAAACGCGCGCGGTCCCTTTCAGCTCTTTCAGGCACTCACATTTCGCGGGATAGGAGAATTCATGTATAAGCCCGATCAGGCATTTCGGACTATCGCCAGGGTGGCGGGGGCGGCGATCGCCCTGGGAGCGCTTGCGATGTCGAATCCGGCAGCGGCGGCCAGCGCATCGAACGGCAAGGCGCTCGTCGAAAGCCACAACTGCGCGGCATGTCACGGTGCGAATCTGAACAAGCCTGTCTCGCCGGAATATCCGAAGCTCGCCGGTCAGCATGCGAGCTATGTCTACTGGGCGCTCAGGCAGTACCAGATGGGCAACGGCAACCCGAACCTGGGTCGCAACAATGCGATCATGCAGGCGCAGGTGCAAAGTCTTTCGCAAAGCGACATGAAAGACATCGCGGCTTATGTCGAATCGCTCGACGGCGATCTCGTCCAGAAGAAGTAATGCCGCATCCGTATGGCACATAGGGTGTAGCGCGCCGGGCATGAACGAGGCGCGGCGAACCACGCAAAGCAAAACACCCCGCGATGAGCGGGGTGTTTTGCTTTCGGCACATGAGCGTCAATCGCGCGATGCGCGTCGTTCGATGCGCGCCAGATAGGCGTCGGTATCGAGCGGTGCGTTGTTGCGTTGCGCCTCCCAGATCGTTTCGCCTAAACACTCCATGATCGCGTGCTGTGCGTCGTGCGTCGAGCCGAGCCGCGCGACGAGCCGCTCGTGCGCTGCGCGAATGCCAGGCGGTTGATCGATCGAAAGCTGTTCGCTGATCGCAAGGTGCATCGACAGATGCAGATACGGGTTCGTGCGCCCGCTCTCAGGCGAATAATCCGCCGACGACGCCGTGCTCTCGTCAGCGAGGTCTTCGTGATACTCGGGGTGCTCGACGATCCAATCGGCCGCTATCGCTTCGAGCGGCGTCAGGATCTCGCCCGCGCGCTGCTTGCGCCAGGTCTCGGTGAAAAAGCGACGGACTTCGTCTCGGCTGGGATTGAACATCGTCGAAAAGGCGTGGTGCCGCCCTCGCAAATGCACGGCAAACGCACATTCGTGCCGGCGGCAGATGGCTGAAACCGGTATTCTACGTCGCGCGAGACATTACCCCCGTTCAAATGATCCGGTTTCCATGACCTCCCGTATCGAAACGCTTTACGGCGCGGCGTTCGTCGCGCTTTCCGCCGCTGCATTTGGCGCCATGGCTATCTTTGGGCGCTATGCGTATGCGGGCGGCACCGACGTGCTCGGCCTGCTTACATTGCGTTTCGCCATCGGCGGCGCCGTGCTTGGCTGGACGGCTCGCCGCCGCGGTGTGGTGTGGCCCAGGGGGCGCGTGCTTGCGTCGATCGCGGTGATGGGGGCCGTAGGCTACGTCGGGCAGTCGCTCTGTTATTTCATTGCGTTGCAGCACGCGCAAGCCAGTCTCGTCGCGCTGCTGCTTTATCTGTACCCAGCGTTCGTGACTGTGCTCGCGGCATGGTGGCTGCATGAGCGGCTCACACCCGTCAAATGCGCGGCGCTCGTGCTCTGCCTCGCAGGTACGGCGTTGATGGTGGGCGGCGGTCGCGGCGAGCCGCTCGGCATCGCGCTCGGACTCGGCGCAGCGGTGATCTACTCGATCTATATCGTCGTTGGGGCGCGTGTAACCCATGGCGTCGATCCGAACGCGACGACGGGCATCGTTTGTCTCGCAGCCGCCGTTGTATTCGGTACGCTGTCGCTCGCGCGCACGGCGGCGGGTATGCCGCCGCATTGGCCGGCGACGGCCGGGAGCTGGGCCGCGGTCCTGGCCATCGCGCTGATTTCCACGGTGACTGCCATGCTTGCGTTCTTCGCGGGCCTCGCGCGACTGGGCGCGGCACGCACGTCGATGCTCTCGACGCTCGAGCCCGTCGTTACGGTCGTGCTCGCATCGCTGTTGCTAGGCGAATCGCTCACTGCCGTCCAATGGATTGGCGGCGCGTCGGTGCTCGGCGCAGTCCTCTGGCTCGTGCGTGCGGGCGGCGGTGCGCCGGAAGAGGCGGTCGCCCTGGAGGCGAACCAGTAGCGTGCGGCGCAGCCTGGCGAGATCGGCCGGCCGCGCAGGCTTCGTTCAGAGCTCAGGCGGCGGGGTCTTCGGCTTGTATTCGCACAGCGGCTCGATGACGCAGTGCCAGCATTCGGGGCGACGTGCCTTGCAGACATAACGGCCATGAAGGATCAGCCAGTGATGCGCGTCGTGCCGGAACTCGGGCGGCGTGAATTTTTCGAGTCCCGCTTCGACGGCGCGCACATCTTTTCCCGGCGCGAGCCCGGTGCGATTCGCGACCCGGAAGATATGCGTATCCACGGCGATCGTCGGTTCACCGAATGCGGTGTTGAGCACGACGTTCGCTGTCTTGCGGCCGACGCCGGGCAGGCTCTCCAGCGCTTCGCGCTCGGCGGGGACTTCGCCGCCGTGCTTTTCGATGAGCAACCGGCATGTCGCAATGACATTTTTCGCCTTGGTGCGATAAAGGCCGATCGTTTTGATGTAGTCCGCCAAGCCCGCTTCGCCCAATTCGATGAACTGCCGTGGGGTATTGGCCACCGGGAAAAGTTTGCGCGTGGCCTTATTGACGCCAACATCGGTAGCCTGTGCCGAAAGCATTACCGCGATCAGCAGCTCGAATGGCGTCGTGTACTCGAGCTCGGTCGTCGGATGCGGATTGAGGCTTTGCAGCGCTTCGTAAATGGCGCGACGTTTGGTGGCGTTCATGCGGTTCGGCTTAACGGGAAGACGGCGTGTCGGACGCGCCTGGCGTGCCTTCGGGCGGTGCGTCTTCGCCCGATTCGTTCGATGTCGTGCCAAGGCGCCGGCGCCGTGCCTCGGCGGCATCGATTTGCGCCTGTACGGCCGGGCTGACATTGCTGACGTTTTTCGGCGTCACGCCCTCTGCTTCGAGCGCAGCTTTTTTCTGGCGCGCGCGTTCGAGCGCGGCGGCGATGATGGCGCGCTTTTTCGCGGCCGCTTCGTCCTCTTCCGTGGGCCTCGCCGCCGGTACCGCTGCGGCGCTCGCCGTCGCGGCGCGGCGGGCGGCCGCACGCGCCTCGGCGGCTTCGTGCTCGCGCGCGAGCCGCGCGTTGCGGCGATCGTGCCGCATGCGCGCCGCTTCGGCTTGATCTGCGCTCCACGCCTGCCAGCCCGTCGCGTTGCCGGTGACGGGCACCATCGAAATGCAGTCGACCGGACACGGCGCGACGCACAGATCGCACCCCGTGCAGGATTCGGACACGACGGTGTGCATCAGTTTTGGCGCGCCGACGATCGCATCGACCGGGCAGGCCTGCATGCAGAGCGTGCAGCCGATGCAAAGCGACTCGTCGATGACGGCAAGGGGCCGTGGACGTTCGACGCCGTTGATCGGGTTGAGCGCAACGAGAGGCTTGCCCAGCAGGGCGGCAAGGCGCGCGACGCCTTCGGCGCCGCCGGGCGGGCATTGGTTATAGCCAGCCTCGCCGCGCGCGACGGCTTCGGCATAGGGGCGGCAGCCCGCATAACCGCACTTCGTGCACTGCGTTTGGGGAAGCAGATCTTCGATGCGATCCGCAAGGGTCTTTCGGTCGGTCACGGTGGGGACATTCTCGCCGCTTCGTTACGCGGCTCTATGCGGGAAAGAGCATGCGCGCACCCGCGCATGGATTGCACGTCATGATGGCCTGCGTGCTCACCATACGCGCAAAGCCGGCATTATCGCCGATTTCCCGGGTTGCCATCGGCAAGCCATGTGCCATAATCGAAGCGCTTTTCGCATGACCGCTTAATAAGGGGTGTCTCCCAATAGAAGGCGCGTCCATCGCATGCAGCCGGTGTAGGGTGCCAGGAGTGCCGGTAGCGTGACGCTCAAGACCGCGGCGCACGACGCAAAGGCCACCATGAACCAGCTGAAAATCAAACGTGATCCCGAGGGCACCCGGCGCCGGATTCTGCTGGCGGCGGCTGACGAATTCGCAAGCGGCGGCTTGTTCGGCGCCCGTGTCGATCAGATCGCCCGACGCGCCGAAACGAACGAGCGCATGCTGTACTACTACTTCGGCAGCAAGGAGCAGCTTTTCACGGCGGTGCTCGAGCATGCGTTCAGCGCGCTGACGGAGGCCGAAAAGGCGCTCGATCTGTCCGGTGTCGCACCGGTGGAAGCCATGACGCGGCTCGCGCACTTTGTCTGGGACTACTATCGCGATCACCCGGAGTTGCTGCGGCTCGTCAACAACGAAAATCTCCACGAAGCGCGGTATTTGCAGAAATCGACGCAGATCCGGGACATGATTTCGCCGATCGTTGCGACGCTGTCGTCGATTCTCGAACGCGGGCAGCGGGCAGGACTCTTTCGCGCAAACGTGGACCCGCTTCGCTTTTACGTGACGCTCTCGGGGCTCGGCTATTACATCGTGTCGAACCGTTTCACGCTGCAGGCCACGCTCGGTCGCGATTTCGACACGCCCTCCGAGCGCAGCGAAATCGTGCGGATGAATACCGAGCTGTTGCTCGCTTATCTGATGCGGCGTTAGAGGCGCAGCAACGCGCCGTCGATGCCATCGGCCATGAGTCGCGAGGGCGGCCGGCGCCGCCCGTTCGACGAGAAGCCGTAAGAACGCGACGGCGAATCGGCTCAAGCCTCGACGGGTTCGGCTTTTTGCCGAGACTCCTTGTTGTGTTCGAGGATGAAATCGCGCAGTTGCGGATAGATGATCGTGCGCCAGCGGCGGCCCGAGAATATCCCGTAGTGACCGCACTTTTCCGCGGTGAAATGGCGTTTGCGCGCTGCCGGAATGCCTTTGCACAGCTGATGCGCGGCGCGCGTTTGCCCGCAGCCTGAAATATCGTCGAGCTCGCCTTCGATCGTAAAGAGGGCAGTGCGCTTGATGTCCTGCGGGCGCACCAGCTCGCCATCGATTTTCCACGTCCCTTCGGCAAGGCGGAATTCCTGGAACACGATGCGGATCGTGTCGAGGTAATACTCGGCCGCCATATCGAGGACAGCGTTGTACTCATCGTAAAAACTGCGATGCGCTTCCGCGTCTTCCTCGTCGCCGCGCAGCAGGCTTTGATAGAAATCCCAGTGCGAGGCGGCGTGGCGCTCGGGGTTCATCGCGACGAAGCCCGAATGCTGAAGGAACCCGGGATAGACGTGACGCCCCACCCCCGGGTAGTTTTGCGGCACGGTGTGGATCACGTTGTTCTCGAACCACTCATACGAGCGCTGCATGGCCAGCGAATTGACCGACGTCGGGCTGCAGCGCGCGTCGATCGGCCCGCCCATCATCGTCATCGTGAGCGGCGTGTCCTCGCCTCGGCTCGCCATCAGCGAGATCGCCGCGAGCACCGGCACGGTCGGCTGGCACACCGACAACACGTGGAGGTTTTTCGCGCCGATATAGCGGATGAACTCCTGAATGTAGTTGACGTAGTCGTCGAGATGGAATGCACCGTTCTCGATCGGCACCATCCGTGCATCGATCCAGTCCGTGATGTAGACCTTGTGATCCTGCAACAGCGTGCGGACCGTGTCGCGCAATAACGTCGAGTGGTGCCCCGACAGCGGTGCGCAGACGAGCACGACGGGTTCGTCCTTCAGCTGGGCGACCGCCTCGCTATCGTCGGCGAAGCGCTTGAAGCGCAACAGTCGGCAAAACGGCTTTTCGATGATCGTCTGTTCGATGATCGGAATGTTGTGGCCGTCCTTGACGATCTGGCGAATATTGAATTCGGGCTTTTCGTAATCCTTCCCGAGCCGGTAAAGCAGTTCGTAGGCTGCGGAGTATCGTGTTGCCCCCGGCACATAGGCCAGCGGACTCGCCGGGTTCGCGAACGAGCGGGAGACGGCCTGGTCCCAGGCCGTCATCGGATTCAAGAGCGCGCGCTGAAATTCGTAGAGCTGGTAAAGCATGATGAAAGGCTCCCGCGTCTGATGACTGAGGTGTTACGCGGCGTTTCGGCGTCGCGGAGTGCCGGGCTGAAAAGTCTGCCTAATTCCGAAGCGGCTCGTCGATGATATAGGACAAACATGCCTAGCTGCAACGCAGCAAACTCTCCGCCTGGGCGGGATTTTCCCGAATGCACTCCCGCGCCGAGGTGCCGATATAGGGGGGTGATGAAGGCAAATTGAAAGACTGATTGGCATGGTGCACCTGCTGCGAAGCGTCGCTCATGCGGCGTGGCCGGCTTCACCCGATTGCGAACCGTTTCGCGGATGGCCGGTGGCGTGCGTCATCTCCTGCTCGTGCCGCATGAGATTCAAGCCCGTGTGCACCAATGCGACATGCGAGAACGCCTGCGGAAAATTGCCGGTGAAGCGCTTCACGCGGGGGTCGTATTCCTCGGAAAGCAGGCCCACATCGTTTGCGAGACCCACGAGACGCTCGTACATGGCATGCGCTTCGTCGAGGCGGCCCTGCAACGCCAGATTGTCGACGAACCAGAAACTGCAGGCCAGGAAGGTGCCTTCGCCCGGCGGCAAGCCGTCGTCGACTTCGGACGTGTGGTAGCGCAGCACGAGTCCGTCGCGCATGAGATTGCGCTCGATCGCATCGACTGTCGAGGCGACGCGGGGATCGTCCGGCGGTAAAAAACCGACGAGGGGAATCAACAGCAGGCTGGCGTCGAGATCGTCGCTGCCATACGCCTGCGTGAACGCATTGCGCTTGGGGCTGAAGCCCTGGCGGCAGACATCGGCGTGAATGCTGTCACGCAGCTCGCGCCAGCGGTCCACCGGCCCGTCCAGCCTGAACTTTTCCGCGGACTTGACCGCGCGGTCGAACGCGACCCAGCACATGACTTTCGAGAACGTGAAGTTGCGCCGGCCGCTGCGTACCTCCCAGAGCCCTTCGTCCGGTTCCTGCCAAATTTTTTCCAAGTGGTCGAGCATCACGCGTTGCAGCGCCCAGACCGATTCATTCGTATGCAGGCCGCCAACGCGCGCAAGGTGCAGCGCGTTCATCACCTCGCCATAGACATCGAGTTGCAGCTGACCGACCGCCTTGTTGCCGATGCGCACGGGTTTCGCGCCCAGATAGCCCGGGAGCCAATCGATGTCGGATTCCGGCAGCCGGCGTTCCCCCGCGAGCCCATACATGATCTGCACCTGCGCCGGCGAACCGGCCAACACGCGTTCGAGCCACGACCGCCAGGCGCGCGCTTCGTCGTAATAACCGCAGCGCATGAGTGCGAGCAGCGTGATCGTCGCATCGCGCAACCAGCAATAGCGATAGTCCCAGTTGCGCGTGCCGCCCAGCAGCTCGGGCAGCGACGTCGTCGGCGCGGCGACGATGCCGCCCGTCGGCGCATAGGCGAGCGCCTTCAACGTGATGAGCGAGCGGGTGATCGGCGCGGCGTAGCGGCCCGTTACCTTGCAGCGCGCGGTCCAATCGCGCCAATGATTTTCGGTACCCGCGAGCGCGGAGAACGGGTCGGTGGCCGGCGGCATGCGCTGATGCGATGACGAATACGCGAGCGTGAACGGTATGCGCTCGCCCTCCGAGACGGTGAAATCGGCTACCGTGTGCATGTTCTCGCCGCGCAGCTCGACATCCGTCCGCAAGACCGTCATGTCCGGTCCGGCAATGGCGCGTATGCCGTTGCCGTGCGTGAGGCGCGTCACCCACGGTACCGAGAATCCGTAATCGAATCGCAGCGTGAGCGACATATGCATCGGCACGCGGCCGCGCCGGCCGACGACAATGCGTACGAGTTCGGACCACCCGTTGCCGGGCGGCATGAAGTCGACGACCGTGACGGCGCCATCGGCGGTCTCGTAATCGGTTTCAAGCACGAGCGTGCCGTCGCGGTAGCGTCGGCGGACCGCCTGCGCCTCGCCCGCGGGGGCGATCTGCCACGCGCCGTGCTCGGGGCCGCCGAGCAGCGCGGCGAAGCAGGCGGCGCTGTCGAAGCGCGGCCAGCAGAGCCAGTCGACAGATCCGTCGCGGGAAATGAGCGCGGCCGTATGGCCGTCGCCGACGAGCGCATAGTCTTCGATGAGTGCGGGCATGTCGTGTCGTAAGCGAAATGCGCCGGTGCGGCGATGTGTCGTTGCCAGCGTTCCCGGCAACTGGCTACAATCGAACTCCGGGGATTTGGGCCAGGCGTACCGTCAAGCGGGAATAACACCGCGCTCTCAACGCGTTTGGTTGGCAGCGGTAAGGCGCCGAAGCGCCCACCGTTGCGCGCATTTTTCTGTGACGCTCATTCATTACAAGGATTGACGCCATGCAGAACCCGTCCAAAACCGATTGCATCACTATTCTCTCCGCCGCGCGCGAACTGGGCGACGGCACCTTGCTTTCCCTCGATCCGCATACGCTCGGCTTGTCGCGCAACGGCATGGATACCGCCATGGCGTTTTTGATCGAGCGCGCCTGCTTTACCTCGCATCGGCAAGCCGATGGCCATTATGCGGTCGGCGCGCTCTCGCTGCAGGGAAAGCTGCGACTCGACCAACTCGCCAACGGGTGAGGCCGACTAAGCCGACGAAACCCTCCATACCAGAGCGCATCCGAGCGGATGCGCTCAGAGCCGCAAGTGCTGCGACGCCGGGCCGAGCAATCCCAGCAATCCGATGATGATGAGGTAAAGCGCCACGATGTAGTTGAGGAGTCGCGGCACGATCAAGATCAGGATGCCGGCGATCAACGCGGCAAGCGGTCCCAGACTGACTGAAATATTCATGGCGAAGCCTCGCGCAGGTTGAATCGGGCGGGCGCTTCACGCTCGCGGCGACGGTGAGCCTCTCGACAAAGGAGCTGCGATGCCGAGCAAGCTTTTCTCGATCCGGCCGCCCCAGCGGCCGGCCTTGTCTTGCCTGTCGTCTGGCCTCGCGCGCTTGCGGGCCGGCGCTCGTGGGCCAAACAGCGATTCGCGTGCCCGTTTCGTGAGAGCCGTGCCAGGTCGGAAAGGTTTCAAGCGGATCGCGGCCCTGGCGGCGCTCGCGGTGGCACCGGCGGCGGCCTGGGCCGGCAGCGAAGCGCCAGCGGCCGGCAGCTACGACCTGCTCGTCGGTACCTACACCAATACCGGCAAGAGCGAAGGCATCCACGTCTACCGGTTCGATCCGCAAAGCGGCTCCGTGTCGCCGCTGTCATCCATTCAAACGGTCAATCCGTCGTACCTGGTCCTGGGCCGTGGCAACCGGATCGTCTA
>CBJLAJ010000124.1:0-15694 GCA_966421005.1 uncultured Paraburkholderia sp.
ATGGCGCAGGGCGCCAAGCCCGGCGAGGGCGGTCAGCTGCCCGGCCACAAGGTCTCGGACTATATCGGCAAGCTGCGTTACTCGGTGCCGGGCGTGGGACTCATTTCGCCGCCGCCGCACCACGATATCTATTCGATCGAAGATCTGGCACAGCTCATTCACGACTTGAAGAACGTGAATCCGTCGTCGAGCATCTCCGTGAAGCTCGTTTCGGAGGTTGGCGTCGGCACGGTCGCCGCGGGTGTGGCCAAGGCGAAGGCCGATCACGTCGTGATCGCCGGCCATGACGGCGGCACCGGCGCATCGCCGCTCTCGTCGGTCAAGCATGCGGGCACACCCTGGGAACTCGGGCTTGCCGAGACCCAGCAGACGCTCGTGCTCAACCGGCTGCGCGGACGCATTCGCGTGCAGGCCGACGGCCAGATGAAGACGGGCCGCGATGTCGTGATCGGCGCGCTGCTCGGCGCCGATGAATTCGGCTTCGCGACGGCGCCGCTCGTCGTCGAGGGCTGCATCATGATGCGCAAGTGCCATCTGAACACGTGCCCGGTCGGCGTCGCGACGCAAGATCCGGTGCTGCGCGCGAAGTTCCAGGGACAACCCGAGCACGTCGTCAACTACTTCTTCTTCGTGGCTGAGGAAGTGCGCGAAATCATGGCGCAGCTCGGCATTCGCAAGTTCGACGAGCTGATCGGCCGCGCCGATCTGCTCGACATGAAAAAGGGCATCGAGCACTGGAAGGCGAAGGGGCTCGATTTCTCGAACGTGTTCTATCAGCCGCGTGTTTCGGCTGAAATCGCGCGTCGTCATGTCGAGGAGCAGGATCATGGTCTCGCGAAAGCGCTCGATCACACGCTGATCGAGAAGGCGCGCGCCGCGATCGACAAGGGCGAACACGTCTCGTTCATTCAGCCGGTACGCAACGTCAACCGCAGCGTGGGCGCCATGCTCTCGGGCACGATCGCCAAGAAGCACGGTCACGAGGGGCTGCCCGACGATACGGTCCATATCCAGCTCAAGGGAACGGCCGGTCAGAGCTTCGGCGCATTCCTCGCGCGCGGGGTCACGCTCGATCTCGTGGGCGACGGCAACGACTATGTCGGCAAGGGCCTCTCGGGCGGTCGCATCATCATTCGCCCGACGAACGATTTCCGCGGCAAGTCCGAGGAAAACATCATCTGCGGCAACACCGTGATGTACGGTGCGATCGAAGGCGAGGCCTATCTGCGCGGTGTAGCCGGCGAGCGTTTTTGCGTGCGTAACTCGGGGGCGAGCGCTGTCGTCGAGGGAACGGGCGATCACGGCTGCGAATACATGACAGGCGGGACCGTCGTCGTGCTCGGCGAGACGGGCCGTAACTTCGCGGCAGGCATGTCGGGCGGCGTGGCGTTCGTCTACGATCCCGACGGCACGTTCGCGGCCAAGTGCAACAAGTCGATGGTTGCGCTGGAGCCGGTGCTGCAGCAGGCCGAGCAGGAGCGCACGGTCGATCGCGCGCTCTGGCATACGGGTGTGACCGACGAAGCGTTGCTCAAGGGGCTCGTCGAGCGCCACTTCCAATTCACCGGCTCGCCGCGTGCGAAGTCGCTGCTCGAGGAGTGGGATACCTCGCGCCGCCACTTCGTCAAGGTCTTCCCGACCGAGTACAAGCGCGCCCTGGGCGAGCTGGGCGCGAAGAAGGCCGCCAAGGAAGCGCTCGCGGCATGAGCATGGGCGGCCGTGGCCTCGCGTGTTGCGAGGCCCGCCTGCCGCACGATGAACTGAGTACGACGATCAAGATTAGAGAAGAGACCCCATGGGCAAGGCAACCGGTTTTCTCGAGTATCAGCGCCTCCACGAAGCGTATGAGGCGCCGCTCGCGCGCTTGAAGCATTACAAGGAATTCGTGCTCGCGCTCAGCGACGAAGACGCGAAGGTTCAGGGCGCGCGGTGTATGGACTGCGGCATTCCGTTTTGCAACAACGGCTGTCCAGTCAACAACATCATTCCCGACTTCAACGATCTCGTTTATCGCCAGGATTGGCGGCAGGCGATCGAAGTCCTGCATTCGACGAATAATTTCCCCGAGTTCACGGGGCGCATCTGCCCGGCACCGTGCGAAGCGGCCTGCACGCTCGGCATCAATGCCGATCCCGTCGGCATCAAATCGATCGAGCACGCGATCATCGACAAGGCCTGGGCCGAAGGCTGGGTCGAGCCGCAGCCGCCGAAGAAGAAGACCGGCAAGAAGGTTGCCGTGGTCGGTTCGGGGCCGGCAGGGCTCGCCGCCGCTCAGCAGCTCGCTCGTGCGGGGCACGACGTGACGGTGTTCGAAAAGAACGATCGTATCGGTGGGTTGTTGCGTTACGGCATTCCCGACTTCAAGCTCGAAAAGTGGCTGATCGATCGCCGCATGCGTCAGATGGAAGCCGAAGGCGTGACGTTCCGCGCCAATGTCTTCATCGGCAAGGACCCGTTGCCGTCCCATATCGGCAATACGGCGAAGGAGACGATCACGCCCGATGAACTGAAAGAGCGCTTCGACGCCATCGTCGTGGCCGGCGGCTCCGAAACGCCGCGCGACTTGCCGGTGCCGGGGCGCGAGCTCGCTGGCGTTCACTACGCGATGGAGTTTCTGCCGCAGCAAAACAAGGTCAATGCCGGCGACAAGGTGGCGGACCAGATCAGCGCGAAGGGCAAGCATGTCATCGTGATCGGTGGCGGCGATACGGGTTCCGATTGCGTCGGCACCTCCAACCGTCACGGCGCGAAGAGCGTGACGCAGTTCGAGTTGCTGCCGCAGCCTCCCGAAACGGAAAACAAGCCGCTCGTCTGGCCGTATTGGCCGATCAAGCTGCGTACGTCGTCCTCGCACGAAGAGGGCTGCGAGCGCGACTGGTCCGTTGCCACGAAGCGGCTCGAAGGCAAGAACGGCAAGGTCGAGAAGCTGATCGCCGCGCGGGTCGAATGGAAGGACGGCAAGATGCAGGAAGTGCCGGGCTCGGAGTTCGAACTGAAGGCTGATCTCGTGCTGCTGGCCATGGGCTTCACGCAACCTGTCGCGCCCGTGCTCGAAGCGTTCGGCGTCGAGAAGGACGCGCGCGGCAATGTGCGCGCGGCGACGGAAGGCGAGCGTGCCTACTACACGTCGGCGGACAAGGTGTTTGCGGCAGGCGATATGCGCCGCGGTCAGTCGCTCGTCGTCTGGGCGATTCGCGAGGGCCGGCAATGCGCGCGCACAGTCGACGCCTACCTGATGGGCAGCTCGGAGCTGCCCCGCTGACGGGCGGCGCGCGCACGTCGCGCGAAGAGGCGATGCCGGGTGCGTCGCGGACGGCGGATGCGGACTGGCATCGCACTTTCATAGCGCTCGTGCCCGATGCGCCGACGCGCGGCGCGTGGGATGCGCTGCGTATCGGCGAGGGGATGGCCGGGCGTCGCGTTGCCGCGGATCAGCTCCATATGACGCTGGCTTTTCTCGGATCGATTCCGCGCGAGGCCGGCGTTGCGCTTGCAGCGAGGTTGGCTTCGGTCGTGGCGGCACTTCCCGCGCTGAAGGTCGAGCGTTTCGCATATTGGCCGAATGCCTCCCGCCCCCGGCTCGCGGTACTCACATTCGAGTGTCCGGAGCCTCTCGTCGATTTGGAGGCGAACGTACGCGAGCTCGTTCGCAGCCTTGGATTGCCCATCGACGATCATCGCCCGTTTCGCCCGCATGTCACGCTTGCGCGCATGCCGCGCAATGCGAAACCGGTCGCTCGCGACACGGTATTCGCGGCAGCGTCGGCTGCCGCTAACTTGCCCGCGGCGAATTTCTCCACTTTGACGCTGTACTCCAGCACGCTCGAACGCAGCGGTGCGCGATATCGGCCATTGGCCGAGGTCGAGCTGCCCATGGCGCCGTGCGTTTGACCTATCGAGTGGTTAGTCGGCCCGCGATCGAGCGTAGATTCTGCGGCTCGGATATCTACTTGCCAATTGGCTGGCAGGCTACCGCTTTTCTTTCCGAGCCTTACCGATTGCTACATTTACGCTCAAAAATATTGCATAAGCGTTAATCTTCGGGGTTGCGTTCCCGTTCTGGTTGTCCACTTTCGATTCGATGGATCGCTACGCGACGTCCCGCTCGTCTCTACCCCTTACCGATCGGCCCCTTGCGCGGCCGGCGGCGGATCGGCGCTCGCGCAGGACCTTCCTCAAAGGTTTGGCAAGCGCGGCTCTGACGGCGGGGCCGGGCAGCCCGCTGCTTTCGGCATGCGGGGGTGGGGGCATTGGCACCGATACGGCTGCTACCCCGCGGCTCGCGTCCGTCGCCAACTTTCGCGATATCGGCGGGGCGGCTGCCGGCTATCCGACCATCGACAGAAAGACCGTTCGGCGCGGGTTTCTTTACCGCTCGAGCGCGCTGACGCTCGATGCGGCCGAACGCGCCACGCTCGACGCGCTCGGTGTTGCGGCGGTCTACGACTTGCGCACGCCCGGCGAAGTGGCGCGGGAAGCCGACATCTTGCCGATCGGCGCGGCATACCAAACGATCAACGTGACGGGAGTTCGCGACGCGATGGCGCTCTCGTTCAACTCGACGGCGCAGGCGGTCGCCGCCATGGAGCGGGCGCAGCGTGAATATGTCGTTGGCAGTGCCGAGCGCGAAGGTTTCGGCGAGCTGCTCACGCAGATCGCACTGACGCCGGGTGCGCAGATCGTTCATTCGAGCATGGGCAAGGACCGCGCGGGCTGGGCTGCCGCGGTGTTGTTGAGCATCGCGAATGTGCCCTTCGACATCATCTTGCAGGACTATTTACTCTCGAATGTCTACGCCGCCGCGTCGATACACGCTCATGCGGCATCGATCGCGCTGCAAAGCGGCACCGCGGCTGCTGAGGCGGCCGCACCGGCGCTCAGTGTGCAGGCCAGTTTTCTGAATGCCGCCTTCGATCAGGTTCATACGAGCTACGGCACGATGACGGCTTATCTGACCGATGGGCTGCGCTTGGATCAAGGCACGATCGAGCGGCTTTACGCTCGGCTCGTTGTTTGAATTGCGGTGCTGTGCCGTAGCCTGCCTGCGTCAAGCTCGGCTAAAAGCGATGCCGTATGCCGACAACGACTTCGGCTTGGTTCTGGGTGCTGGAGGCGCTCAAGCCATTGAGGTTTGCGACCGCTTTGCCGCCCGTCGAATCAGTGCCTGACGCATGTTGATAAACAGCGTTTGCGTAAAGGTCGGTTCGCTTGGACAGGAAGTAATCGACCCCGATCGCGCCTTGATTGTAAGTGGCACGGTTGACGCCATATCCTTTCAAGTAGTTGTAGCCGGCGCCCAAGTAGAGCGCAGGTGTGAGGTGATAGAGGACGTTCGCTTCGACGTCGTGGAATCGCGCATCGCCGCCCGCGCCGGTAGCCGGGAGACCGGGTAACGTTCCAATATCCTTGAACTGTGTGTTGCTGTAGTTGACAGCGAACGTAGCGGCGCCGACGGCGTAGGAAGCGCCAGCGACGAAGATCTGCTGTCTCTTCGCGGACGCATAGCCTGAATACACCCGACTTGCGGTCATGTTGGACCCGGTAGTGCTCGAAGCGGCGTTATTGCCGAAATAGGAGAAGTTGGGATCCCGTGCGTCGGCGAAAGCGGCCCCGAGCGTGAGCGGCCCCCGGGAGTAGTTTGCCGCGACCGTCCAGATCTGATTTTGGTTGAATCGTCCCGCGATACCGCCGAAGCTGTACGTGCCCTCGAATGTGAGTCCGCCGTACGATACGCTCTTGAATTTGATCGCGTTGTTGATATGGTTGCTGCCATCCGTGTTATCCAGATCGCCGGGATGGGCGCTCGCGTATCCGGCCCACATCTGGGCCGCCACGAACATGTACATCAAGTCATTGATCGAATCATATTGACGACCGAACGTAACGGTACCGATGTCCGCTGACGAAAGACCGACATACGCTTGGCGTCCGAACTCGTCGCCCCCTTGACCGAGCCTTCCGTTTGCAACGCTGAAGCCGTTTTCCAACACGAAAAGTGTTTTCAGACCGCCACCGAGGTCCTCCGTGCCGCGTAGTCCCCAACGATTGCCAGCGAGATTTCCCGCGCCCATCGAATACTGGCTGTGACCACCGCTGTTGCTCAGATAGTTCATCCCGACATCAATCAAACCGTAGAGCGTAACGCTCGTCTGAGCACGCGCTGTACATGTGAACGAGGCTAGCAGGGCCGCTGCTATCAAAGACTTTTTCATGTGAATGTAATGGGGGTAATGGAAACGAACAAAACGAGGCTCGTCGTGTACGTCAGCAGCGCTTTCGCGAGCTGGAACACGCCAGCAATCACAATTGCCGGCGATCGCCAAAACGATGGGTCGTCACTCGGGCTGATGCGGCAGCACGAACGAGAGCGTCGCCTCGTGCTCGTCGGTGCTAGCCTTCGCTGGTTCCGCCGACGGCGAGTCGAGTTTCGCAACGACCACATTCAAACCTTGGTTGCGCACCTTGATGGACACGGTGCCGTCGGCGCCGGTCTTGAGCGGTTTGGAATCGGGATCGTTGACGAGGTCGGGCTGCACTTCGGCGCCAGATGCGGGCTTGCCGTCAAAGAGGACGCGAACCATAAGCGGCTGGCCCATCTTCTCCGGCAGCCGTTTGCCAAGCGGTACGATCTGTAGCTTCTGTGCGGGCAGTACAGGCATCGCTCCAAGCAGCGGCTTGCGCAGGTGCACTCCGTACTTGAACGTGTGCAAGCTGATCGTGGCGTTGGGTACGTCGTCCTTGCCCTGGTTGCGCCACTCGCCGTCCGCCGTTTTGCTCCACAGGCCGTAGTCCATCGCCGCGGCAACGATTGCCGGTTGGTTGTCCGTATTCACCACGAGCAGTGGTCCGTTCGGCGTAAGCTGTGCGGCGACCTCCTTACCCTGCTCGTCATAAGCCGTGAAGCTCGTGAGTTTGTTTTGGCGCTTGATGATATCCAGGTCGTCGGCGCCGAGGCCGTAGATCAGGGCCAACTGGTTCGAGCGCTGCGCGAACCAGATGCCATGCGCCTCGGCCAAGCTGGCGGCGCCCATGCCGGCGAGCAGGCTTGCCACGACTGCCAGCTTTACGGTGATCTTCATCTGTGTCTCCACTCCATGGTTGAAAAAGCAGTCAATGCCCATCCGTCATCTAAAGATCGAGTACGAGCGTCGGGCTATTCGCACGCGAGCAGCAGGGGGTGAAGCGATCGTTTCTTTTCTTCTCGTTATCGGAGAGAAACAAGTCGCGATGTTGCGGTTCGCCTTCCAGCACGCGCGTCACGCAGGTCCCGCAGACACCTTGCTCGCAAGATGCCGTGATATGGATTCCGCAATCGGCCAACGCAGCCAATACGGTCTTGCCCGCAGGTACGCGAATAGTCTTGCCGGTGCTTGCGATCGTGACGTCGAATTCCGTATCGTTGTCGCATTGCCTGTGCTCGGCGTTGAAGTACTCCTTGTGGATATGGTCGCCGCGCCAACCTCTTTGCAATGCGGCCTCGATCACCGTGTTCGTGAACCCTCCGCTACCACATACATACAAGTGTGTTTCGGTATCGTGCGTATCGAGAAGCGCGGCTAGGTCCAGCGCTTGACGTTGGTTGTCTTGCGCAAAGTGAAACGCAACGCGGCCGGCAAACCCCGCGCGCTTGATGCGCTCGACAAAGGCTGCACGCGCCTCCGAACGCGCAAAGTAATGCATGTTGAAATCGGCTCCGACCGCCGCCAGATGTTCGGCCATGGACAGAATCGGCGTAATGCCGATACCGCCTGCGATGAGCAAAGAGCGCTTCGCGGATACCACGAGCGGAAAGTGATTTTTCGGAGTGCTGACTTCAATCAAGTCGCCTTCATTGACCTGCTCATGCATGGCTCTCGATCCACCGCGCGTTGGTTCCGCTTGCATAACGGCGATCAGATAACGATGGGTCTCGGCAGCCGAATTGCAGAGCGAGTATTGACGAATCTTTCCGCCCGGCACATGAACATCGATGTGGGCGCCGGCTGTAAAGGGCGGCAGCGCTTTCCCGGCAGGGTCGACAAGTTCGAACGATTGAACGTTTTCCGCCTCGACTCTTTTGCTGGCCACCTTCAACGCGAGTGTGGTGCGTTGAGCTGCGCGAGTCGATGGACGTTTTCGTTTGCCGCGCAGATAACTTCCAATACCAAGATAAGCCAGTACGGGCACGGAGAGCACGCCGATCAATTGCAGCACTTGCACGAATCCGCCGCTCAGCCAGCCGTAATGAAGCGCAAGCGCCGTCAGATAAATTCGGTGGCCCACGCTGTTATCCCCATACGAAGTGAAGCGCAACACTTTGCCTGTTCCAGCATCGAGGCTGACATAGGAAAACGCATTAATGTGCGGTGCGTCGCGAGCGACAAGATCGATGTTGAAAGCACCCCCGGGTTTTCCTGGGTAATGAATGCGGGCATATGTTGGATGGGGTACCAATGTCTGCGCGCGTTGCCAAAGCGTTTCAATGGGTAGGCGTTGCGCATCGGCCCGCGCGACGAATCCGGCAACAGGTGCGGGAGGCTTCGAAGCGGTCAGCGTGTAGAGCGCATCCCTCACGAATTGAAACGATTGCAGTGCACCGGTGAGCGCAGACGCAAGCAGGATGACGCTGACATAAGCGCCAAGCGTTTTGTGCAGATCGAGCCAGCGCGCACGGCCTGTCAGGCGGGCTTTCGGGGCGACGGCGCGCCTGCGTTTGCGCAGCATCTCGGGAATCCATACAGCCAGGCCTCCACCGATCAGAACGATCGCAAATGTCAGCGCAAGCGTTCCCGCTACGACGCTGCCATTCTTCAGAAACTGAAAACTGTGCAGTTTGGCCATCGTGCCGAATAGGCCGCCGTAACGATCTTCGCTGCCGAGCACGTCGCCAGTGCAAGGATTGACGTAGTACCACCGGTTATCGGTGAAAAGAACTCGGGTGCTGGCGTCCGCGCTGCCATATATACGCAGCTGTTTTGGTCGGCCCGCGAGGGGATTGGAAGCGCCGGCATTGGCAATCAGCGTATCGAGCGGTAGGCGCTTGTTACACGCTTCGACTTTGAGCAGACCGTGGTAGATGACGGGTTCGAGCGGTTCCCGAAACAGCATGCCCGCGCCCGTCACCGCGACCATGACGACGAACAGGCCGATGCTCAGGCCTATCGCGCGATGCAGTTGAAGAACACGCTTACGTTGGAATATACGCATGGGATCCCCGATAGCAGGAATGACGTTGGCCTTGATTGCCCACCATAGGCTCGGCGATGGCTGCGGCGACGGATGAGGCGGCGGGCAGCGCCGCTAGTCGCTCGAGATCGGATACGAGGTGGGTCCCGCTACATATGGAGAAAACCCTATAAGATAGGACTCCGAACCAACGACTCCGTGATGCTTGATATCTGCAGGATTCATGGATTTCCCGGGGTGCAAGTGCTTTGATCGATGACGAGCCTTGACAGTACCCGTGCTCGCGGCGAACCTAGGAGTCCAATTCAAAAAGTTTGATGAGTCCAATGGCCGACTCGTTGTTTGCTGACCTCCTGATCAGCCGTCTCTGTCGGGACGGGGTGGTACCGCTTCAGATCCAGATCGCGAACGTGATCCGCGATGCGATAACCGATGGCACGTTGAAGGCTTCGGCACGCTTGCCGTCCTCGCGCGCGCTCGCGGCAGCGCTCGAAGTTTCCCGAACGACCGTGGTCACGGCTTACGACAGGTTGTCGGCCGACGGCTATCTCCATACCGATTCCACGAGCGGTACGCTCGTCTCCGACAAGTTGCCGCCATCGATCAGGTCGGTGCCTCGGGAACCCACCGCGCGAACCCTGTCCAAGCGCGGCGAGGAATTGATACGCGCTCCCGCCGGTATCCAGGAGCGCAAGGGGGCGTTCGTGCCGGGCGTCTGCGATACGGATTCTTTTCCTTATCAGACCTGGAGGCGTATTCAGAATCGCTATCTCGGGGAGCAGCATATGGAGCTCATGGGCTACTCCAATCCGGGTGGATATGTCCCGTTGCGCCGCGCGCTATCGGAATATTTGCGAGTATCGCGCGCGGTCCAGGCCACGCCGGAACAGATCATCGTAACAATGGGCAGTAACCAATCGATTGATCTGTGTTCGCGCATTCTGGCTGACGTAGGCGAGTTGGCCTATGTCGAAAACCCTTGCCATTGGGCGACGCCAATTCTATTGCGGGCCAACGGGCTGGAAGTGGAGGCCATCGCTGTCGACCGTGACGGGATGAAGCTCGAACGATGTGCGCGCCGGCCTCGACTCGTCGTGACGACCCCGTCGCACCAGTTTCCAATGGGCGTGACGCTGTCGGCCGAACGGCGTGCGGACCTGCTTGCGGCTGCTGAACGGTGGGACGCATTCGTGCTGGAAGACGACTATGACAGCGAATTCCGATATGACCAGCGTCCGCTTCCGTCTCTTCAGGGCGTCGATGAAAACGGCCGTGTCATTCTGATGGGAACGTTCAGCAAGGTCATGTATCCCGGCATGAGGCTCAGCTATATCGTTGTTCCGCCCGACCTGGTGGATTCCTTCGCAGCTGCTTCGTTGCGGTTATACCGGCCGGGGCACCTATGCTTGCAGGCCACGATGGCAGACTTCATTGCGGATGGGCATTTCTCGAAGCACATTCGGCGGATGCGCGATATCTACGGTGCGCGACGATCGGAATTGCTCCGATGCCTGGACCAATGCTTTGGCGACGCACTTGAAACATCGCGGAACGCGGCGGGCTTGCACATGACAATCAGGATCCGGGGCCTGGTCGACTTCGATACGACCGTATCGCGATCTCTTGAACAGGGGATTTACCTTCGCAGGCTTCACACGTTCAATCAAGGCGATCCTGAATTTCGCGACGGGTTTCTGCTGGGGTTCGGTGCACTCGATATCGAGGCTATCCGTCCCGCTGTCCAGACCTTTGCCCGCATCGTCGAGAGCGTAATGGCCCGGGGGGGATCGGCGGTAATGGCGCTCTCGGGTCGCACGGGCGCATAAAAAAGAAGGTCCACCCCGGCCATACAGGGTGGACCTCGAAGGGGCTGGCATTGCGGAGATGCCAGGCGCTCACTATAGCGGTGGTGGGGGGCGGGCAAGCCTGGCGGTAAGGTGGGGTACGTCGGAAAGCCGATCGTCAAGAAAACGACGGCAGTGCGATGCGCACTCGCAATCCGCCCGCCGGGTGATTGTAGAGGCTGCACTGGCCGCCGCTCTCGCGCGCAAGCCGGGCCACGATGGCGAGCCCGAGCCCACAATGCCCGGCGCTGCCGCGCGCCGGATCGAGCCGGACGAACGGCTTCATCGCCGCCGCCATGCGCTCTTCGGGAATGCCCGGACCATGATCGCGTACTTCAACGACCCACTGTCGATCCTCGCGATAGGTGACGATTTCGACAGGAGGTTCGCCATGTTCGAGCGCATTGTCGACGAGATTTCCAACGAGTCGATCGAGCAGCGTGCGCGGCATCGTAAACGATGGGCCGGCGCGCAGATCCAGCGCGAAGAGCGGTGCATCCGCGTCGTGCCCCGCACCGAATTGCCGGCGCAAGAACGCCTCCACTTCCACCGGCTGCCCCGCATCGGGCGTCTGCCCGGCGAATTCGAGAAACTGCTGGACGATACGCGTCAGCGAATCCACATCTTCGAGCAATCCCGCGCGCTCCTCGGGCGCGACGGCCACGCTCGCGCGCAACTTCAGGCGCGTGAGCGGCGCCTTCAGATCGTGCGCCACGCCCGCGAGCATGACCGCCTGATCGTCTCCGGCTTCATTCAGACGCCGCATCATGTCGTTGAACGAAGCGATGAGCTCGCGCAGCTCGCGGGGCCCTGTTTGATCGACAGCATCCGGCCGTTGGCCCGCGCCGAACGCACTGGCGGCATGCGCGACGCGCCGCAGCGGACGCTGCATCTGCCAGGCTGCCGCGAGCGAAAGAATCACGGCCGCGGCCAGCATCGACACGCCTTCGACGAGAAAGCGCGGCGGCGGTGGAATGTCGACCGGCACGATCACCCACATCGCTTTACCCGGATAGCGTACCCAGAGGCGTGGCGGACGCAGGTTGTCGACCGCGAGCTCGGTGCCGGCCGGCACGATTGGCGCCAGCCGTGCCGCGAGTTCGGCGAGCGGCGTGCCGCCGGGCGGCACGAGACGGATGCTCGATGGAACGTTCCAGGCGGGTTGCAGGTGCACGCGCAGCGCGGGCGCGAGCTCCGCGCTGTCCTTCGGCTCGGTGTTGACGGCCTGCAACGCGAGCAGAATCCCGCGCGCGAAAGCTTCGACTTCATGATGGGGGGCGCGTGCCATCAGCACGAACCAGCCGGCCTGAATCGCGAACAATACCGCCGTCGACAGCAGCGCCATCCTGCCGAACAGCGTATTGAGCGGATTTTTCATGACGCGTCAGCGCTCGGGCGCGGACTCGCCGGTAAACGGAGTGCCGTCGGTGTCGGGCACGAAGACATAGCCTTTGCCCCGGACCGTCTGGACGTGGCACGGGTTGGCGGGATCGTTCTCGATGACACGGCGCAGCCGCCAGATCGGCACATCGAGGCTGCGATCGCGAAAGGGCAGATCGTCGCGGTGCACGAGATCGTGGATCAGCACGCGCGACAACACTTTGTAGGGATGATTCGCAAAAATCTTGAGCAGAGCGAACTCGCTATCGCGCAACGGCAGGCGCTCATTGTCGCGCGTGAGCGTGCGCGTCACGAAATCGAGCTCGAAGCGGCCGAAGCGATAGCGCTGACGGGCCTCGGGTGCGCTCGTCGTCGATGGACCGCGCCGCCGCAGCACCGTATGGATACGGGCCAACAGCTCGCGCGGATCGAACGGCTTCGTCAAATAGTCGTCCGCGCCGAGCGAAAGCCCCTGAATGCGATCGGTCACGCTGCCGCGTGCTGTCACGAAGATGACGGGAATGTCATCGCCGGCCGCGCGCAGCGCCGCCAACGCGCGCAGGCCATCCGTCTCCGGCATCATGACATCGAGCACGACTACCGATGGCCGCTCGCGCTCGAGCCGCCGCGCAAGGTGAGTGCCGTCGTGCAGCACGGATGCTTCGAAGCCGTTTTCGCGCAGAAAGCGACAGAGCAAATCGCGCACGACTGGATCGTCGTCGACAATAAGGACCTGTTGACTCATCCCGGAATTCTAGACTGAGGTGTTTGCGGCCAGCGGGGGCGTTGCCTTACCAACGCTTACGCGTGACAGGCACAGCGCCCGGCGCTTTATGCCACCGCCCGCTCGCCCGCGCGCTCGATGAAAAGCGTATGGTCGTGAAAACCCGCGATGGACTCGCGATGCGCAACGCTCACGATCGCCGTTTGCGGCAGACGCTCGTGTAGCAGCCGGTAGATATTGGATTCGTTCTCGGGATCGAGCCCGCTCGTCGCTTCGTCGAGGAAAACGAAGTCGGGCTTGTGCAGCAGCACCCGCGCGGCCGCGAGCCGCTGCTGCTCGCCGGGAGACAGCACGCGCGTCCAATGCGCCGATTCGCCGAGACGCCCGACGTAATCTTCGAGCCTGCAACTGACGAGCACCTCGCGACAGGCATCCTCGGTGAACGTGTCTGCGGCGGCCGGGTAGGCGAGCGCGGCTTTCAACGTGCCGATGGGCAGGTAGCTTTGTTGCGGCAGGAACATCGTACGTGCGCCGACCGGTACATCGATACTGCCCTGGCCAAACGGCCAGAGCCCGGCGAATGCGCGCAACAGCGTGCTCTTGCCCGAGCCCGATGCTCCGCGTACTAGCCAGCGGGCGCCAGGTTCGATGACGATGTCGCCGATCGTCGCGAGCGGCGTGCCGTTCGGCAGTGCGAGCTCGAGATCGTGCGTGCTCAATGCGGTTGCATCGACGTAGTGCAGATTGATGCCGCCATGTTCGGTGGCGGGCGAGACCGATTCGCGCAGATGCGTGCTTTGTATGACACGACTGAATTCGCGCAACCGGTTGACGGTGGCGCGCCACTCGACGAGCGACGAGTAATTGTTGATGAACCACGAGAGCGAGCCGCTGACCGTGCCGAAAGCATCCGCGATCTGCGTCAGTACACCGAAGGTGAACGCACCGGCGAAATAACGCGGCGAAGCGACGATGTACGGAAAAATGATGGCCGCCTGCCCATAAAAATTCGTAACGAAATTGAGGCGCCGCGTGTAGGTCATGATGCGCCACCAGTTGTCGCGGATTCTCGCGAAGATGTTCTTCGCGTTGCCCTCTTCGGTTCGAACACCGTCGTACAGCGCGATCTGCTCGGAGTTCTCGCGCACGCGAATGAGTCCGAAACGGAAGTCGGCTTCGACCCGCTGCTGCTGGTAGTTGATCGAGACGAGCGGATGTCCGACCTTATGTATCAGGTACGAGCCGCCGATCGCATAGATCACTGCCGCCCAGACCATATAACCCGGTATCGTCCATGCCGAGCCGGCCAAATGGAAGTTCAGCGCGCCGCCGATGGTCCAGAGGATGGTGATGAACGAGAACAGCGTGACGACTGTGGATAACAGGCCGAGCGACAGGTCGAGCGTGTTGGTGGCGAGCGATTGGAGATCGTCGCTGATCCGTTGGTCGGGGTTGTCGGCGAGCCGATCGCGTTCGATACGGTAGAACGCGAGGTCGCCAAGCCAGGTCTTCAGATAGCGGTTCGTCAGCCACTGCCGCCAGCGGAATCCGAGCATTTGCCGCAGATAGGTGCGATAGACGGCCAACGTGATGAATACAAAGGCCGCAACCGTGAATTGGATCAACAGCTCCCAAAAATGCGGGCCGTCTTTCGATACCAGGGAGTTGTTGAACTTCGCGTACCACTGGTTGATCCAGACGTTGAATCCGACGATCGTCAGATTGATGAGGACGATCGTCACCAAAAGCCCCCATGCGGCTTTCCAATCCTCCGAGACCCAATACGGTTTGATGAGCCCCCAAGCCGATGTCGACGAAGGTTGGGGCGGCGCACCGTTGCGCGGCGGGACGGGATTGAGCGGGGAGGCAGTCATAGGTCTTCCGAACGGTGTTTCCGAATCAGTTGCGCCAGCCGACGGCAGGCGTACGGGCGCTTCGACGATGCGCGGCACGGTACGCGGTTCACCGCGGATTCTTGCCCGGCGCGCTTAAACGAGTCTTAACGACGCCGCCCGGCCGTTCCAGGCCTGTTGTCGCGCCTGAACACCGGGCGTGCGCGTCGCCTGGTGAAAGCATCTCACCGGCATGCCGCGATCGGACATTGTGCCAGAGAGCGGTGAGCCAACCTTTCGCGACGCTTGGGGGCGCATAAAAAGGGCACGTTTGGCGGCGCTCCGTCATTGCGCCTCGTTTGCGGCCGCTCGCGCTTTTATGGTCTAATGGCCGCGACGAAACAGGGGTGCTTCGCTGGAAGTGGGACAGGGTTCGGGATTTTCGGACCGTTTCATGGCGAGGCTGAGAGAGACCCTTCGCACCCGATCCGGGTAATACCGGCGCGGGAAGTTTCAGGAAGACGCTTTGGCGTGGGATGTCCCTATCGTGGCATCTTTTTCTCCGCCGGGAGCATCGTCGCATCGATGCCACCGGCCGGCCTCACCCGCCGGTTTCGTCCTTGGGTACGCGCATCTCGCCGTACGGAAAGGATCGATCCGATGACCGCTCAATCTTTCGTGGTTTCACAGATGCCCGACGTCGCCGTGCTCGGCGGCGGGCTCGTCGGCCGGCTCGTGGCGTGGCAGCT
>CBJLAJ010000125.1:0-15685 GCA_966421005.1 uncultured Paraburkholderia sp.
GTGGGCCGCCCGCAAGTTCATGTCGGCCGCGCGCGCGGCCGCACGTAGCAAGCCCGTGCTGGTGCTGCGCACCGGCTGCGCCGATTCCGCCGATGCGCTTTATGCCGCGGCGTTTCGTCGGGCTGGAATGGTGCGCGTCGAAACACTCGACGATCTGCTCGATGAAATCGAAACCCTGGGGCTCGGGCGCATCGCGGCGAGCTCGACCGCGACCTTGATCGCTGCGGACCGCGGCGTGGCTGCGCTGGCATCGGACGCGTTCGCCTCTGCCGGCGCTCAGCTTGCACGCTGGTCCGACGATGCGACACGCTCGCTCGCATCAGCGCTGCCGCATGTCAGACCCGGCAATCCGGTTCTGCTGGGCGACGACGCTCATGCCGCGGATTTCGGACGTGCGCTTGATGCGCTCGCGCCGCATGACGATACCGGTGCGGCCTTCGTCGTGCATGCCACGACGCATCGCGCCCCGGCTCAGGAGGTCGCGCGTGTGCTCATCGAGCGTCAGCGCTTTGCCTATCGCGGCATGTTCGCCTGTTTCTTCGGCGCTCTGGATGCGTCCACGCGCGACGCGTTGCGCGCGCACGGCGTCGCGCTGCATTCGACACCGCATCGTCTCGCGCGCGCGTTCGCACGGCTTGTCGACTATCGGCTCGGGCGCGAGCTGCTGATGCAAACGCCGGAGGGAGTGCCCGCGCAGGTGCCGGTGACGCTGGCGGCGATTCAAGCCCGGGTCCGCGAGGCGGTCGCCGCCGGCACGGCGACATTCAAAGGCGACGACGCTGCGCAGCTCGTCGAGTGCTTCGGCCTGCGGGTGGCGGCTCATCTTGCAGGCTCGCGGGATCGGGGTTCGACTGAGGCTGCCGAGGCCGAAAACGAGTTCGACGCCGAAACAATCGTCGATGTGACAGTCGAGCTCGACGACGACGCCGATTTTGGACCCGTCTTTCGCTTCACAGCGCCGCCCAGGGGCGGTGTGCCCGAACCGTTTTTCGTCTATGGCCTGCCACCGCTGAATCCGGTGCTCGCCCGGGAAATCCTGGCACGGTCTCCCTATGCCGGCCGTGTACCGGTCGAACCGGTGCTGCGGGCGCTCACGGCGCTTTCCGAGATGGTCTGCTCGATCGAGCAAATCGCCGGCATGACGGCGGTGTTGCGCGTGCTACCGACTCGCGTGGTGCTTGTCGCGCCGCAATTTCGGCTTGCGGCTTCGCGCGGCCGTCTTGCGATCGTGCCGTACCCGCGCGCGCTCGAAGAAACACTTGACTGGCACGGGCAGCGCTTGACGATCCGCCCGATTCGTCCCGAAGACGAAGCGGCTCATCGTGCGTTCATCGAAGCCATGTCGCCCGACGACCTGCGGCTCAGGTTCTTTGCCGCGGTTCGCGGCTTCGATCACGCGCAGCTCGCTCGTATGACACAAATCGATTATGACCGCGAAATGGCGCTAATCGCGACGCAAATCGACGCAAATGGCAATGCGCAAACGTTTGGCGTTGTGCGCGCGATTGCCGATCCCGACAACGAATGTGCTGAATTCGCCGTTGCGGTTCGGTCGGATATGAAAGGCAAGGGGCTGGGAAAACTGCTGATGGCCAAGATAATCGATTACGCGCGCGCTCGCGGCACACACTTTCTGACCGGCGACATCCTGCGCGAGAACGCTGCCATGCTGGCGCTCGCGAAAGCAAGCGGCTTCGAGATGCTTGTCTCGGATGACCCCGCCATTGTTTCGGCCCGCCTTGCACTCTAGCAAACGTTTGCGCCGAGAAAACGGCAATGGCTATATCGACAATATTGCATTGCTGCGGTTTTGGTGCCGCCCATGCCAATTGTCTTCTAAAAGATGCATTGCGATTGCATAGCGCAAGTTTTAACGATCCTTTGCAATGTGTTTAAAACTGTTCCGATATATTGCCGAGCGTCAAATGAGAGAACAGGCATATGCGGAACACACCTTTATTTCCACAAACCCCGCGCCCGAAGGCGACGACGCTCGCCGTGCTCGGCTACGTCGCATTGATTCCGGCGCTGGCTCACGCGAACTGCACGACGTCGGGTTCGACGACGACTTGCGACACCACCGCACCATCGCCATGGACGTCGACGATCGGCACTGGCCCGACGACAGCGTCGAGTTCCCAGGTGATCGTCGGACCGAACGCTCAGGTCGTCGTCGGCAATACGAGCGCCATCGCGCTGTCGGACAATTCGAGCATCGTCATGCAGTCCAATGCGCTCGTGCAGAACAGCTCGACGAATACAACGGGTACGTACGGCACGGGCGGCAATACGATCGATTTCAGGAACAACAACACACTGACTGTCGAACAGGGCGCGACGGTGCTGTCGAACGGCACGCAATCGACTGCGGAGGCCGTCAACCCGGAGGGCACCGGCAACACGATCGTGAACAACGGCACGATTCGCGGCATCAACTCCGCGGCCATCTGGTTTCAGAACACTTCGGGCACGAACACGGTCATCAACAATGCGACCGGCATCATTCAGGCACCGAACAACGTGATGGGTGCATCCGGTAACGGCGCGGTGGTTTTCAGCAACGTGGGCCAGGTGATCGGCAACCTGGTCTTCGCGGGCGGCAACGACACATTGAACATGTACACCGGCTCGAGCGTATCGGGCTCGATCAATGGTGGTGGCGGCAGCAATCTGCTGACGCTCGACGGTACGGGAAGCGGCACGTTGCCGACGACGATTGCAGGCTTTCAGACGCTGCAGAAAAAGGACGGCGGTACGTGGACGATCACGAATTCGATCGGCGGCATGGGCGTGACCTCGGCGGAGGTACAGCAAGGCACGCTGGTCCTGACTGGCGCGAACACGGGCTATACAGGCTCGATGCTCGTCGACGGGGCCGGCACGTTGCGGGCGAGCGCGCAAAGTCTGCCGTCGGCGGTGACGGACAACGGCCTCGTTCAATTCCAACAAGATACGTCGGGCACTTACACGGGGCTCGTGAGCGGTTCGGGCGTCGTCGAAAAGGATGGCGCCGGTACGCTGACGCTGGCTCCCGCGGCAGCCGGCGGCAACAGCTACACCGGCGGGACGGTGCTGAAAGCGGGCACGCTGTCGGTCTCGGCCGACGGTGCGCTCGGCGGTACGTCGGGCGGCATGACGTTCGATGGCGGCGCGCTGCAGTTGGGCAACAGCTTCGATTTGGCCAGCACGCGCGCTGTCTCGATCACGTCGAACGGAGGCACGATCGATACGCAGGGTTTTCAATCGACCATCGCGCAAGGCATCGCGGGTACAGGTGCCTTGACCAAGGTTGGCACGGGTACGCTCGTGCTCGACGGCGTCAATACGTATTCGGGTGGAACGTCGATTGCAGCCGGCACACTCGTGGTCGGCGATGCGTCGAACCCTGGCGCGTCGGTGGCCGGCCCGGCCAGCGTCGCACGCGGTGCCACGCTCGGCGGTTATGGCACGGTCAACGGCAACGTCACGAACGATGGGACGATCGCGGTGGCGAACGCCTTGTCGACGAGCATCAACGCCACGGTGGCGAGGGCAAGCACGCTCGCTGCGAGCCGTGCGCAATCGGTCGCTGCCGGCACACAGGGCAGCTTCACGATCAACGGTCAACTGACGAACGCGGGATGGGTTCAACTCGGCGGAGGGGCTCAGGCGGGCAACACGCTGAACGTCAACAGCTACGTCGGGCAAAACGGGACGATCGCGCTCAATACCGTGCTTGCGGGAGACAACGCGGCATCGGACAAACTCGTCGTCAACGGCGGCACGGCGACGGGTTCGACGACGCTCAAGGTGACGAACGTTGGCGGCCAGGGCGCGCCGACAGTATCGAACGGCATCCAGATCGTTGCCGCCACGAGCGGCGCGACGACCGATAGCGGTGCCTTCACGTTGGCGGGCGGCATGGTCAAGGCCGGCGCCTATGAGTACTACCTCGCCAAGGGCGGTGTGACGGCCGACACGTCGCAGAACTGGTATCTGCGCAACACCGTCCCGGCCGCCAACAGCGCATCGTCGGCCGATGGCAGCAGCGGTTCGACCGTCGTCGCCGCTGCGGGCACCCCTGTGTTGCCCGCGGCCAGCGCCACTGCGCTTACGCTTTACCGCCCCGAGGTCGCGCTTTACGCGCAGCTCCCCGGCGTCATGCGTCAGCTCGACTGGATGCAGATCGACGATTTCCATCAGCGGCAGGGCGATCAGTTACTGCTCGGCGAGCGCGGCGCAATGCCGGCGGGATGGGGCCGCGTCTGGGGGGCACATAGCGTGCTGTCCGAAGGCGGCGACGTGAATCCGCAATTCGACGGCTCCATGGGCGGCGTGCAGGTCGGCCACGATGTGTTCGCCGACGGCGCACCGGGCGGTCACCGCAACCACTACGGCTTCTATCTGGGTACGGCCCGTGCAACCGGGGACGTGAGCGGCTCTGCCCTCGGCGTGCGCAACGCGGATGTCGGGCATCTCTCGGTCAACGCCTACAGTCTTGCCGGTTATTGGACCCACATCGGACCGGGCGGCTGGTATACGGACACCGTCGTATCGGGCAGCGCACTCACCGCGGATACGACGTCGAGCGACAACGTCCGTTCGAGCACGCACGGTACCGCTGTCACGGCCTCGGTGGAAGGCGGCATGCCTTTGCCGATCGGGTATGGGCTGACGATGGAACCGCAGCTCCAGCTCGTCTACGAACACCTGTCGATCCGGGATATCAACGACGGGGCGTCCCACGTGGCGTTCGGCAGCGGCAATTCGGTGCTGGCGAGATTCGGCGTTCGGTTCTCGGGGACCTGGGATGCGCTCGGTGCCCAGTGGCAGCCTTATGTGCGGTTCAACGTGCTGCATGCGTTTGCCAACGGCGATCGCCAGACCTACGACAGCGTCACGTCGATCGGTACGCCGGTCAACCAGACGACGGGGCGGATCGACGCGGGCGTGGTCACGCAATTCTCGAAGCACGGCAGCGCCTATGCCGCCGTCAACTGGGGCACCAATCTCGATGGCGAGCATGTGCGCACGGTGGGAGGAAACGTCGGCGTGCGTTGGTCCTGGTGAACTCCGGCGGCGGTCGCGGTCGCGGTCGCGGCCGCCGCGCCGGCTCAGGCGGCGCCTGCTTCGAGCTTTTCCAGCCGATACCCGTAGCCGTAGACGGGATAGATGCAGTACCCGCTCTGCGGACGCAGGTCGAGCTTGACGCGAACCGACGAAATGTGCGTATCGAGCGTGCGGGAAGGGATATCGGACGTTTGCTTCCAGACGGTCTCGACGATGTGGCTGCGCGAGAGGGGGCGCCCGAGATTGCGAAACAGCAGCAGGGCGACCTGGAATTCCTTTTGCGAGAGCGTGACAGGCACCGTCCGTCGATAGACGATGCTTTCTCGCAGATCGAACAGATATTCGCCGAACGTTTGCGACGCGATGTTTTCGTCGCGGCGATAGCTTCTGCGCAGCAGCGTCGACACGCGGGCGAGCAGCACCGGCGCCGCGACCGGCTTCACGACATAGTCGTCGGCACCGGCATTGAGCGCCGACACGATATCCGTTTCATGCGAACGGCTGGTCATGAAGAGCACGGGCAACTCTTCGTGGCAATGTTTGCGCACCCAGGCGAGCACTTCATCGCCCTGCATGTCGGTGACATTCCAATCGAGCACGATGAGGTCGTAGCTTTCGCGCCGCAGCTCGCGGATGAGCGCGCGGCCTTCGGTGAACGTGTGACAGCGATGCCCCGCGGGACTAAGCGATTCGGTGACGAACTCCAGCTGGCTCGAGTCGTCGTCGAGAATGGCGATCCGCATGATTTTGATCGATGGAAAGTTGAAGCGAAGCTAAAGGTGGATGAACAGGCCCTGGTTCCCCGATTTGGTGCGTGCCGCGCTATCTTCGGTTTTGCGCCAACGCGGATGGTAAACCATAAGGCATTCGGCGATTTCGAGTGCGCCGACCGAGGGTTTCGGTTATCGTCTCGATCGCATCGAGAACGGGAAGGCATGAGGCGAGACGACGATATCCGGCGGGCGCACCGGTCCCTGCGCCCATCCATGCAACGTTGCCTCATCGCGCGCGGGCGGTGGGCTCGATGACGCTGCTCGCCCGCATCGTTCGTTCGCGGCTCGGCCAGTCGGTCGGGCGCCGCTTTTTGCTCGAGTGGATTGTCACCGGCTGCTTCGGCATTGCGTTCGTGGTGCTCAGTTCGAGCTGGCGCCTGACATCGAGTCTCGACCATTTCGTTTATGACGATTTTCTTGCGTTGTCCGCGAGGGCGGTATCGAAGGATATCGTCGTCGTCGAGATCGACGACGAGAGCATCGAAGCGCTTGGCCGGTGGCCTTGGCCGCGCAGCGTGCATGCCCAGCTGATCGACGTCTTGAATCGCGACGGCGCGGCCGCCATCGTCTACGACGTTCTTTTTACCGAAGCGGGCGCGGACGACGCGGCGCTTGCGCGCGCGATGGCCGCCAGCAGGACCTATCTGCCGATCTTGCTCGCGCCCCCCGATGCCGCTGACCGCCGCGACGTGGTACCGCCAGTCGCAGCGTTGGCCAACGCCGCGGCGGGCCTCGGCCACATCAACTTCGAAGTCGACAGCGACGGCGTCGTGCGCAGCGTCGCGCTCTATGAAGGCGACGCACGCAGCCGTTGGCCGCAGTTGACGGTCCCCGTCTGGCACTCTGTCGAGCGCGGCACGACGCGGGTTGCCGGCGCGGATCGCGATCGCGCGGCGCGTCAGCCGTTACCATCGGCCACGCCCTCCGGTGCCGGGGGCGACGAGCGCTTGCTGATCCCTTTCTCGCCCGTCGAGTCCTATCGGAGGGTATCGGTTGCCCAGGTGTTGGCGGGTACCGTGCCGCCGGACTGGTTGCGTGAGCGCATCGTGCTGGTGGGCTCGACGGCATCGGGCCTCTACGATCACTTTGCAACGCCGCTGTCGGGCCGGTTTGGCGTCATGCCGGGCGTCTATGCTCATGCGAACGTGCTCGATATGTTGCTGCACGAACGTGCTATCCGACCGGCATCGTCAGCGGGGCTCGCGGCGGCATCGCTCGCGCCGCTTGCGGTGCTGCTCGTCGGGTTTCTCGTGCTCTCGCCGATGTCTTCGCTCGCGCTGGCCATTGCGCTAGCGGTCCTGACGCTCGCCGGCGATGCGATGCTCATGCACGTGCTGCGGCTCTGGTTGTCGCCCGTGCCGGCAATCCTCGGATTGCTCGCCGTTTATCCGGTGTGGAGTTGGCGCCGCCTCGAAATGACGATGGCCTACCTGCGCAAGGAGTTGCGGCAGCTCGCGGCTGAACCGTATCTACTGCCCGAAACGGCGAAACGTTCGGGCGACTTCATGGGCGATGTGCTCGAACAGCAGATGCTGCTGATGACACAGGCCGCGCAGCGCGTGAGAGACATGAAGCGTTTCGTCTGGGATAGTCTCGATAGCGGTCCCGATCCCATACTCGTTGCCGATCTGAACGGCCTGGTGCTGATAGCGAACCGTGCGGCGAGGGCGTATTGCTCGCGGCTTGCGGCGCCGGGCCCGGAAGGGCGACGCGTAGAGGCCGTGCTGGCCGACTGTTCATTCGTCAAGGCGATCGGGGCAGATGTGGAAGACGAGCGGATCGCGCGAAGGGATTGGCCGGCCGTCCTGAATCCGGCGCGGCCCGAGCATGCGCGCATCATGACGGGCGGCATCGAGGTGCGCGGCCGCGACGATCGCGACTACTTGCTGCGTTACTCGGCGTGTCGCGATGCGTTCGGCGATGCGACGGGCTGGATCGCCGCCTTGGTCGACATCACTGCGCTGCACGAAGCCGAGCGGCAACGCGAGGACGCCTTGCAATTGCTGTCGCACGACATGCGTTCGCCTCATGCATCGATTCTCGCGCTCGTCGAGATGGAGCGCACGCGCATCGAGTCCCAGCCATTGCGCAACGTCATGGAGCGCATCGCACGTTATGCAACGCACGCGCTGACGCTGGCCGACGAGTTCGTTCAGCTCGCGCGCGCGGAATCGCAGGCCTACGAGTTCGAGCCCGTGAATCTGGCCGATCTCGTGCTCGAAGCGAGCGATCAGGTCTGGCCGCAGGCCCATGCCAAAGACATCCATGTGGACGCGACCGTCGAAGACAACGATACGTGCTGGGTTTGCGCCGAGCGTTCGCTATTGACGCGCTCGCTCGTAAACATCTTGCAGAACGCCATCAAATACAGTCCGAACGGAACGCGGATCGCCTGCTCGATCGTTTCTCCACAAGCATCGCTGGGCGAATCCCGTGTGACCTGCTCGATTCGAGATCAGGGTTACGGTATTCCGCTCGACAAGCAGGGCCGTTTGTTCGAGCGCTTTCGGCGCTTTCATGCGGGTCAGCGTCCCGAAGTGGGCGGCGCCGGGCTCGGCATGGCATTCGTGAAGACCGTCGTCGTGCGACACGGTGGAGAGGTGTCGGTTCACAGCGAAGAGGGCAAGGGAACCGAATTCGTGATTTCGCTGCCTCGTTGGACCGAGGAGATGGAACTCGGCCGAGCCAGCGAGCCGGCCTGAGCTTGTTGTGCGCCGGCGCGCCGGCAGCAGAACCGGCCGCGCGTCGCCCCCTGGGCCTGACATTTGTTTGCAGTTGCCCGGAGCCTACCTTGGCATAATTGCCTACTGAGCCCAATGCGGTTTGCCGCGCCCATCGGCGATCGATTCGCCGAGACTTGACGAGCGCGACGAGCGTGCCGCTGCACAGTGGATCCCAAGGTACTCAAATGAGCTGGCAATCAATCAGTGATGTGTCCTGGAAGGGAGGGCGGCAAGCCCGAGCACCGTCGCCGTTGACGTCTTTTGCGGCATGGGCCGCGCGCATGGGGCGGGGTCTCGCGTCCGAAGGCGCCTTCCTCCGGGAACTCTTGAAAGGATGGTCGCTTGGCGATGACGCCGAGCGAGGACGCCTGCAAGCCAGAATCGTCCAGCTCGAATCGGAGGTGGCGCGATTGTCGCGCTTGGCAGTGACCGATGAATTGACCGGTGCGTTCAATCGTCGGCATATCGACGAGACATTCGAGGCGCGCGCGTCGTCGCGAGATATCGACGAAGCACTGGCGTTTTGCCTGTTCGACATCGATGGCTTCAAAGCTTACAACGACACCTATGGCCACAGTGCCGGCGACGACGCACTGAAGCAAATCGCTCGAGCCGTGCATCGTCAGTTGCGTCATTCGAGCGACAGCTTGGTTCGCCTGGGCGGCGACGAGTTCTGCATTCTGCTGCACGCCGAATCGCCCGCCGACGCGCTGAGCGCCATCGATCGTCTGCGGTTGGCCGTGCGTGCGCTCGCGCTGCCGCATCCGACCAAGCGCGATGCAGTGCTGACGGCGAGCTTCGGCTTCGTCTGGCGAGGCGCTCGCAGCGCCAATCGTCATTTGGCACACGATCTTTATCGCCACGCCGATCGGATGCTCTACGAGGCGAAGCGTGCGGGCCGCGATACGGTGAGGCTCGCGGTGCTGTGAGCCACCGCGCTGAACCGTCCGCGGCCATGCGGCCCTCGCTTACGCGGCGAGCTTGGCGGCCGCTTCCTCGACTTGCATGCGAGAGATGGACAGTTCTTCGAGCCATGCGTCGGCATAGACGCCGCCTGTTTCGCGCTCGAGACGGGCGACCGTTGCCGCATTGCGTGCGGTGTCCTTCGGCGTGGCGAGGAAGCGCTTGATCGATTCGCCCGCTTTGAACGCGTCGAACAGCGGCCCGCGAACTTCGTCGGGCAACGTGCGGGTCCATTGATAGGGCTTGCCGTTGAACGTCAGTGTGGGCGGCAAGACACGCTCCTTCTTGGCCGACGAGGCGATGAGCCCATAGGTCCGCGCCGCTTCGCCGATCTGTTCCGGCGAGAAAAGCTCTTCCGGCGTAATCTCGAATTGCCCGATGTAGGCTTCGATGGACTTCATGGCAGCCGCGCGATCGTCGCGCTTTTGTTGAGCGCGCTCGACGATGAGGCGCAATTCGTCGGCCTCTTCGCTCGTGATCGTGAAGCTTGCCTGCTTCTGCTGGAGTTCGGTGAAGCGCTGGAATTCGGAATCGTTCAGAAGTTTTGCCATGGATCGGGTCGCGGATCGACATGCGCCAGACGCGAAGACGCCGGCGCGAAGTTTCGAAGGGCCGCCATTCTAACTTTAGTGAGCCGCGCGATCCAGAGGCGATATCACGCCTGCTCGGCCGCGCCACTTGTCGGCGCGGCGTTCGGGCCGTCCCCCACGCGGTTGATCGTACCCTGTGCCAGCGCGACGAGCGTTTCCTTGTCGCCATCGAGCAGATAGATGCGGCACTGGCACGTGGCGTGCCCGCGCCCGGCGTAGACGAGCTCCGCGCGCGCAAGCAACGCGCCGCGCACCGCCGGCCGCAGGTAGTTGATCTTGTACTCGCCCGTCACGACGCGCGGCCCGAGGGCAATGGCGCCGGCGAATGTCAACGCGTTATCGGCAAGATAGCTGATGACGCCCCCATGAACGAAGCCGTGTTGCTGCCGCAGTTCGTCGCGAATCGCCAGACGCAAGGTCACTTCATGCTCGCCGATCTGCACGAGCTCGGTGCCGAGGAGCATGCTGAACGGCTGAGCGTGCAGTGCGCCGCGCGCCAGGTCGAAGAAGTCGGTCATCGGGGGCCCCTTGCGGGGCGCGGCCCCGTGTCCTGTTGGCTTCACTCTAGGAACCGTTCGCGAGCGGAGTCAAGGAACGGATACGAATCTCCATGCGGGACCCTCAAGCAAACGCCGTGACTGCCGTAAACCCTATGAGGGAACCGGCTGCGCTTCTTGCGTGGCTTTGCAGTTCCCCATTTTCGTCTTCTTCCAGGTGTTTTCGATGTTCGGCAAGATCAAGCTCGCATCCGGGCTTCTGGCGGTATTGGCTGCATTTTGTATGTTTCAGCTCCTCACGGCAGGGCTGGGTTTCTGGTCTCTCACGAGCACACATCGCGACGTCGGCGATCTCGCGAACGTCGCGCTGACTCAGGTCGATGCCGTGAACGAGACTACGCAGCATCTGATGGATGCGCGCATCAACTTATCGCGGGCCGGCACGCGCATGGTGGGCGGCGCCGCGGAGCCGACTCAGATCGTCGATCATGCCCGCGAGCAGCTCGCGCTCGCCCAGCAATCGTTCGAGCGCTTTTCTCACGCGCCGAAGGAGAGCGAGGAAAACCGCACGCGCGCGGCGGCTGTCGTCGAGAAGTATCAGGCGCTTCACGGCGCGCTGAGCGAGCTTGTCCAATATCTCGACACGGGCAACGTGAAGGCTTTTCTCGATCAGCCGACGCAATCGTTCCAGGATGCCTACCTTGATGCGGTGCATGGTTTCACCGGTTTCGGCGCTGCGCAAACCCATGCTTCGCTGGGCTCGATCGACCATCGTCTCGCGCTCTTTCGCAGCGCGAGCCTCGCGATCCTGGCGGCCTTGCTGGCCGGTACCGCGGCTGTCTACGCCGCATTGAAACGCAGCGTTGTCGCGCCGCTCGAGGAAGCGGGCCGTCACTTCGAGCGCATCGCGCGCGGCAAGCTAGTCGAGCCGGTTGCGGCGCGCGGCACGGCGGAGATTGCCCGTCTGTTCGAAGGGCTTGCCCATATGCAGGCCAGCGTGGCAAGCACCGTCAAGGCTGTGCGCGAGGCGTCGGACTCGATCCACATCGGAGCCGACGAAATCGCCACCGGGAACGCGGATTTGTCCGCGCGCACCGAAAGCCAGGCCGCGTCGCTCGAAGAGACGGCGTCGAGCATGGAGGAGCTCACCGCCACCGTGCGCCACAACGCCGAGCATGCGCGCGAGGCCAATGCGCTTGCCGAGGATGCACTGCAATCCACCGGGCACGGCGCGAGCGTCGTGCAGAGCGTCGTGGAAAAGATGCACGGTATCGCGCAAAGCTCCGATCGCATCGCGCAGATCATCTCTGTCATCGATGGCATCGCGTTTCAGACCAACATCCTGGCGCTCAACGCGGCTGTCGAGGCTGCGCGTGCTGGCGAACAGGGGCGCGGTTTCGCGGTCGTGGCGGGCGAGGTGCGGGGTCTCGCGCAACGCAGCGCGCAGTCCGCCAAGGAGATCAAGGCGTTGATCGACGAATCGGTCGCACAGATCGAAGGCGGCTCGGAACTCGTCGAGCGCGCAGGCGAGGCGATGCAGAAAGTATCGAGCTCGATCTCGCGCGTCGCGCAGATGATGGGCGAGATCAGTGCGTCGTCGCAAGAGCAGAGCACGGGCATCGAACAGGTCAATCAGGCCGTCGTGCAGATGGATCGCATGACCCAGCAAAACGCGGCGCTGGTCGAGGAGGCCGCTGCTGCCGCGTCGTCGTTGCATGACCAGACGCGGCAGTTGAAAGCGGCCGTATCTGTCTTCGAGATCTCCGATCGGGTGCTCGCCCACGCAAGGTCGATTTCGACACACGCTGATGCAAGCGCCAGCGATACGGGCGCGCGCGAGCCGCGGCTCGCTTATTGAGGCGAACGGTATGCGCCGGAGCGCGTCGCGTCAGCGTGCGCCCGGCAAAGACGCGTAGGCCGTCGCCAGATGGTAGGGCGTGGTCGACGGCATATCGGCACGCGACACCTGACCGTCCGGCGTCTTGCACTCATACCAGCCGCGTGGGTGTAAAAAGCGTTTGCGAAACGCGGCCATTTGCGGGGGCAGCGCTTGCAGGTCGACTGCCGTGCCGCGCGTCGCCAGCGCGCGCAGATACTCGGTCTGCGCCCAGATGCGCTGCGTTGCATCCTGAATCGAGCCGTCTTCGTTGAGTGCGGCGCATACGCCACCCGTGGCCGCATCCACACCGTGGCGCTGTGCAAACACGAAGGCGCGTTCGAGCGACTCGGCCAGACCCGATGCGGCGATTTTGCTGCCGGCGCTTGCCGTCAGATAACACCACTCGAATTGATGGCCCGGTTCCAGGCGGTTGCCCGCCGTGCCGATGGGCAATTCGGCGATCGCGCCTGTCGGCGCATGCACGAACGTGCCCGCTACCGCATCGGCAAGCCGTGCGAGTGCCCGGTCATAGCCGTTTTCGCCGGTCGCGGCACTCGCGGCCAGATAGGCTTCGGTCAAGTGCATGAGCGGGTTTTGCAGCGGTCCGCTGCGGACCGTCGAAAAGTCTTCGTCGAGCTCGGCATGCAGAAGACCTCCCGGCGCGCCAAAGCGCGCATCGACCAATCCTGCCGTTTCGGCCAGCACGTCCAGCGCCTCTCGTTCGCCGAACGCGCTCGCATACTGCGCACACGCGAAGATGACGAATGCGTGCGTATAGAGGTCCTTTGTCGTGTCGAGCGGCGCGCCTGCCGCGTCGATGCTGTAGATCCACCCGCCGTGACGCGTATCGCGAAAATAGCGACGCAACGAATCGAAGAGCGTATGGGCGTGCGCGGCATCGCCCGCCAACGAGAACACGAACAGCTGCCGGGCGCAGGCCATCGCGCGATAACGCTCCACGGGCAGCGGTGCCTGATCGTCCGCGCTGACGGCCTCGTACGGCAACGAGCGAGCGGCGTTATAGCCGAGGCCGCGCCATAGCGGTATGACGATCTGCGTGTAGTGTTCGCGAAGGGCGCCGGATTGCGCCGCGATGGCGGCGTCGATCGAAGTGGACATAAAGCGTATCGGGCGGGCGACTCTATCGGATGAACGCGGCGTGCACCGCGGAAAGCGCAAAGGATAATTCAAATTCGTCGGCCCGGGCGCGGCCGGACCCCTCGATTCCCTTGCGGCTGCGCCGGCCGATCGTGCGACAATGCGGCGTTTGCCGAGCGCGACGATCGAATCGACGCAAACGATTCGCCGCCCCGGCCATGACCGCATTCCTCGCTTTCCCGTCTTTCCGCTTTCCAGCTATGGCAGATCCCGCAGCATCTTCGACCCCTCGCGTTACCCGGCCGGCCACATCCCGGCGGCGTGCGCGTGCCGCTTCTTCCGCAGCGGATGCGTCATCGGCGCCCGCCGCTTCCGAACCGGGCACGCCGGCACTGTCCGCGACAGGCGGAGACAACGAAGCCAATAAGAGCAACGAGCGCGAGGAGGGCGTCGCCGCGGCGCAGGACAATACCCGCCGTCAGGGAGAGTCCATCTCGCGCGACGAGCCGCCGCCGGCTGAACGCCTCGATGCCGATCTGCTCGGTGCGATAGAAACGCTGAACCTCGATCCGCGTCAGGGCACGCTGGCCGGTTTCGAATTGCCGGCCGATGCGCTCGATTCGCTGCGAGCCCGCGCCGCCGCGCAGCGCGCGGCCGCCGAAAGCGAGGCTGAACTCATGCGGGACTCGCCATCTCCGGTGACGGAGGAGGTTTCATCCGCAGCGCCGGAGCAGCCCTCGACACGCGCGCCAGTTCTTCCTCAACCGGCCGGTGCGCGGATCGCGGACATTGCTGCCTATCTCCGCGTCGATGACGCAGGCAGTACGAACCCGGCTCGCTCCGCGATGGCGGAGGCGCCGGCGCGCAGCCAGGCGCAGCCCGCGAAACGGCCATGGACATCGACACCCGTCGAGACGCCCACATCGCTATCGTCATTCGTCTCGCAGGCGGTACCCGCACCGGTCGACTTCCCGGCGGTCGATACCGCGCGCGACTCAGGTAGCGAGGCTGCGGCGGCAAGCGCACAAACCACCGCGACGGCGGCACTGGCCGACACGGTCGCCGAGTTATCGCGCGCGCTTGCCGAAGAGCGCCGGGCGGCGGCTGCGAACCGCCGGCGAGGAGCGCGCCTGCTCGCGGTCATGGCATGCGCGAGCGTCCTGGTGCTTGCGCTGGCGGTCGCGCAGTTCGTCGTGCTGGCCCGTGTCGCGCGCGAAAGCGCGGCGGCACAGCAAAAAACCGGGGCGCTGCTGCGAAGCCAGCAATTGGCGCTCGCAGCGTTTCTCGATACCGCATCCGGTGCGGCGGCGGACATCCGCGGTACAGCGGATGCCTTGGCGGGAAGGCTCGCGGCGCTGCCGTCGCGCCAGGGTGTCACGCAGGGGGCGTCGTTAGCGCCTGCTTCGGCGCAGGTTCCGTCGGCGAAGCACTCGCGGGCCGCACGCACGCATAAAGGCGGCTAAAAGACCCACAGCGGCGGCTCGCCCGCCGGGCGCGCCGCGCCTTCGATGGCCGGCGCGTGCGCATCCGGCAGCCGCGTTGTCTACCGTTTCCACCGTTTCAGCAGCAAGGCGTTGGTGACGACGCTCACACTGGAAAACGCCATCGCGGCACCGGCGAGCATCGGGTTGAGCCAACCGAGTGCGGCGAGCGGAATGCCGATCAGGTTATAGATGAAGGCCCAAAACAGGTTCTGTTGAATCTTGCGATAGGTCCGCCGTGAAATGTCGATGGCATCGGCGACGAGCGACGGTTCGCTGCGCATCAGCGTAATGCCCGCTGCGTGCATCGCGATGTCGGTGCCGCTCGCGAACGCGATGCCAATATCGGCGGCGGCCAGCGCAGGTGCGTCGTTGATGCCGTCGCCGGCCATGGCGACGATGCCGCCGTTTTGGGCTTTGACCTCGCGTACCACACGCGCTTTGTCCTCGGGCAGCACCTGGGCGTGGAACGCGCCGATGCCGAGCGCGCTGGCGACGGAGGCCGCTGCGCCGCGGTTGTCACCCGTCACGAGCACGCTTTCGATTCCGCGTGCCGCGAGGCGCTCGATGGCGGCGCGTGCGTCGGGCCTCACCGTGTCGCCGAACGCGATCAGCGCGAGCGCGGCCGCGCT
>CBJLAJ010000126.1:0-15595 GCA_966421005.1 uncultured Paraburkholderia sp.
CGGGCGTGCGTCGCGCGACGACAAGAGGCTCGCGAGCCCCGCATTCGCACTGCCGGTAACGGGATCTTCATAGACCGAAAGGTCGCCATCCATGACGATGCAGCGCATCTCATACGATGCCGGACCGCCCGGGGGATGCGGCGCATAGAGCATGAGCCCTTTCATCCCCGCGCGTTGCACAATGTGAGATAGCGCGGACGGATCGAGCTTGAGCGTCACACACCGCTCCGGCGACGCGAGCCCGACCGCCAGCCAGCGGACGCCATTGTCGATAGCGCTCGGCGGGACACGGGTGAAATCGATCTCATCGTCCCCGATAGCGAGTGCTTGCCGAAGCGCTTCGAACTCACTCTGGGGCAGGGGCGTGATCCGCGCGGGCGGGGCGGCGAAGGCGCGCACGCCCGGCGAGCGCTCTTCGATCTCGACGAGCCCCACGCCGCACTGCTGTACGAGCCGGCCCGCGGTGCGGGCAACGTAGCCGCTTTCCACCAGCGCGTGCGCGGTGCCGAGCGTGGGGTGGCCGGCGAACGGCAGCTCCCCGGCGGGCGTGAAGATGCGCACGAAGTAGTCCGCAGCCGGATCCGTCGGCTCGAAAAGAAATGTCGTCTCGGAGAGATTCGTCCACCGGGCGATGGCGAGCATCTCGTCGGCATCGAGCCCATCGGCATCGAACACGACGGCGAGTGCATTGCCCTTGAACGGCACGTCCGAGAAGACGTCGACTTGCTTGAAGCGAACGCGGCGTGCGCCCATGCCGGCTCCTTTACGCGACTTCCGCGATCAGTTCGATCTCGACGCAGGCACCGGTGGGAATCTGCGCGACGCCGAATGCCGAACGTGCGTGCTTGCCGGCGTCTCCGAAAACCTCGACGAGGAACTCCGACGCGCCATTGGTGACGAGGTGCTGTTCGGTGAATTCGAGCGTCGAATTGACGAGGCTCATCACTTTGACGATGCGCTTGACGCGATTGAGGTCGCCAAGGTGTGCGTGCAGTGTCGCGATGAGATCGATGGCGATCGCGCGCGCGGCGGCTTTGCCTTCTTCGGTCGTCATGTTCGCGCCCAGCTTGCCGACCCACGGCTTGCCGTCTTTTTTCGCGATATGGCCCGACAGGTAGACGGTGTTGCCCGTTTGCGCGGCCATGACGTATGCGGCGGCCGGTGCGCCCGCATTCGGCAGTTCGATATTCAGTGCTTTCAGCTTGTCGTAGACGTTGTGTTGTGCCATGAGAAGTGTCCTCGTAGAGTCGGGAAGAGGGGAATCGGCAATACGGCGTGCACTGCCTCAGATGCGTTCGCGGATCAGCGCCGCCAGGCGCGCTACGCCTTCGTCGATACGCGCGGGCGGCACGGTCACGAAGGACAGCCGCAACGTATGGTGTTGCGGGTCGCCAGCAAAGAACGGCGCGCCCGGCACGAATGCGACATTCGCGGCAACGGCGTGCTCGAGCAGTGCCATGGTATCGATGCCAACGGGCAATGTCACCCAGATGAACATGCCGCCTTCGGGGCGGTTCCAGCTGACGCCGTCCGGCATGTGCCGTGCGAGTGCGGCGAGCATCGCTTCGCATTGATCGCGATAAAGCGCGCGCACGGTCGGGATTTGCTCGTCGAGATAGCCGTCTTTCACGACTTCATGAACGATGCGCTGGGTCAGCGTCGGTGTATGGAGATCGGTGGCCTGCTTTGCCTGCACGAGCTTGAAATGGAGTTCCTCGGGCGCCACGATATAGCCGAGCCGCAATCCGGGCGCGAGCACCTTCGAGAAGGTCCCGCAATAGACGATGTGATCGGGCGCCATCGACAGCAGCGTCGGCAACGGCGAGCCCGCGTAGTCGAGCGCGCCGTAAGGGTCGTCCTCGATGACGGGAAATTTGCTCGTGCGCGCGAACTCGGCGAGCGCGACGCGCCGCTCGAGCGGCAGGCGCCGGCCTGTCGGATTCTGAAAGTTCGGTTGTGCGTAGAGCAGGCGCGCGCCGCTCGTGAGCGCTGGCGTGAGGCTTTGCGGAATCAGGCCTTGATCGTCGGTCGGTACTTGCACGCAACGTGGCTCGTACAGAGAGAACGCCTGCAGTGCGCCAAGATAAGTCGGCGTTTCGACGAGGATCGGGCTGGCCGGATCGATCAGCACCTTGCCGAGCAGATCGAGCGCTTGTTGAGAGCCCGTCGTAATCAGCACCTGCGACGGGCGGATCGTTGCACCCGGCGTCGACAGGCGCGCGGCCACCCACTCCCGCAGCGGCAGGAATCCTTCTGTCGCGCTGTACTGCAGTGCCGCTGCCGGTGCCTCGCGCAGCACGCGATCGGTCGCGTCGCGAATACGCTCGGCCGGAAATGTGGCGGGTGCGGGCAAGCCGCCCGCGAACGAAATGACCTCGGGCCGCTCGGTGACTTTCAGGATTTCGCGGATGGCCGAACTCGTGAGCTTGCGGGCGCGCTCGGAAAGCTGCCAGTCGCGTTGCGGCATATCGCTGTGATCCATGAGAGTCTCCTTAGAGTGGGTAGGACGAATGGGCTGAAATCAAACCGGCAATCGTGCCGTGCATAGTGGCTCGTGACCAGTGGCGGGGCGCAAAGCCGGAACAAACGCCTCGCAGAAACCGAGCGAGGCAAAAGACGCGATTATCGCTCCAGTTGCAGCCCGGCGGCACGTGGCGCCGCTGTACGTACGGCAGCCTTGCGGCCCACGAGCACGGTAGCGATGACGGCGGCGGCGAAAAGCCACGTCGACGGCTTGACCGATTCGCCGAAAAAGAGCGCGGCAAATGCGATCGTGAAGAATATTTGCAGCAACTGCACTTGGCCCACACGCGCCGTTCCGCCCATTGCAAGCCCCGCGTACCAGGCGAAAAAGCCGATGAACTGCGAGAACAGCGCGACATAGCCGAACGCGAACCAGGTCGCGAGCGCAAAAGGTGCCGGGTGCGCGAGATGTTGCCGCCAAGCCAGCCAGGCGACGGGCACGACGAGAAACGGCGCCGCGACGACGAGCGCCCAGCAGATCACCTGCCAGCCGCCCATTTGCCGCGCGAGCCGCGCACCTTCGGCATAGCCGAGCGCGCCGATGGCCACGGCAATCAGCATCAGCGCGTCGCCAGCCTGCAGCGCGCCGCCGCCCGCGTTGAGTGCGAAGGCGACAACCAGCGCGCTGCCGAGCGCAGCGCTGGCCCAGAATGCGAGCGACGGTCGTTCATGCGAAAGCCACGCCGCATAAAACGCCACGAAAAGCGGCTGCAATCCCCCGACCAGCGCGCCGTGCGACGCGGGAACGCTTTTCATCGCCCAGGCGGAAAACACCGGGAACGCGACGATGACGCCGAGCGCCACAACGAAGAGGCTCCGCAGTTGAGCGCGGTCAGGCAGCCGCTCGCGACGCCAGGCGAGAAGCGCGGCGGCGGGCACCGCCGCGGCGAGCGCGCGACCGAGGCCGTTCAGCAGCGGGTGAAATTCCTGCACGACGATGCGCGTCATTGGCAGCGTCAGACTGAAGACGACGACGCCGACGAGGCCGAGCAGCATGCCTTGCGATTCGCGGGTATTCATGAGGGCGGGATTTTCGTGGGTCGATTATTGCCGATTGGCGTTCATGGCGTGTATTGGCGATATCGCGGCAGCGGCCGGCATGGGCCGTGTTGGGCGCTGCCGACGCAGGATGCCGCTCAGCGCAGCACACGCACACCGGCGGGCGTTTCGATTTCCGCCGCAAGCGCCGGTGCCTCGGCCGGGACGTCGTCGAGCCCGATCAAGTGGCTGACGCCCAGCCATGCCAGGTGCTCGCGGATCGGCGCCGGGCGCGGATGCCGCGCCTCGAGTGCTCGCAGCGCGAGGCCGGTGGCGGGCAGGCGAGCCGCCGGATGCATAGCTGTGTCCCATTGAATCAAGGTCGGCAAGACGCCGTCTCCCGCGCCTTGCCAGCTTGGGAAGGTGCCATCCTCCGGGACTGTCAGCCGCCACGTGAGGTCGCCGCGGGACATCGGGATAACGCGCGGGATTCTCGACGGGTATTGAGTCTGCCAGCGCCCGAGGTCTTTGGGACGCGCGACGCGCACGGCCCAGTGGGCGAGAAACGGGCCGGCCTCGAGACGCGCCTGCATGGCCGCATCGTCGAGCGCGAACCACCGCGGAGGGTGTCCATTCGTCGGTTCGCCGCTGCGTTCGGCATTGGGGTCCACGGCGATGACTTCGAGATACACCGTACCGAAAAGCCCGACCAGGCTGTTATGTGTGCCCATCCGCGCGTGGGCGCCCCCGGCGACGGGTTCCACGCCGAGTGCAACGGCTACGTGGCGTGCGCCGTCTTCGAGCGTGCGGGCCGCGATGATCAAATGGTCGAGTTCGAGTGCGGAGGCGGACATCATGCGCAAAGTGTGCTCAATGGCGACGGACAGTTCGACAGTCGAAACAATGGATTGCGCTTCACTTTAATCGGCACGGCCTGCACAGTAACGGTACAATCGCTTCGATACTTTTCGGTACAGTTCGGATTCCGCCATGTCCGTCCCGCTCGATCTCATTCCCGCGCCGCACGGCGCCTCGCAACTCACGCTGGTCGAACAGCTGGTTCAATGGGCGCGCCGGCGCGTCGAGGAGCGCGTGTTTCGCCCCGGCATGCGCATGCCGTCGATCCGCAAGCTGGCCCAGGACAAAGGCGTATCGCGTTTTACCGTCGTCGAGGCTTACGAACGGCTCGTGGCACAGGGATATCTCGAATCGCGGCGAGGCTCCGGCTTTTATGTGCGGGAGCGTTCGCCGGGGACGGTCGATTCGCAGCGCCAGCAAGCCGCCCCCAACCTGCGTGAAACGCGGCCGCCCAGTCCAATCGATGTCGCATGGCTGCTGCGCGTCACGGTGCAAACGAGCAGCCCTGAAAAAGGGCCGGGACTCGGGTATCTGCCTGCGCGTTGGCTGGACGGCGAACTGCTGGCGGGAGCGTTGCGCACGCTCGGCCGGCAAAGTGCGGCGCAATGGCTCAGCAACGGCACGGCGCAAGGCTTTTTACCGCTGCGCCAACAATTGCAAACCCGCCTGGAGGAGCTCGAGATCGGCGCGGCCCCGGAGCAGATCGTGCTCGTATCGGGTATCACCCAGGCGATCGACCTCATTGCGCGCGTGTATGTTCAGTCGGGCGACGCCGTCATCGTTGGCGATCCGGCCTGGTTCCAGATGTTCGGGCGGTTTGCTTCGCAAGGGGCCCGGCTCATCGGCATGCCCTACACCACGAGCGGGCCCGATATCGACGCGCTCGAAACGCTCGTTGCCACCTGGCGGCCGAAGATGCTCGTCATCAACTCGGTGCTGCACAATCCCACCGGGACATCGCTCACGCCCGCTCAGGCGTTCCGCATTCTGCGGCTCGCCGAGGCCTACGACTTCATCGTCGTCGAGGACGATATCTACGGCGATCTGTGTCCGCCGAGCTATCCCGCGACGCGGTTGGCGAGCCTCGATCAATTGAGGCGCGTGATCTATCTCGGCAGCTTTTCGAAGACGCTGACGGCGAATCTTCGCGTCGGCTTCATCGCTTCGTCGCCCGATCTCGCGCAAGCGCTTGCCGATCAGAAACTGCTCGTCGGCATGGCAACGCCCGAGCTCAACGAGCGCCTGCTTTACAAGATATTGACCGAGGGGCACTACCGGCGGCATGTCGAGCGCCTGCGGGGGCGGCTCGACGGCGTGCGTGACAAGTGCGCGCGCATGCTCGAAGGCGCGGGTCTCACGCTTTTCACGATGCCGGCGGCCGGCATGTTTCTGTGGGCCGACACGGGCGTCGATGCCGATGCGCTGGCGGCGGCGGGGCAGGAAGCCGGATTCTTGCTGGCACCGGGTAGTCTTTTTTCGCCGCACCAGTCGCCGACGACGTGGATGCGCTTCAACGTGGCCAATTGCGGCGATCCGGCGCTGCCCGGCTTCCTGTCCGGCTACCTGGATGGCAAGCGTCCGACGAGACCCTTGAAAACGGTGCAGCCTGCCCCCATCTGACCGGCCATTCGCGGCGGGTTGCCCACGCCGCGTCGCGCCACGTCGCATATTCGCGGTGCGCATGCCGGGGAACGCGCCTTGCTGCGCGTCTGGCCCGCGGCCGATCCATGTCCAACCGTTACTGACGAGAAATAGGGAATCGAGACCATGGCACAAGAAACCATGAGCTTCCAGGCGGAAGTGAAACAGCTTCTGCAGTTGATGATCCATTCGCTTTACAGCAACAAGGAAATCTTTCTGCGCGAGCTGATTTCGAATGCGTCGGATGCGGCCGACAAGCTGCGGTTCGAGGCCATCGCCAACAGCGGGCTTTTCGAGGACGATCCCAATCTGCGCATCCGCGTGTCGTTCGACAAGACGGCGCGGACGATCACGATCGACGACAACGGGATCGGCATGAGCCGCGACGAGACGATCTCGCATCTGGGCACCATTGCGCGTTCGGGCACGAAGGAGTTCTTTGCGAACCTGTCGGGCGATCAGCAAAAGGATGCCGCGCTCATCGGCCAGTTCGGCGTGGGTTTTTATTCGGGCTTCATCGTTGCCGACAAGATCACTGTCGAGACGCGCCGTGCCGGATTGCCGGCGACCGATGGCGTGCGCTGGACGAGCGCGGGCGAGGGCGATTTCTCGGTCGAGACGATCGAGCGCACCGCACGCGGCACGACGATTACGCTGCACCTGCGCGAAGGCGAAGACGAGCTGCTGTCGGGCTACCGACTGCGTTCGATCATTCGCAAGTACTCCGACCATGTGGCGCTGCCGATCCTCATGAAAAAAGAGGAGTGGGATGCGGACAAGGGCGAGACGGTGGAAAAGGATGAGGACGAGACCGTCAATCAGGCCAGCGCGCTCTGGACCCGGCCGAAAAGCGAGATTTCCGACGAACAATACACGCAGTTTTATCAGCACCTCTCGCACGATCATCAAGACCCGCTCGCATGGACCCACAACCGGGTGGAAGGGCGCAGCGAGTACACGCAGCTGCTTTACGTACCGTCGCATGCGCCGTTCGACCTGTGGAATCGCGAGCGTCGCGGTGGCCTGAAGCTTTATGTGAAGCGCGTGTTCATCATGGACGATGCCGAGCAGCTGCTGCCGTCGTATCTGCGCTTCATCAAGGGTGTCGTCGATTCGAGCGATCTGCCGCTCAACGTATCGCGTGAAATCCTTCAGGAGAGCCGCGATGTGCGTTCGATTCGCGAGGGCGTGACCAAGCGTGTGCTCTCGATGCTCGAGGAGCTCGCGAACGCCGAGACCGACGAAGGCAAGGCGAAATACGCCACGTTCTGGAAGGAGTTCGGCCAGGTTCTCAAGGAAGGGCTCGGGGAAGACTTCGCGAACCGCGAGCGCATCGCCAAGTTGCTGCGTTTTGCGACGACGCACACCGATTCGGCGGAGCAGACGGTGTCGCTTGCCGAATACGTCGGGCGCATGAAGGAAGATCAGTCAAAGATCTACTATGTGAGCGCCGATAGTTGGCAGTCTGCCAAGAACAGTCCGCATCTCGAAGTGTTCCGCAAGAAGGGAATCGAAGTTCTTTTGCTGTCGGACCGCGTCGACGAATGGGCACTCGCTTATTTCACCGAATTCGACGGCAAACCGTTGGTCAGCGTCGCGCGCGGCGACCTGGACATCGATGCGTTCAATGACGAGGAGAAAAAGGCCCACGAGGCTTTGAGCGAGACGATGAAGCCGCTCGTCGAGAAGATGAAGGAGGTGCTCAAGGACAAGGCGAAGGATGTGCGCCTGACGTTCCGCCTGACCGATTCGCCTTCGTGTCTCGTGGCGGATGACGGCGAGATGAGCGGCTACCTTCAGCGGATGTTGAAGGCTGCGGGACAGCAGGCGCCCGAGTTTCATCCGATCCTCGAGGTCAACCCTGAGCACGCGCTGGTGAAGCAGCTTTCGGCCGAGCATGCGGATTTCGACGATTGGTGTCATCTGCTTTTCGATCAGGCCTTGCTGGCGGAAGGCGGTGCGCTCGAGGACCCGGCAAGCTTCGTGAAGCGCACCAACGCGCTGTTGCTCGCACGCTGATGCCAGGTGTAGCGCAGCGCTCGCTTCGGTCGCGCGCCGCGGACGCCGAATGGCGGCTCGCGCCGCGCGCTGCGTTCACTTCGGATCAGAAAGACTGGTTGACGCGCGGCGGTTCGCTGACCGCGCATTTGCGCGCGCTCGGCGATGTCGTCGTGCGCGTGACGCGCGAAGCGGTGGGGCGGGCTTGGGCCGATGAGTATGCGGCACTCGGAATTGCGCCGCGCGAGCCCGTCTGGGTGCGCGAGGTCGTGCTCGAAGTGGCGGGTGTGCCGTTCGTCGCGGCGCATAGCATCGCGCCGCTCGCGGCGAGTCGCGGCGTGTGGCAATCGATGCGGCGGCTGCGTACCCGTCCGCTTGCCGAATTGCTGTATAGCGATAGCGACGTGCGGCGTTCGGCGCTTGCGAGCGCGCGGCTCACCGCGCGTCATCCGCTTTTTGCGCTGGCTTGTCGAGCGATGGTCGGTGAGCCACCGCATGGAATCGTCGCGCGTCGCTCGGTGTTCCTGCGTCAGCGTGAGCCGCTCATGGTCACCGAATGCATGCTTCCGGCGCTTTGGGAATGCCTTGAGCGGCGGCGGCCGCCCTCGTCGTCCGATCCCTCGACGTCGTGACCTTCAAACGTTCATTTGCTCCCGTTGTCGATAACGAGACCCGTGTGCTCGTATTGGGCAGTCTGCCGGGCGAAGTCTCGCTCGCCGAGGGGCAGTACTACGCGCATCGGCAGAACCGGTTCTGGCATTTGATCGGGGATGTGATTGGGGTGGCGTTGCCGAGCATGGCATACGAGGCGCGGTTGCAAGCGCTGCTCGATCATCGGGTCGGGCTGTGGGATGTGATTGCGAAGGCGAAAAGGGAAGGTAGCCTCGATAGCCGTATTCGCGATCATGCGACGAATGATTTAGCGGCGCTTGTGGCTGCGTTGCCGAATCTTGTTGCAGTCGCGTTCAACGGCGGGAAGGCGGCGACGATCGGCATGCAGCTGTTGGCCGAAAGCCGCATGTCGCTCGATCTCATCAAGCTGCCGTCGAGCAGTCCGGCTTATGCAGCGGTGCCTTATGCCGAGAAGTTGCGGGCGTGGGAGGCGTTGCGGAAATGGTTAGCGGTGTAGCATCGCCGCAAGACTACATTTCGCGGGCCCGTGGTCATTTCACGACCTGAGTGCGCTCATCGTCGTGAACGGGCACGGTGAATTGAAACACGGCGCCTCGGGGTACGTTTGCGTTCACTGAGAGACGCCCCCCGTGCGCTTCCACGATCGATCGGCAGATGGATAGCCCCATGCCCATTCCGCGCTGTTTCGTCGTATAGAAGGGCTCAAAAAGCTGCTGCCTGTTCTCGAGGGCCACGCCCGGTCCTGAATCGCTTACCGTGATGAGAATGCCGCCAGATTCGTCCCGAGTTGTGCAGATGTCCAATTCTCGCGGTCCGTCCTCAACCGCGCTCATCGCTTCGATGGCATTGATGATCAAGTTCAGTATCACTTGCTGGAGCTGGACACGATCCCCTTCCACCAGCGGCAAATCTTCGGTAAGCCGCGTTTGCATCGACACGCTGCTCTTCACGAGCTCACCGCGGGTCAAAGCAATGACTTCCCGAATAGCCTCGTTGATTTGCAGCTTCTCCTTACACGGAGGCACATTCTTGGCAAGGCGATGAATCCGGTTCACGACCTCGCTGGCACGCATGGCGTCCTCGATCACGTGCTCAAATGACAGCCGGGCCTCTTCCAAGTTCGGCGGTTGTGCACTCAGCCAATGCAGACCGGCCTGGGCTTGCACCGCGTTGGCCGCGATCGGTTGCTTGACTTCATGGCTGATCGAGGCCGCGAGCTGCCCCATCGTCGTGACGCGGTTCGCGTGAGCCAGTTCTGCCTGCATCTTGCGCAAATCCTCTTCGGCGCGCTTGCGCTCGGTCAGATCGAGCACGAAAGCGACCCCTTCCTTGCCCCCTGCTTCGAACAGGGCTGCGCCCAGCATGACGGGAACACGGTTGCCGTCCTTGCGGATGTACTCCTTCTCATACGGCTGAGCGGTACCGGTGCTCATGACCTCGGCCAAAGCACGCGTGTCACCCTCGCGCCACTCCTGGGGCGTCATTTCGGTCCAGCGCATACGACCGGACAACAGATCATCGCGTTCGTAACCCACGATGCGAAGAAACGCTTCATTGGCCTCCACGATGCCACCGTCGGTTTTCCAAAACATAATCCCGATAATATTGGCTTCGACAAGACGCCGAATCCTGGCTTCGCGTTCTGCCAGCTGATCGCCCATGGTGGCCAGCGTTTTCAAGTCGGCCTGCAACACGTCGCGGCACTGGAGTAGCAGTCTGAGGAAAAGCTCGCTATAAGCGTTCCTCTTGCGATCTAAAACGCAAATCGTTCCAAATATGTCGCCATCGGGCCAACTGATGGGTACCCCCAGATACGAAATCATTCCAAGCTTGATATCGGGGTTCGATCTCCACTCTTCGTCCTGGAGAGCATCGGGGACGAGCAGCGGCCGACGGTTCTTTATCACGGTCTCGCAATAAAGTCCCGTGTTCAAAGGCGCTGTTTCGTTCGGCTCGTAAGGATTCCCTTTGGACTCGCTCGATACGAAGACCTTGATGCGCGGGGGCTCTACTTGCATGACCAACGCGGAGGGAACGTGCATGAGTTCGGCGAGCAGATCGACAATCTCTTGCCACTTCATGACGATGTCGGGGGGGACTTGAATAGAACGTGGCATGGTCACGATCGCTACGAATCTTTTCCGCCAGGCGGGACGCCATTTCCGGCTCCCGCGGGGTCTCTAACGGCGCGCACTTATATGGTCTCGCTGTCTCAATAGTAGATCGTTTGCGCGCCTTTGATGCGACCTTGGCTTCCATGCGGGGGCCCCAGGTCAGTGGCGCAGCCTTTTGTCATACCGGAGAACGGGCCTTTGGTCGGAGGATTCCGCGGTTATTGGTCGGGCGGCGCGAACGCGCCTTCGCGTGCTGGCTACGATCGCTACAGGTCAACCGACCACCGCCCGACGGCTCGACTTTAGCGCCGCGAGAGGTTAGACCGCGTCTGGCCTCTCTTGAGGGAATGGTGGTCGAACGTGCGGAAGGTCCTGTCTGCGAGAAGCGCCAAATGCTCGGTAGTTGGCCCGCCCCACGGTAAGGCTCAAATCGCCATTGGGCCCGCCGAGCACTTCGTCCGCGTCATCATCGTCCTGCCCGTCGTCTTCCCAGAAGCAGACGGCGCAGATTTCGTAGCCGCCGCGTTCGCTGAGCGTCTTGAATCCGCAACAAGGGCATCGGAGAGGAAGGTTGCACATGGCAGTCATGCGGTTTTACTGAAATGAGAGTGACAGCTTTGCGGCAACTACACGGACGACCGTTTCTGGTCGACCGGCGTCCGATGCGGTCAGCCGAAGCCGTTTGTGGAGCGAGTCTATCGACGCCGAAGCACTCAACCATCTGCGCTCAATTCGGGCAGCGGATTGACTATTTTAACGACGTCCGCAACGCCTACAATTCTTGAACCCTCAGCTATATCAACGCGTCGACCGAGCCAAAACGTGTGTGGGTATGCATCAGGCGATAAAAGCCAAACCTCCGCCTTACATTGCCGCCCGGTGCAGACGCCTATGGCGTCCACAAATTCGTGATGTGCAGACGACCGGTAGTCAGTGCGCACCTTGTAGACCGGACGATAGCCTGAATTGACCTCCTTCAACGAACCGTCTGATCGGTACGCCGTTAGAGAGAAGTTCACAACGATCACGAACAAAGCGACGTGGAGGCCAGGTGCCGGTGAACTGAGGAGAACGATCTTACTGGCGATAATTCCGTCGCATGCTTCACGATCGCCGATACCGGCAAAGATGGGAATTCCGGGTCTGGCATCTCACGCAAACGACAGTTCCAACTCGACGCCCGAGTAATTGACACGCGGCGCCACTTCTCGACCCTCGCCTTTTTCGAAGTGAACAAGCCCGTATTGCTCCATTGTTCGAAGCGTTCGCGAGAGATTGGATTTCGCACGGCCAGAGCGTTCAGCCAACTCGCTCAGCGATGCCGGGTTCGTTTCCGCGATCAGTGCAAGCAGTGAGCGGTTTCTGTCGGAAAGCACCTGTGCTAGCGTCTCGATCGACTGGAACCAAACTTTGGGCTCGTCGGGGCTGGGTACATATTTGCCTTTGGCGATTGCCATCGTCCGAGCCTTATATTGCTGCAATGAAGCAATCCCGACCTTCAAGACGTTAGCTGTACTCATGCTGCATGCTCCTTCTTTCGACGGTCGCTTCGACTTCCGCCCAAAAGTCCGCGAGTAGTTTCGCGGCGTCCTCATAGACATAGAAACGCGCTTGTGGTCCACGATGTTTGTGGTCATATTCGATGCGGGTGCGCGCGCCCGGACCTGAGCCCTCTCGGATTGGATGCGCGTTATCGAAGCCCACCAGGCGAGCGCCGGTTTCGTCGTGAAGCGTGAGCGAATACCGGAGCCCGTGCGGGCGCTCAACCGTCATGGCGCACCGCTTCACCTCGAACTTCACCCAACACATGCCGCTGGAATCCACGAGGAACGTTTCACCATCGAGGTAGAGCAGCGTATCAAGGCTGGGATCGCGCACGTTCGCTTCCATCTATGTTATCACTCGATCATAACGACAGCAATCAAGCCGTTCGAGCAGTCAGCCGTTGCACTGGGCCCTGCTCCTGTCTGCCGGCATCCTGGCCCATACGTTCCAAGCAGGGTTCGTGAAAATCCGGCATATGGTGATGAGGAAATGTGCTGTTGTCGGCGAGTACCTTTGTTTTTAGGACCGATGTCGGTTATCTGATTCTGTTCCGCGCTGGACGCTCGTCGGCAGCACGTTATGCAAGTGGTCGAGGCATCCCTGCGATAGGTGCCGACGAGCGGCTTCGGCGGTGAAGTGGCAGTGACAGAGCAGTAGGCGGGCGCCCAAATCGGTAATATGTGAGACTTCAGTTAAAAGCGCCTCGCGGCCTGAATGCAGCCATTCGGATACTCCATGACTGAGCCTCGTCTGACATTCCTCGACCAGAAGGAGTGGGAAAACTGGTTGACCGAAAACGGCGGTACCTCGACCGCGATATGGCTGCGCCTTGCAAAAAAGGGCGCCGGGCAGCCAACCTTGACTTATGAACAAGCGCTGGAAAGTGCCCTTTGTCATGGCTGGATCGACGGTCAAAAGCAGACCGAAAGCGACGAATACTGGTTGCAACGCTTCACGCGACGCTCCGCAAAAAGTATCTGGTCCAAGCTCAACAAAGACCGGGCCAAAGCGCTGATCGCCGCAGGCAGAATGCTTCCTTCCGGTATGCGAGAAATCGAGAAAGCCAAAGAGGATGGCCGTTGGGAGGCAGCCTATACGTCCGCCAGCAACTCGGTCGTTCCCAAAGACCTGCAGGCCGCACTGGATGTCAATCCCAAGGCCCGCTCGTTCTTTGCGACGCTGAACAGCCGAAACCGCTATGCCATCCTGTTTCGGATACAGAATGCCAAAAAGCCCGCGACAAGGGCGCGCAAGATCGAGGAGTTCATCGGCATGCTGAATCGCGGGGAAACCATTCATCCGTAGGCAAGGAAGGCTACTGACACACGCGATACGGTCCCATGTCGAGGTGAAAATGTGTTCGGTGAAGCGCGTTATAGTCGGGGCCAAGCACAGCATGAAAGTAGTCGCACGCGCCTGTGCGAATGCGCGCGAGTAAGCGGCCCGCGCGCGAATTTGCATTCCAGTCCTGCGCGATCGCGACGCGCGAGCCATCAGCGAGTTCGAAGCCTTCGACGTCGATGGCGTTGGCGTAAGCGTGTTCGCTCAAGCGCCCATCCGCCTCGTGATTGACATTGCGGCACGCGTAGCTGCCGACGTGGTCGATGCGCCTGATGCGTTCACCGTAGATCGATAATGCCGCAGGTTGCCACGCATGGCGCTCGCTCATCGCGAGAGCGAGTGCCAGGGGGCACGTCGCCAAAAATGTGTGGTTGACGCTAGCGTCCCCGAATCGCTCTACGCGCACCGCGCGGGTCAATTCGCATCCTTCCGATGTGGTCCGGTCCCCGACGGCGGTGAACGCGAGGCCCGACGTCTCGAGCGCCGTCATACAGCGCGCGGGATCGCCCGTCGCTCGCCAGAACTTCCAGGGAGTGAGCAGACCGGGCGCGGCGCGGACATCGAGCGGCACAAATGGATTGTCGCGCTCAGGCACGCTGATGCGGCCTTCGTAGACGAGCCACGTTATTACGGCGCCCGTCAACGCGACGACCGACAGCAAGGCGGTGACGATGCGGACCATCGTGGCGCCACATCAAGCTGATGCCTTTAGTGGCTCGGGCCATGCGGCAAGCTCGCATGGCCGCCGGCTCCAGCCGGAGCGACGATCGTGACGCCCGGGGTCGAAGCAGCGGCTACAGGCGCAGAAGTCGCCGCAGGGGTAGATGCAACGGCTGCAGGCGCTGAAACAGCGTTGGCGACAGGGCCCGAAGCCGCAGTGGCCGCCGGGGCTTCGCTCGAGGCCGACGCAGGGGAGGCAGCGGGTCCATCGCTCCGCTTGCCGCATGCAGCCAGCGCCGTAGCCGCCAGCAGCGTTGCTATGAGGAGGGATTTGTTCACGGTGGGACCCCCTTTGCGGTGAAGACAGGCGCTATAGATGATAGCCCTACACCGCGATTCGTTACGCAGACGAGAGTTTGCATTCCGCTCCGGAGCAGTTGTGGGCTGCGGTGCTTCTCGGCCCACGCATTCTTTACCTACATGTCACCCTCCGGGTGGCTCGACGCCCCTGAGCGGGCGGCCCGGGCAGCGGGCTTCGCGACCCGCCTGCGACGCGCCTCCTCGGCTTCAGCGCATGCGTGGCTGACCAACGCTTGCGCAGCCCAGGCGGCGGCGGAGATCGCTTCATCGACGCTCGCACGGCCGACGTCGCGGGCTGCCAACGCTGCTTCGGTTCCCATCACCATCGATAGCGCGTGCGCGAGGCGTTTGCGGGCCGATGGCGCCAACTCTCCCTTCAGCGACTCGATAATCGGCTCGATGTACTGCATGCGCCGGCCCGGACGTACTGGCCGCAAGGCCTGGTCGTTTTCAAGCCATACGGCCATGAACGAACGCTCCATCATGTGCAGGCCGACTTCGTCGTCGAGAAGCAGTTTCATCATCGCGCGCGCGGCACGTGAGATACCTTCTGCCGGACTATCGCCGGGGCGCCAGACCTGTTCGAGCGGCAGCATGCCGCGCTCGGCGGCGGTCTCGCTCAGCAAGGCCTCCATTGATGCAAAGTATCGATAGGCCGTGGCGCGCGACACCATTGCGCGCTCGGCGACTTCGGCGAATGTCGGGGTTTGCCCCTCATCGCGAAATGCGAGCGCAGCGTCGATCAATGCCTGGCGCGTGCGGCGCTTTTGATTCACGCGCCCGTCGGTTTCGACGGGCTCCCCCGCGGAGCTTGACTTTCTATTGGGCATGGCAAACAATGAGACATGTGTCTCATAAAGAGAATTAATTCTCATAATTATAAGTGATCGCCCACTGGAGAGGAAACCATGAACACCGAATTGCAGCAGACGTTCGATCGCATG